>CAXYVC010000077.1:0-12579 GCA_964292295.1 uncultured bacterium
CCCTGGGTTTCGCTGGGGTGGATGAAGGCGATGCGGTTGCCGTGGGCGCCCTTGGGGGGGGTCTTGTCGATCATGCGCACGCCCTTGGCCAGGAGTTCCTGCACCGCGGCGTCCACGTCGTCCACCTCGAAGGCGAGGTGGTGGATGCCGGGGCCCTTCTTCTCCAGGAACTTGCCCACGGGGCCTTCCGCGTCGGTGCTCTCCAGGTATTCCAGCGTGGTCTCGCCCACGGGATAGAAGGAGGTCTTGACCTTCTGCTCCGCCACCTCCTCGGTGTGCCCGCTCTGCATGCCGAAAAGGCGCTCCAGCATGGCGGCCGGCTTGTCCAGGCCCTCGCAGGCGATGCCGAGGTGGGAGATGCGGATGATCTTCATGGGGCCTCCAGGTCCCCATTCTACGCGGGGTTCAGCGCCGGCAGGTGCTGCGCCCCAGCAGCGCGTAGAGCGGGCAGTAGCCGAGGATGCCCGTCACCAGGGGCAGGATGCCCAGCAGGCCCAGGAGACCCACCCAGCCTCCGGCCAGGAAATAGAAGGCCAGCAGGCACAGGCCCAGCAGCACCCGCGCAGCCTTGTCCGTGCTGCCCACGTTTGCAGCCATGGAAACCTCCAAGGGGTCGTTCCTGCGATCTTACCCCTTGGAGACGCCGCGGGTGGCGAGCCAGACCGCCAGGGACCAGCTCGGCACCACCTCCACGTAGGGCAGCAGCTCCACGGCCACGCTGGGCAGGAAGGCCCAGTGCCAGCCCAGCAGGCGCCACAGGACGGCCATCGTGGCCAGGTCCAGGGGGGCGTTCAGCCAGGTGCTCAGGGTGCCCGTGACCGGGAGCAGGCCCACCTGGAGGGCGTCCACGGCCAGGGCCAGGATCCACGCCGCGCGTCGGCGGGCCGGCGAGGGGGGCCTCACGGGCGGGCGCCCTTCCGCGCCGCCAGCCAGGCCAGGGCCTCCAGGGGCGTCGTGCGGTCCAGGTCCAGGGCCTCCAGCTCCGCGCGCAGGGGGTCGGGTTCCGGCTCGAAGAGGGGCAGGGCGGGCTGGTGGACCTCCTGGCCGCGCCGCCTGGGGGCGGGGCCTGCGGGGATGGGTGCCTCCGTGCTTTCGGAAAGGAGGCGCTGGGCGGCGGCGATCACGGGCGCGGGCAGGCCCGCCAGCCGCGCCACCTGGATGCCGTAGCTGCGATCCGCGGGGCCCTCCGAGATGCGGTGCAGGAAGAGCAGCTGCTCCTCCCACTCCTGCACCTCCACGTGCAGGTTGCGGACGCGCCGGTCGTCCGCCAGGCGCGTGAGCTCGAAGAAGTGCGTGGCGAAGAGGGTGCGGGGGGCGCCGCCCTTCAGGTCCCGCAGGTGCAGAGCGATGGCCTCGGCCAGCGCCAGGCCGTCGCGCGTGGAGGTGCCGCGGCCGATCTCGTCCAGGATCACGAGGCTGCGGGGCGTGACCTGGTTCAGGATGCGCGCGGTCTCGGTCATCTCGACCATGAAGGTGCTCTGCCCCTTGGCCAGGAAGTCCGAGGCGCCGATGCGGGTGAAGATGCGGTCCACCAGCCCGAAGCGCATGAGCTCCGCGGGCACGAAGGAACCCACCTGCGCCAGCACCACGAGCAGGGCCGCGGTGCGCAGGAAGGTGGACTTGCCGCCCATGTTGGGGCCCGTGACCACCGCCATGGGGGCGCCCCGCCGCAGCTCCAGCTCGTTGGGGATGCACTCCCGGCCCAGGCGCGCCTCCAGCATGGGGTGGCGCGCCCCGGCGAGCACCAGGTCGGCCTCCTCCGACAGTTCCGGCCGCACCCAGCCGCTCTGGCGCGCGCGCTCCGCCAGGGCGCACAGCACGTCCAGGCGGGCCGCCGCCTGGGCCAGGCGGGTCAGCTCGCCCCGGGCCTCCAGCACGGCGCCGAGCAGGCGGCGGAACTGGGCCTCCTCCAGGCGCAGCTGGTCGCTCTCGGCGCACAGCAGGCGCTGCTCGAAGGCCATCAGCTTCTCGGTGGTGAAGCGCTCGGCGTTGGCGAGGGTCTGCTTGCGGATGAAGTGGCCGGGCACGGCGGCGAGGTTCGCCTTCGTGACCTCGAAGTAGTAGCCGAAGACGCGGTTGAACTTCACCTTGAGGCTCTGGATGCCGGAGGCCGCGCGCTCCTCCTCCTCCAGCTCCAGCATCACCTGCTTGGCGTCCCGGGCGAGGCGGCGCACCGCGTCCAGCTCCGGATCCACGCCCTCCAGGATGCAACTGCCCTTCTCCAGCTCCAGGGGCGGCGCCTCCGCGAGGCAGCGCCGCAGCTCGGCGAGCAGCTCTCCGCACAGGGGCGTGTCCGGGCTCCAGAGGCCCAGCTCCGCGCTCTCGTCGAACCACTCGCCCTCTCGCAGCTGCGTGGGGATGCGCCCCAGCTGGGCGAGGCCCTCCCGCAGCTGCGCCAGCTCGGGGGGCGTGGCGAGGCCGAGGGCCACCCGGCCCAGCAGGCGGTCCAGGTCCGGCACCGCGGCCAGGAGCTTCTGGAGCGGCTCCCGGCGGCGGTCCTCCGTGAGGCGGGCCACCTGGTCCCAGCGGCGCTCCAGGGCCTCGCGCTCCCGCAGGGGCTGGTCCAGCCAGGCCCGCATCAGGCGGGAGCCCATGCGGGTGCGGCACTGGTCCAGCAGGGCCAGCAGGCTGCCCTGCTTCGAGCCGTCCAGCGTGTTGGCGAAGAGCTCCAGGTGGCGGGCGCTGGTGGCGTCCAGCAGCGGGCCCGTGGCGCCCAGCTCCAGGGAGACGCCCTGGATGTGGGCGGGGCGGCCCTTCTGGGTGCGCTCCACCTCGTCCAACAGGGCGCCCAGGGCACCGACGGCCGCCGGGTAGGGGTCCAGGCCCACGCCCTCCAGGTGCTGCCAGCCGAAGAAGGCGAGCACCTGCTGGCGGGCGCGCGCGGCCTCGAAGCGCCAGAGGGGCAGGCGCGTGCGGGGCAGTTCCGCCGACAGGGGATCCTCCGCGCCCTCCGCCAGGATCAGTTCCTGGGGTGCCAGGCGCTCCAGCGTGGCCGAGAGCGCCTCCGCGCCTTCGCCCGGGATCACCCGCAGCTGGCCCGAGGCGAGCTGGAGCAGCGCGATGCCCCAGCGGCAGGCCGCAGGCGCCTCCCCGTCGCGGGCGGGGGACGCGCCCAGCATGTGGACGGCCGCCAGCCAGCGGGCGTCGTCGACCAGCCAGGTGCCCGGGGTGATGATGCGCGTGATGGCGCGGGGCAGCAGGCCCTTCACCTCCTCGGGCCGAGCCGTCGGGTCCGCGATGGCGGCGCTGTAGCCCGCCGCCAGGAGCTTCGGCAGGTACTGCTCCAGGGCGAAGTGGGGCACACCGCACATGGGCGTCTCGTTCTCGGTGCCCTTGCCCCGGGTGGTGAGCGCGATCTCCATGGCGGGGGCCGCCTTCACCGCGTCCTCGCCGATCAGCTCGTAGAAGTCCCCCATGCGCGTGAGCAGGATCGCGTCCCCCGCCTCGCGCTTCAGGGCGGCGATCTGCTGCTGCATGGGTGTGGACAAGGGGGACCTCGCGACGGGAAGGCTCCGGCGCGCGGCCGGGGCCTTCCATTATGCGGGAGTGGAGGCCCTGCCGAGCTGCCGCAGCCTGGGCATGAGGTACAGCCCCGAGGCGGCGCGACCGGCCACGAGGGCGCAGGCGGCGCCGAGGACGCCCACCAGGCCGAAGCCCTGGGTGAGGAGCAGCAGCACGGCGGCGATGCCGCCCACCTCCAGCACCGTGGCCCAGGTGATGGGGCGGGTGGTGCGCGCCACGACAAGAGCCGCCCGCTGGTAGCACACGAGCACCGTGAGGGCGGGCAGGAGGCCGAGGATGGCCGCGGGCGTGGCGGCGAAGGCCGCGAGCAGGGGGCTCAGGCCCGCAACACCCTGGAACCAGAGGCGGGAGAGGGGCGACAGCGCCACGAGCAGCAGCAGGCCCGAGGCGACGAGCGCGAGGGTCCAGGCGAAGCGGCGCAGGGCGGCGTGGGCCCGCTCGCCCCGATCGAAGAGCGGGATGGCCACCTCCTGGAAGGTGAGCCCCGCGGTGTTGAAGATGAACACGAAGCTGTTCACCACGGGCATCACGGCCAGGCTCTCCAGGGGCATGCGCGCCCGGCCCAGGAAGAAGGACACCAGGGGGTTCACGCCCAGAGTCAGCACCGAGGTCATGGCCAGGGGCACGTAGAAGTGGGCGATGGCGCGGTAGGTGAGGGGCGCGCTGTCCTCCGCCGGCGTGCGGCCCTTCAGGTCCCTCAGGCAGCCCGAGGCCCAGAGGCGCGCCGCCACGGCCTCCACCGTGACGCCCACGGAGAGCGCGGCGCAGCCCACCCAGGCGCCGGGCCAGCGCCCCGGCAGGGCCAGGAGCAGCGCCGTGCCGCCCATGCCGACGAGACGGATCGCGGTGCAGTAGGCCACGAAGCGGGTTTTCCCGGCCCGGATCAGCAGGCCCTGGTAGAAGCGGCGGAAGCCGATGGCCGCGGGCCAGGGCAGGAGCAGGGCCAGGGCCACGTGGGCCTTCACGGCCACCGCCTCGGGCAGGCCCATGAGGCCCATGGAGAGGGCGGCGAAGACCGGCGGCACCACGCAGACCGCCAGCGCCAGGGTGATGGCGCCGTTCAGCGCCGTGGTGAAGCGGAAGAGGCGGTGCAGGCTCTCCCGGTCCGACACCAGCGCCGTGGAGGCGCTCATGATCAGGATGATGGGGCTCTCGAAGAGCATGCCCAGGGGGAAGGCCACGCCGAAGGCCGCCAGGTTCAGGGTGGGGTCGGCCAGCCGCGCCACCACCGCCGCGATGAAGGGGCCCTCGATGGCCATCAGCAGCCACGCCGCCTCCAGCGGCAGCCACGCCCGCAGGACCTCGCCCCTTTTCATGCGCACTCCTTCGCCTGGCAAAGAACCATCCGAGCTTGAGCATAGCAAGGGCGTTGGATGTCTGGCGGAGGCATGTATAGTTTCTGGTTGTTCTCGAGCCATTGTGCAAACACGGAGGGACGGGTGCGAAAGGGGCTTTGTTGGAACGAGCCGGAAACATGGGTTGACCTCATGAGGGGTTCTTTGCGTAAAGTTGATCTGGAGATCTTAAGTAAGAACATGTATGGCCGTGTTTGTGATCCAATCTGGGAAAAAATATTAATAAGAATTAAATCGAATTTTGATGGAATTGTTGTCTATCATGCAAGTGGGTGTCGAATTGAAGAAGTGATGAAAGATGGCATTCGCATATTGTCCTTTGATGAAAAATGTAAGCGTGCTGTTGATTTATTTGGTCGTGAATTTTCGGAATGCCAGGTTTTATCTGCTTGTTGTGAGGTTCTTGACGGGGAAATGGTGCCAGAGAAGCGCAATTCTTGTATCTACTCTTGTGTTGATATGAATGTGCTGCTGCGTTCCAACACGCACTACTTTGGGTACGGTGGTGAATACATGCAGTGTGTTGCGAGTCGATTGGGGCTCCGTGCCGAAAAAGTGCTTGAAAGCCTTGGCGTGCCGATGCTGTTTGAAATGTTCGTTGGTTGGGACGGGATTACACACGAATGTGCATTGGGCTTGTGTAGCGACTTTTATATCAATATTGATAATTTTGATCTGCGCAATGGGCCTGGCCTGGATAGTACGGTTGAGATTGATCGGTCGATCCCTTGGAACGACATTGTTCGCTACTGGCGTCCCGTGGCGCGACGCAATGGCTCCTTGGGCGAGACCCATTTCGAGATGGGGCAGGCCCTTTCTCCGGCGACCTGAAGTGGGCGTTGGAATGAGCTCTTTTTGCGCTACCGCCCGCCCTGCCTCCACCGCAGGCCGGCGCTGAAGGTGCGGCCGGGCAGGGGGATGCCCTGCAGTTCCTCCCAGCGGCGGTCCAGGAGGTTGTCGCCCTGGAGGCTGGCTTCCAGGCTGCCGAAGCGGCGGCTCAGCTTCAGGGAGAGCAGCAGGGGGTCGGGGCCCGGCAGGGCGCGGTCCTTGTAGGTGCAGGTGGCCGCGAGGACGGTGCCGGCGGCCACGTCGGCGGCCAGGGTTCCGGTCACGTGGTGGCGCACGCAGTCCGGCGCGTAGCGGGAGACGAAGTCCGACGGCGGAATGTCCAGGCGGGTCCAGGACCATCCGAAGGAGGCGCCGAGGCGCGCGGCGGGGCGGCCGCTCACCTGGAGGGAGGCCCCTTGCCCCCGCACAGGCGCCCAGGTTGGCGGCGGACCAGGGATCCTTGGGGGCGCGGCGCACCCAGTCGATCAGGTCCTGGTCCCGGCGGCGGAAGAGGGTGGCGGAAAGGGTGGTGCCTCCCTTCCCGTACCAGTCGGCGCCCACTTCGAAGGAGCGGGAGCGCTCGGGCTGGAGGGCGGCGTTGCCTTTCTGGGCGGGGGAATCGTAGTAGAGCTCCGTGAACGAGGGGGCCCGGAAGGCCTTGCCCCAGGCGGCGCGCAGCTTCAGGCCCGGCGCGGCCACCCAGGCGAGCCCCGCGCCGGGCGTCCACTGCCGGCCCCAGGTGCTGCTGTGGTCGCCCCGGAGGCTGGCCTGCAGGCTGAGGCCCGGCGCCAGCTCCTGGAGCAGCTCCAGGGCGCCCGCCAGGCGGTTGACCTGGTGGTCGCCCAGGCGGGCGCTGTCGAGGGCGTCCCGTCCCGCCTCCAGGGCGCCGGTGAAGGTGGTGCGCCGGTTCTGGAAAAGCACCGAAACGGCCTTGAACTGGCCCGTGGTGTTGCTGTGGCGGTTCTCGTAGAGGGCGGGCCGGTCGCGGTCCAGCAGGTAGTGGTCGTCGTGGCGGCGCCAGGAGGTGTCCAGGCGCGTGGCGTGGCCCGCGAAGGGCCCCCGGTCCAGGTTCGCGGAGAGGATCAGGCCCGCCGTCCGGGTGGCTTCCCAGGAGGGATAGGGGCCGTAGAAGTCCTCCGCGCCGAAGCGCTGCTCCAGATAGCTGCCGAGAATGCGGAAGCTGCCGGCGGGGGGCTCGCGCGCGGCCTCCGCGACGGCCTGGGTGGCGGTGAAGTCGCGGTTCGGCGCGAAGCCGTCGGAGCGGGCGTATCCGCCGTAGGCGCGGGCCTTCCAGGCATTCGCGCCTCCTTCCGCCAGGGCCGCGGCGGAGGCCGAGCCGTGGGAGCCGCCCTCCAGGCGCGCCTCCCGGCGCTGGCCGGGGCGGCGGGTGATCACGTTGATGACGCCCCCCACGGCCTCGGAGCCGAAGAACGCACACTGGCTGCCCGTGAGCACCTCCACGCGCTCCACCAGCTCCAGGGGCACGGGGATCTCCAGGTTGAAGTGCCCCGTCTGGGGGTCGTTCCAGCGCACGCCGTCGATGCACACCAGCACGCCCGCGTAGTGGGTGCCGCGCATGCGCAGGTCGCCGAAGAGGGCGCCGGGCACGCGGGTCTGCAGGTCCAGGGGGGCGGCCAGGGCCAGGGCCTCGCCCAGGGTGGTGGCGGGCAGGGCGCGCAGGGTCTCCGCGTCCAGCACCAGCACCTCCCGGGTGCTCTGGGCCAGGGTGCCCGGTGCGAGGGTGGCCGTCACGGGCACGGTGCGGGAGGGGAGCTCCTGGGGCGTTTCGCGCGCGGCGGCGGGGAGGGACAGGGAAAGGAAGAGGGCCAGGGGGCTCAGGATCACGGCGGCTCCGGGACAAAAAGGAACGGGGGCGAGGCCATGGAAAGCCCCTTGCCCGCCACGGTGTCGATGAGGCCCTCCCGTTCCAGCTCGTCGTAGGCCCGCCTGCGGAGGGAAGGCAGGACCTCGCCCGGAACCCGTTCGGGGATCTGGGCCCGCACCTGGCGCAGGATCTGCCCGTAGATCGGCGCCCCTGGCGCGCTTGCCCGGTGGCATGGGCCTAGGATTTGGCCTTGGGCGCGGGCAGCTTCAGCTCCATGCGGATGGCTTCCAGCGGGAAATCCTGGGTCTTCAGGCCTGCCTCCAGAAAGATCCTGGCTTCCCTGCTCAGGTGGCGCTCGAGCAGGGCGAGCACCTCGGGTGTGCGCGCCGTGCGGGTGCCCTTGAACGCCTGGTAGACGCTCCGCAGGAAGGCCTCCATGGCGGCCGCACCATGGCGCTGCTCGAGCACGGACAGAAGCAGGCTCGTCTTCTCGTAGTGGTTGACGTAGCGGTCAGGGCTCTTGGAATCCGTTTCCAGGATCGACACCTTCGTTGTGCACTCGGAGGCGTCCTGGACGAAGGAGGCCAGCAGCCGCATCCGGCGCTCAGGTCCGAAACGTCGGGTGCTCATGCGAAGGGCGGTGAACTCTGCCAGTCCCTCGTTGATCCAGTCCTCCCGGCTTGCGTCGGCCACCTGCCACCAGAAGTGGGCCACTTCGTGGATGCCGCCATGGTAGCTGCGCATGGGTGAATAGTTCCCTTTGCCCAGGGATTCCTGGACCCTGACCTCGGATACCGCGACGAGGGGCAGGCGGGAGTAGCCCCAGCCCCGACGCGGGCTATAGGTGTAGCGCATCGTGCCGCGCGTGCCGGGCGTGCCCAGCAGGGCCTCCAGTTCGCGGTAGCCGGTGGTCAGTGCCTCGCTTTCCTGTCTGAGGGGTGCCTCGGGCAGGGCTGTGAAGTAGGTCTCCACCCGCAGGCCGCCCTGGGTGTCGGCGATCTGCTTCAGTCCCGGCGCAGCGATCACGGCAAGGTCGTCCACCTCCCCCTGGCTGCGCCAGCGCGTGATCTTGAGACCGCCCTCCGTACGGGCCTCTGCCGCCTCTCCATTGGTGATGACCACGAAGTTCGCGGGAAGCCATAGGCTCAGGTCAAAGGTGAACCGGAAGGGATCTGCCGTCTTGGACTGGGGGATCCAACTGGCGTAGCAGGCGAGTTCCACCAGCTTCGAGGAGATGATGTTGACGTCAGCCGTCATCTCCTTCACGGCGCCCCGGTAGGTGATCTCAAAGCTTTCGCCCAGCTCCCCCTTGATCTCCAGGGGGCTTGAGAGGGCACAGAAGGGCAGCGGTGCGCCGCCCTGGGGAATGCTGCAGGGGAGTACCTTCCCGTTGGATACGAGGCGTTCCACGGTGAAGGTGCGATTCAGGTACAGGGGCGCCCCCTTGGGCCAACCGGATACCTTGCAGGTGGCCTGGATCGTCCCTTGTGCCGGGTCGACTTGGGCCTGGATCTGGAAGGCCGGAGTGGCGTGGAGGGACGCCGTCAGGAGGAGCAGGGCCGGGAGGAAGCGCCTCACGGCTGTCCTGCCATCTTGTCGCAGACGCGCGCGAGGGCGTCCACGAGGGGCTGGATGGCTTCCTCCTTCATGGAGCAGAAGGCCAGGCGGATGCAGTGGGCGCCCTGGCTCACCACGCCCACGGACTCCTCGCGGATCAGGCGCTGGCGCACCTCCTCGGCGTTCAGGCCCTCGCGCAGCCGCAGCAGGCAGAAGCAGCCCGCGTTGAAGGGGTAGACGGTCCAGTGGGGGGTCGGCTTGGCCAGGGCCTGCTTCAGCAGGCGGCAGCGGCGCTCCAGCGTGGCGCGCACGCGCTCGAACTCCGCGGCGTGGCGCGGGTCGGCGAGCTCCACCTCGGTGAGCACCTGGCTGAGGCCCACGGTGCCGCCGATGCCGGCGCGGATGAGGCCCTTGCACTTGTCCACCAGGATCTCGCCCACGGCCTTGTCCACGCCGAAGTGCAGGAAGGCCACGCGTCCGCCGAAGAAGCTGAGCTCCTTGGTGACGCCGTCGCACTTCAGGGGGATCAGGTTCGGGTGGCGCTGGATCAGCTCGAAGAAAAGGCTTCGGCTGGTGGCGGTGGGCTCGAAGACGAGGCCGTGGTAGGCGTCGTCGCAGAAGACCACCACGGTGCGCGCGGCGGCGGCCTCCACCAGCACCTCGGCGATGGCCTTCAGCTCCGCGGGGGTCGGGCTGTAGCCGCTCGGATTGCTGGGGAAGTTCAGCAGCACGTTCGCCTTGCCCGGGTGGGCCGCGAGGGTGGCGCGCAGGCCCTCCACGTTGAAGCCGCCCGCGGCGTTGTAGAAGGGGAAGGTCTTGAAGCTCCCCTCCAGGCGCACCTGGAAGACGGTCTCGTAGTTGTCCCAGTAGAGGTCGGGGATGATCAGCGTCTCGCCGGGGGCGAAGAAGAGGTCCGCCCCCAGGCTGAGGGCGTGGCAGATGCCCCCGGCCCCCTGGCCGAGGGCCCCCGGCTCCATGCGGGCGTCCTCGGCGACCAGCTTGGCGTGCCAGGCCTTGCGCGTGGTGTCCCGCCCCTGGATGGGGGCGTACAGGAAGGCGTCGGCGGGATTCAGGTGGGGCACCTGCTCCGCCATGGGGGCCAGGGGCAGCGGATGGCCCGCGCCGTCGGTGATCTGTCCGATGGTGGCGTTGATGCGGCAGTCCTTCGCCTGGCCCGCCTGGAAGGGAATGCCCTTGGGGAAGAAGGCGCGCTGGCCGAGGGGCGAGAGGGCCTCCAGCACCTGGGGGGCCAGCTGGCGGATCCGTTCGTTGCGGTCCTGGGCTTCGGGATGGAGGATCACGGCTCACCTCGTGGGCTGGGGCCGGACGGGCGGCCCGGGATGCGCGCGGACGGAAGGGGGCGCCCCGCCAGGTCCGGGCCCCTTCTGGCGGCGAACGACATCAGGGGCACTTACCAGGATACCAAGGCCGGCGGGAAGCCGCAGATGTAGATGCGGCGCGGGTTTGCGGTTGCGGTTACACTCTGAAAAATACCCGCAACCCGATCGGCTGTTCGAATGGAGCTACGCATGCGCGTCCCGCTTGGCGTTCCCGACTACGTGCAACATCCCAAGGCCATCGCCTGGATCCAGGAGATGGCGGACCTCTGCAAGCCCGACGCCGTCCACTGGTGCGACGGCAGCCAGGAGGAATACGACCGCCTCTGCGAGCGCATGGTGCAGACGGGAACCTTCGTCCGCCTGAATCCCGAGAAACGCCCCAACAGCTTCCTGGCCCGCTCCCACGCCAGCGACGTGGCCCGGGTGGAGGACCGCACCTTCATCTGCTCCCTCCGCCGGGAGGATGCCGGTCCCACCAACAACTGGATGGACCCCGCGGAGATGAAGGAGAAGCTGCGCGGCCTCTACGACGGCTGCATGCGCGGGCGCACGCTGTACGTGATCCCCTTCAGCATGGGGCCCCTGGGCAGCCCCATCGCCCACATCGGCATCGAACTCACGGACAGCCCCTATGTGGTGGCCAACATGCGGATCATGACCCGCATGGGGCGGAAGGTGTGGGACGTGCTCGGCAAGGCGGCCTTTGTCCCCTGCCTGCACAGCGTGGGCGCGCCCCTGGAGGTCGGCCAGATCGACGTGCCCTGGCCCTGCAACCCCACCGAGAAGTACATCGTGCACTTCCCCGAGGAACGCATGATCTGGAGCTACGGCTCCGGGTACGGCGGCAATGCGCTGTTGGGGAAGAAGTGCTTCGCCCTGCGCATCGCCAGCGTCATGGCCCGGGACGAGGGCTGGCTGGCCGAGCACATGCTGATCCTGGGCCTGGAGGATCCGAACGGCGAGAAGACCTACGTCGCGGGCGCCTTCCCCTCCGCCTGCGGCAAGACGAACTTCGCCATGATGCAGATCCCGCCGGGCTTCGAGGGCTACAAGGTCACCACCATCGGCGACGACATCGCCTGGATCAAGCCCGACCAGGACGGCCGCTTCCACGCCATCAACCCCGAGGCGGGCTTCTTCGGCGTGGCGCCGGGCACCTCCATGGGCTCCAACCCCAACGCCATGCTCGCCCTGCGGGCCAACACCATCTTCACCAACGTGGCGCTCACGCCGGACGGCGACGTGTGGTGGGAGGGCATGACGGAGGAGGTGCCGGAGGGCCTCATCGACTGGACTGGCGTGCCCTACGACAAGGCCAGCGGGAAGCCGGCGGCCCATCCCAACGCCCGCTTCACCGCGCCCGCCAGCCAGTGCCCCTGCATCGATCCGGCCTGCGAGGACCCCGCGGGCGTGCCCATCCGGGCCTTCATCTTCCGCGGGCGGCGCGCCAGCACGACCCCGCTGGTGATGCAGAGCTTCAACTGGGCCTTCGGCGTCTACATGGCCGCCACCATCGGCAGCGAGCGCACGGCAGCCGCCAACGGCAAGCTGGGCGAGGTGCGCCGCGATCCGATGGCCATGCTGCCCTTCTGCGGCTACCACATGGGCGACTACTTCACCCACTGGCTGAACATGGGCCGGAAGAT
Source organism: uncultured bacterium (assembly GCA_964292295.1). Taxonomy (GTDB): domain Bacteria; phylum Acidobacteriota; class Holophagae; order Holophagales; family Holophagaceae; genus CAXYVC01. The sequence goes on from CAXYVC010000077.1 coordinate 12,074, forward strand.
CAGCGATCCGCCCCAGATCTTCGTGGTGAACTGGTTCCGCAAGGACGCCAACGGCAAGTTCATGTGGCCCGGCTACAGCGAGAACTTCCGGATCCTGAAGTGGATCGTGGAGCGCTCCCGGGGCCGCAGCTACGGTCGCGAGAAGGCGCTCGGCTTCGTGCCCCGCAGCCAGGACCTGGACTTCCGCGGCCTGAAGAACTTCGGCCGGGAGCAGTACTGGGCCGTGCGCCGCATCGACCACGACGAGTGGCGCCAGGAACTGCTGCTCCACGAGGAGCTCTTCACCCGCCTCTACGACCGCATGCCCAAGGAGTTCCTCCACATGCGCCAGCACATGCTGAGCAACCTCTGGCGCAGCCCGGAGGATGTGGGCCTCGAACCCGAGCGGTAGCCCTCCGCGCCTCCCTGGACGCCCCCCCCACCCTGCCCTGCGATATTAACCGTTCCCCCCCCCCAAAAAAAGGGAAAATAAACCTCCATAAAAAATGTATGTGTAAAGAATAACA
>CAXYVC010000078.1:0-12559 GCA_964292295.1 uncultured bacterium
GGCCTTTCGCGCCGTTCTTGATGACCCAGTCGTCGGCACGCCCGACGCCTTCCCCGGCAATCTTCTCCCGCCCCCTGACCTTGGACCACCAGTCGCCCTGGCCGGAGTCGGCCGCCACCTTGCGCAAGGCGCGGGGGAAGGCCGGGGCCACGCCCGGAGGCCCTACCGCATGGGCTCCACGTCCGACGTCGCGGCGGTGCTGGCCTGGGGGCGCGCCCGCTGGCCGGGGAAGTGCCACGTCGCGGTGGGCTTCAGCCTGAGCGCCAACGTGCTGCTGCTGCTCCTGGGCAGGGATGCGGAAGCGGCCTTGGCCCTTCCCGACGGGGCGGTGCTCGTGAACCCGCCGGGGGACACCGAGCGGGCCTCGCGCCGCCTGGTGAAGGGCTTCAACCGCGTCTACGACCTGCGTTTCCTGCGCCTCCTCGTGAAGCTGCTGAAGGAGCAGGCCGCCGCGGGGCTCGGGGAAGGACCGCCCCCGCTCCCGCGCCTTGCCACCCTGCGGGACTTCGACGAGGCCTACACGGCCCGGGCGGCGGGCTTCCGGGATGCCGCCGACTACTACGCCCGCAGCAGCAGCGCGCCGTACCTGGCCTCCGTCGGCCTTCCCATGGTGCTCATCAGCGCCGAGGACGATCCCTTCGCGCCGGCTTCGGACTTCGAGGGGCGCGCGTGCTCTCCGCACGTTCACCTGCACGTGGAGCGCACCGGGGGGCACTGCGGCTACGTCGCCCGCAACGTGCCCGGACGCCACTGGCTGGACGGGGCGTTGGACCACTACGTGGCGGAGCTCAGGGGCTGCGCGGGCTGACCCCCACCCCTCAGAAACCCCACCCGATGGGGTAGCTGCGGGCCACCACGTTCCCGCCGACGATGGTCACGCTCGGGTCCATCCAGGCGGGAGGCGGCACCACGCCTGGCGGAGGGCCGAAGCGGCGCCCGGGATCCCGCAGCACGAGGCGCCGCACGTCCGCGCCCGCGCGCTGGGCCTGGGTCTGGGCGTATTCCGCGTCCGCACGCGCCGCGTCCACGAAGACCACCGCCTCGGGCACGGGGATCTCCCGCAGGCGCAGGTCGGCCCCGCGGCCTTCGCCCAGGCTGGCGGCGATGCGGTCGGAGCGGAGCAGGGATCTCCACCCGGCCTGGAACCACGGGTTGGCCGGGGCGGCTTCGGGAACGCCCGCCGCCAGGGTCAGCAGCGCCAGGATGGCCGACATCGCGGTACCTCCGGGCGCAGGGATGCCCGGGAGGACCGCGAGGTTCCTCCTACACTCGAAGGCATGCGCATCGCGATCCTCGGCCCCACCGCCTCCGGCAAGTCCGCCCTCGCCGTGGCCGTGGCCGCGCGCATCCGGGGCACGGTGGTCAACGGCGACGTCTTCCAGGCCTTCCGGGACATCCCCATCGGCACGGGGCAGCCCGGCGGGGCCGAGCGGGGCGGCGTGCCGCACCGCCTCTACGGCGTGTTCCCCCTCGCGGCGCGCCCGAACCCCGCCTCCTTCGGCGCGGAGGTGCGCCGGGAGCTGGAGGGGCTGGAGCGCGCGGTGCTCGTGACGGGCTCCGGCCTCTACCTGCGCGGCATCTGGGGCCAGCTCTCGGAGCTGCCCGAGGTGCCGGAGGCGCTGACGGCCCGCGTGCGCGCCTGGGCGGACCGGCTGCCCATCCCGCTCCTGCACCGCTACCTGGCCGCGGTGGATCCGGCCCGGGCCGCGGCGCTGCACCCCCGCGACGGCAGCCGCGTGCAGCGCGCCCTGGCCCTTCACCTGGCCACGGGGCGGCGCCCCGGCGAGCTGCTCTCCGGCGTGGCGCGGGGGGTGCCGGAGGGGTGGCGGGCCCTGCTCGTGCTGCCTTCCCGGGAGGCCCAGCGCCGCCGGGTGGCCGCGCGGGTGCGGGCCATGGTCGAGGCGGGCTGGGAGGCGGAGGTGGCGGCGGCCGTGGCGGCGGGCCACGGGGAGGACCTGCGCGCGCTCCGGCCCCTGGGCTACCTGGACTGGATGGAGGGCGGCGCGGGTGCGGAGGAGCGCATCGTGCGGGCCACCCAGGCCTACGCCAAGCGCCAGGCCACCTTCTTCCGCAACCAGTGGCCCGAGCTTCTCTGCTGGGACCCGGACGGGGAGCCTCTGGAGGCGGCCTTCGCCCATCTGGGAATCTGAGCCCCGGCGCTATGCTGGAGCGGTCCATGAGCGCCGCCAAGACCCTCACCCTCCCCGCCCTTCCCATCAAGGACATGGTCCTCTTCCCCGGCGGGCGCGTGCCCTTCGTGGTGGGGCGCCGGGCCTCGGTGCGCACCCTCGAGGCGGCGGTGAAGGTGGGCGACCACCTGGTCATGCTCACCCAGCGCAACCCCAAGGAGGAGGCGCCCCGCCAGGAGGGTCTCTACGAAGTGGGCACCCTGGCCCTGGTGGAGAGCCTCATCGCCCTGCCCAACGACTACTACAAGGTGGGCGCCAAGGGCGTGGCCCGCGTCCGCCTGCTCCAGTACCTCGACGCCGACGAACTGCTCCAGGCCGAGGTGGCCCTGCTGCCCGAGCCCAGGGCGGAGGAAGGTGAGCTGAACGCGCGCCTGCTGCCGGCCGCGGAGGCCTTCCTGGCCCGGAACCCGGACGCCGCCCGCCTGCTTTCTCCGGACCAGCTCCGGGAGCTGCCCTTCGGTCGGGCCCTGGATGCGGTCGCCGAGCTGCTGCCCGCGGAACCGCGCGAGAAGCAGGGGATCCTGGAGGCCCTCGACCTGGAGGCGCGCCTTCAGGCCCTGCTGCACCTCCTGGAGGTGGACGCCGCCCGCACGGAGGTGGACCGGGACCTGGAGGAGAAGACGCGGGCCCGCCTGGACGAGGACCACAAGCAGTACGTCCTGGGCGAGAAGATGCGGGTGATCCAGCAGCAGCTGGGCCGCAAGGACGAGAAGGACGAGTTCGCCCGGCTGAAGGAGCGGATCCTTGCCGCGGGCATGAGCCAGGAGGCGGAAGGAAAGGCCCTGGAGGAGCTGGAGCGGCTGGAGGCCATGGCGCCCCAGAGCGCCGAGGCCACCGTGAGCCGCACTTACATCGACTGGCTCCTGGCCCTGCCCTGGAAGGCCCTCGCGGACGAGCACCTGGACCTGGATGCGGCGGAGGCGGTCCTGGAGGAGGACCACGCCGGCCTGGAGAAGGTGAAGGCCCGCATCCTGGAATACCTGGCGGTCATGAAGCGCCTGAAGGACGCGGGGGACGCCGGGGGCGCACCCCTGCGGGGGCCCATCCTGTGTCTGGTGGGCCCGCCCGGCGTGGGCAAGACCTCGCTGGCCCGCAGCATCGCCCGGGCCCTGAACCGGCCCTTCGTGCGCCTCAGCCTGGGCGGCGTGCGCGACGAGGCGGAGATCCGCGGCCACCGCCGCACCTACATCGGCTCCATGCCGGGGCGCATCCTCAGCCTCATGAAGAAGGGGGGCGTCCGCAACCCGCTGATGCTCCTGGACGAGCTGGACAAGATGGGCTCCGACTGGCGGGGGGACCCCAGCTCCGCCCTGCTCGAGGTTCTGGACCCCGAGCAGAACCACGCCTTCCAGGACCACTACCTGGACGTGGGCTACGACCTGGGGCAGGTCATGTTCGTGGCCACCGCCAACGTGCGGGACCAGATCCCCGAGCCCCTGGAGGACCGCCTGGAGATCCTGGAGCTTTCGGGCTACACCCGGAAGGAGAAGCTCGCCATCGCCCAGCGCCATCTCGTGCCGAAGGCCCTGGAGCGCCACGGCCTGGGGGACCTGGGCATCCGCTTCCAGGACGCGGCGGTGGAGAAGCTGGTGCAGGCCTACACCAAGGAAGCCGGCGTGCGGCAGCTGGAGCGCGAGATCAGCGCCGTGCTCCGCAAGCTGGCCCGCAAGAGCCTGCAGCCCGCCCGGGTCGAGCCCGGCGAGCCCTTCCACCCGGAGCTGGACGCGGGCCGCATCGTCCGCCTCCTGGGGCCGGAGAAATACCTGGAGGCGCCCCTGTCCGGGCAGCCCGCCACCGGCGTGGTGCACGGCCTGGCCTGGACGCCCGTGGGCGGGGACCTGCTCACCATCGAGGCCGCCGCCGTGCCCGGCAAGGGCAACCTCAAGCTGACCGGCAAGCTGGGCGAGGTGATGCAGGAAAGCGCCCAGCTGGCCCTCAGCTTCGTGCGCACCCGGGCGGAACAGCTGGGCATTCCGGACGAGCGCTTCGAGAAGAGCGACCTCCACGTGCACGTGCCCGAGGGCGCCATCCCCAAGGATGGCCCCAGCGCGGGCATCACCCTGGCCACGGCCCTCGTGAGCGTCCTCACGGGCATCCCCGCCCGCAGCGACGTGGCCATGACGGGCGAGCTCACCCTGCGCGGCATGGTGCTGCCCATCGGGGGCCTGAAGGAGAAGCTGCTCGCCGCCCACCGCATGGGCGTGCGCACGGTGCTCCTGCCGAAGGAGAATGCGCGCCACCTGGAGGAACTCCCCCCGGAGGTGCGCGACCAGCTTGAACTCCACCTCGTATCCGGCATGGACGAGGTGCTGCCCCTCGCCCTCACCCGCATGCCCCGCCCCCTTCACGCCGAGACCGCGGCCGGGGCCGTGCTGGGCTGAGGCTCGGGAAGGCCATGGATCCCCGACCTGCCGCCCTGCGTCCCGGCTTCCTGAACTTCTTCCGGCGCCACGCGTGGCGTCCCCGCTGGGGAGCGGTGGCCTCCGTATGGGGCCTCGGCCTTGCCCTCGGCCTCGGGCTGGGCCCCGCGGAGCTGCTCCGCGTCGGGCTCCAGCACGCCGCCCTGCTGGCGCCGTACGCCCAGGCGTTCTTTGGCCGGCGGGGGCCCGGCCTCGTGCTGGCCTGGCCCTTCCGCTACGCCTGGCACGAGGGCTACGGGGGCCTGCTGGGCCTCAGCCTGCTGGGCCTGGCGGGCCTCGGGCTGCTCTACGGCGGGGCGCTCGCGGGGATGCTCTGCCTCCTGGATGCGCGGCGGATGCTGCGCTTTCCCGTGGCGCTGGCGATCCTGCTGGCCTTCGGGGGCCTGGCCATGGCCCTGGCGGTGGAGCCCGTGGTCTTCCTCGCGGGGCTGCCGCTCCTGGGCCTTGCCTCCCTTGTCGGCTTCCGGCGGCACTTCGGGCTGGGCCTCGGGAACGGACTCCTCGCCTGGAGCGCCGCCACGATGCTCAGCCTCCTGGCCTTCCTGGCCCTTCCGTTCCGGGCAGAGCTCTTCAGCCTGGCCGGGCTGCGCGCCCAGGTGACGCGTCCCCGCGACGCGCGCCGCCCCACGCCCCGGGAGAAGGCCGAGCGCCGGCGCGAGGTCGCCCGGCTGTGGGCGCGCCCCACCGTGGAGCCCCACGCCACGGAGCGCTACGTGCGCGACGCCACGCTTCCCGCCGCGCTGCGCTTCCGGATCGCGAAGGAGAAGGCCGCCTTCGATCCCGTGTCCATGTTCCTGCTGGGCTGCTGCTACGACGAGGCCATCGGCACGGCCCGGGACCCGGAGCAGGCGAGGGCCTGGTGGGGGAGGGCCATCCAGGCCTGCGGCCACGCGGGCGCCAAGCTCGCCCTGGGCCTCGCCCTCCTGGAGGGGCGCGGCCACCCCTATGACCCGGAGGCCGGTCGGGAGCTGGTGGGCAGCGTCCTTCGGTGGCGGCGCCAGCTCCCGGCGGGGCTGATGCCGAAGCTGGAGGCCCTGGGGCAGGCCCGGGCGCTGCCGGAATGGGACGCGCGCCTGGCGGCCTTCCCGGCGGAGGGGGCGCAGGACCTGGAGGCCCTGAGGCTCGCCTGCGGAGGGGATCCGCTCTTCTGGCCCTACCAGGAGATCCTGCGGGGCCGGGAGGCCTCCCTCGGGCTGGAGGGCCCGGAGGCGGCCAACCCGGAGGGAGAGGCGCTCCCGCCGCCGGGGGAGGGGGGCGCCGCCGCCGGAGCGCCGTCCTCGAAGGTGGAGCTGCTCTTCCTCTTCCGCTCCGGCTCCCGCAGGCTGCGGGCGGAGGAGCTGGCCCAGATCCAGGACGAGGAGCCCATGGCCCAGGTGGACCTGGGCTGCCGCCAGTGGGAGGGCGGGGAGCTGCCGCGGGATCCCGCCTCCGCGGTGCGCCTCATGGAGGAGGGCCTGAACCGCGCCGACGCCGCCCAGCGTCAGCGCCAGGCCGAACTGGCCCTGCGCGCCTGCACCTTCCTGTCCCGGGCCTACGCCGGCGGCGCCGGCACCGCCCAGGATCCGGCCCGGGCCCAGGCCTGGCGGGACACCCGGGAGCAGATCCGCCGTCTGCGCGAGGCGGCGGGGCGCTGAGGCCTCCCGTCCAAGCCCTGCAGCGGCGGGCCTTCCCGCAAGGTGCCCCGGCTTTGGGACAATGGCCCCATGAGCTTCGTGCACCTCCACACCCACACCGAGTTCTCCCTGCTCGACGGCCTGACCCGCATTCCCGCCCTGGTGAAGAAGTGCCAGGCTTCCGGCATGCCCTCGGTGGCGGTGACCGACCACGGCAACATGTTCGGCATGATGCGGCTGCTGGACGCCTGCGAGAAGACGCGGGACGCCAGCGGGAACCTGGGCGTGAAGCCCATCTTCGGTTGCGAGGTGTACGTGGCGCCCCGCTCCCGCTTCGACCGCCGCCTGGACCAGAGCCAGGTCAGCGCCGAGGGCCTGGAGGACTGCCAGGACCCCAGCGGCTCCCGGGACGCGGGCTACCACCTGGTGCTGCTGGCCAAGAACGCCACGGGCTTCGGCAATCTGGCCAAGCTCGTGAGCGCGGGCTTCACGGAGGGCTTCTACTACAAGCCCCGCATCGACAAGGAGCTGCTGCGCGAACACACCGAGGGGCTGATCGCCCTCTCCGCCTGCCTGGGCGGCGAGGTGCAGGCCCGGCTCCTGAGCGGCAACCCCGCGGCGGCGGAGCGGGTGGCCTGCGAGTATCGGGAGCTCTTCGGGGAGGACTACTTCCTGGAGATCCAGGACCAGGGCTTCGAGGCCGAGCGGATGATCATCCCCGCGCAGTACGAGCTGGCCCAGCGCACGGGCATCCCCCTCGTGGCGACCAACGACGCCCACTACCTGAACCACGCGGACGCGGACCTCCACGACACGCTGCTCTGCATCGGCACGAAGGCCCTGAAGCGCCAGGAGCGCCGCATGCGCTTCAGCACGGACCAGTTCTACGTGAAGACGCCGGAAGAGATGGCCGCGCTCTTCCCCGGGCACCCCGAACTGCTGGAACGGAGCCTGGAGATCGCCAGCCGCATCGACCTCTATCCCATCACGCGCAAGCCCGCCACGCCCCAGTTCCCGGTGCCCGAGGGCTTCACCCTGGAGAGCTACTTCGTGCACATGGCGCGGGAGTGGTTCGAGCGGCGCATCCAGGAATGCCGGCCCCTGTGGCAGGAGGGGCTGCTCAAGCACCCCGAGGAGGCCTACCGGCAGCGCCTGGACTTCGAGATCGACACGATCCTGAAGATGGGCTATCCCGGCTACTTCCTGCTGGTCTGGGACTTCATCGCCAAGTCCCGGGAGATGGGCGTTCCCGTGGGGCCGGGGCGCGGTTCCGCCGCAGGCAGCATCGTGGCGTGGTCGCTGAAGATCACCGACATCGACCCGATGCAGTACGACCTGCTCTTCGAGCGCTTCCTGAACCCCGAGCGCGTGACGATGCCCGACGTGGACATCGACTTCTGCCGGGACGGCCGCCAGCGGGTGATCGAATACGTCACCGAGAAGTACGGGCGCGACCGGGTGAGCAACATCGTCACCATCAACGGCCTCAAGACCAAGGCCGTGATCAAGGACGTGGCGCGGGTCTTCGAGAAGGACTTCGCCTGGTCCAACGAGCTCACCAAGCTCGTGCCCGCGGAACTCGGCATCGGCGTGAAGGACGCCATCGAGAAGTCGGAGAAGCTGAAGGAGCGCTACGAGAAGGACCCGGACGCCCGGGAGATCCTGGACACGGCGCTCGGCCTGGAGGGCCTGGCGCGCAACACCGGCGTGCACGCGGCGGGCGTGATCATCGCGCCGGACGAGCTGACCCGCTTCGCGCCGCTCTGCAAGGACAAGGACGACAAGGTGATGGTGCAGTACACCATGACCGAGGCGGAGCGCGCGGGCCTGCTGAAGATGGACTTCCTGGGCCTGGAGACCCTCACCCAGATCGCCAAGACGCAGGGCTACATCGCGAAGACCTGCGGTGCGCCCGTGGACATGCTGAAGGTGCGCACCTTCACGGACCGGAAGACCTTCGAACTCTTCGCCGCCGGCGACACGGACGGCGTCTTCCAGTTCGAGTCCAGCGGCATGAAGCAGCTGCTGCGGGCCCTGCAGCCGGACCGCTTCGACGACCTCATCGCCCTCAACGCCCTCTTCCGTCCGGGCCCCCTGGGCGCGGGCATGGGCGACACCTACGTGAACCGCCGGCACGGGCGCGAGCCCGTGACCTACATGTTCCCGGAGCTGGAGCCGATCCTCAGCCCGACCTACGGCGTGATCCTCTACCAGGAGCAGGTCATGCAGATCGCCCAGGCGATCGCGGGCTTCTCCTTGGGCGAGGCGGACATGCTGCGCCGCGCCATGGGCAAGAAGGACGTCGAGAAGATGAAGAAGGAGAAGGCCGGCTTCATCGAGAAGGGCAAGGCCCGCGGCTTCGACGGCGCCAAGGTCAGCGAGCTCTTCGACCTGATCGAGTACTTCGCGGGCTACGGATTCAACAAGAGCCATTCCGCCGCCTACGCCATGGTGGCCTTCGAGACGGCCTACCTGAAGGCGAACCACCGCACCGAGTTCATGGCGGGCCTGCTCTCCACCAAGAGCGGGCGCACCGACGACGTGGTGAAGTACGTGGCCAACTGCCGGGAGCTGGGCATCGAGGTGCTGGGGCCCGACATCAACGAGAGCGAGCTGGACTTCACCATCACCGGCGAGAAGCAGATCCGCTTCGGCTTCGCGGCGGTGAAGGGCCTGGGCGAGGCGGCGCTGGAGGCCATCCTGGAGGCCCGCCGCGCCGAGGGCCGCTTCCAGGACTTCTTCCATGCCCTGAAGGCCACGGACCTGACGAAGGCCAACCGCAAGGTGTGGGAGTGCCTGATCAAGGCCGGCGCCTTCGACAGCCTGGAGCCCAACCGCGCGGCCCTGCTGCAGGGACTGCCCTCCGCGGTGGAGACGGCCAGCCGCGGCAACGTGGACACGGGCCTGGTGAGCCTCTTCGACGAGGCGGAGCTGGCGAGTCTCGGTGACGGATGGCAGGTGCCCGAGGACGTGGAGCCCATGAACCGGCGCGACCGCCTGCGCTTCGAGCGGGAGGCCCTGGGGCTCTACGTCTCCGGCCACCCTTTGGAGGAATACGTGGACGCCCTGAAGGTGCACACCATGGGCGGGCTCTCGGCCCTGCGGGAAGGCATCCAGGCCGGGCGCCACAAGGACCGGGACATCGTGAACGTGGGCGTGATGCTCACCCAGGTGCACTACAAGACCAACCAGAAGGGGGAGCCCTGGGCCATCCTCATGGCGGAGGACCTGACGGACAAGTGCGAGGCGCTGCTCATGGCCTCCCACTTCAATCCGGCCACCCGGCAGCGCAGCCGGCCCTTCGAGGCCTACCGGGACGTGGCCCTTCCCGATGCCCTGGTGCGCCTGACGGGGGAGCTGCGCATCGACACGGCCAACGGCGGCGACGAGGAGGAGGAAGAACAGATCACCCTGAAGCTCTTCGTGACGGCCATCGAGCCCCTGGAGGGCTTCCAGGGGCGCGGCTTCACGGGGGCCATGGTGCGCCTGCCCGAGGGGCGCTTCCCCGAGGCGGCCCTGATGCCCATCCTCCGCCTGCACGCGGGGAACCTGCCCCTCACCTTCGAGTACCGCAAGGGCGGCCTGGTGGCCAAGGTGCGTGCCGGCGAGGCCTTGAAGCTCCGCTTCGACCCGGACCTGGCGGAGCGCCTGGAGCGCGAGAGTGGCTGCTCCCTGGCCTGGACCTACTGAACCCGAATGATGCGGTTCCGGCCAGCCTCCCTCGGTAGAGGGAGGCGTGGAGCGTGTCCGGGCCAGACCGTCCCGGGGACGGAGCTGGCCCGGATCGCGCGCCGGAAGCGCTCGGATGCACAGCGCCCGGCAGGGACGGGGCATCCCCCATTGCAACATCTGGGCTGAACGCGACTTGTGCTGTCCACCCCCGCTCTACGCCTGCCTCCTTTCGAAGGCTGGCTGCTCCAAACGCACCCTCCGGTCCGAGAACCGGGGCAGATGGCCCTTCGCCGGGGGCGAGTGCCCGCGGCTTTTCCGCACCCCTCACCTAAACTGCTGGCGTGGACCCTCGTGAATTGATGGTCGCGTTCTTGCCCTGGAGGAACCATGTCCCGAACGTCCCTTGGTCTGGCGGTGCTGCTGCCCGCCTGCGCCCTCACCCTGGCCGCCCAGAACGGCGCGGCGCCCAACGGCAAGGCTCCCGCGCCCGCCGCTTCCGCCCCCGCGCCGGGCCAGCCGAAGGCCTTCGACGAGGTGGTGAAGGGCGCCACGCGCACGGACGGCTTCCTGCCCGTCTGGCGCAAGGATGACAAGCTCTGGATCGAGCTTCGGCCGGAGCTCTTCGGCAAGCCGATCTTCTTCACCCAGTACCTCTCCAAGGGCATCGGCGAGAACCAGCTGTACGCCGGCATGATGGGCCACTGGGGCGAGGGGGCCTCGAACAGCTACCCGGCCACCTGGCGGAAGGTGGGTCAGCAGGTGCAGCTCCTGGCCCTGAACACCGAGTTCGTGGCGAGGGAGGGCCTGCCCATCGCCCGCGCGGTGCAGGACGGCTTCTCCATGAGCCTGCTCGCCTCCGCCCCCGTGGCGAGCCAGCCGCACCCGGAGCACAAGAGCGTGCTGGTGGACGCCAGCGCCCTGCTGCTTTCGGACCTGCCCGGCGGCGCCACGGCCCTGGAGGCCCTGTACCGCCAGCCCTACGTCTTCGACCGCACGAACAGTGCCTTCGGCCCGGTGCAGCAGGCCGGGGACCAGACCAGCTTCCAGCTGGACGCCCACTACCAGCTGGCCAAGCGCATCCTGCCGCCCCTGCTGCCCCCCGGCGCCCAAGCGCCGCCCATGGCGCCCCTGCCCCAGACGCTGCCCGACGTGCGCAGCCTCTTCCTGGGCTACCGCCTGAATTTCATGCCCCTTCCCGCGGAGCCCATGCGGGCCCGGGCGATGGATGATCGGGTGGGCTACTTTGCCACCACCCTCACGGATTTCAGCGGCGACCTGCAGCCCGACAACCGCCGGCAGATCATCCACCGCTGGCGCCTGGAGAAGGCCGATCCCGCCGCGGCGCTGAGCCGTCCCAAACAGCCCATCGTCTACTGGCTGGACAAGAACATCCCCGAGAAGTTCCGCAAGGTGGTCGCCGACGGCATCCTCGCCTGGAACAAGGCCTTCGAGCGCATCGGCTTCAAGGACGCCATCGAGGTGAAGGTGCAGCCCGACAACGCGGACTGGGACACCCTGGACGCCAAGCACGCCTCCATCCGTTGGCTGGTGGGTTCCGACGTGGCCTTCGCCATCGGGCCCAGCGTGGTGGATCCCCGCACGGGCGAGATCCTGGACGCCGACATCGGCATGGGCGAGTTCTGGACCCGCCGCTGGCGCGGCCAGTGGAAGGACGAGATCCCCTCAGGGGCTTCCCAGCACGCCCTGACGGGCGGCGCCGGCGCGGTGGGGGCCCGGGACCTGGACGAGGTGGCCTTCGGCATGGACCTGCTGGAGGCCCGGGGCGACCTGGATCCCGACAGCCCCGAGACCGAGGCCTTCGTGCTGGACTTCCTGAAGGGCATCGTGACCCACGAGGTGGGCCACACCCTGGGGCTGCGCCACAACTTCCGCTCCAGCCGCCTCTATACCGACGCCCAGCTGGCCGACCCCGCCTTCACGCGCAAGAACGGCATGGCGGGATCCATCATGGACTACACCGCCCTGAACATCGCACCCAAGGGACAGAAGCAGGGCGACTACGTGGGCACCACCCTGGGGCCCTACGACTACTGGGCCATCGAGTACGGCTATGCGCCCATTCCCCCCGAGAAGGAGGCGGAGGAACTGGCTCGCATCGCCGGCAAGGGCGCCAAGGACCCCCTGCTCGCCTACGGCACGGACCCCGACGCCGGCTATGGCACGGGTGCGGCGGAGGGCATGGATCCGGACGTGAACCGCTGGGACATCGGCGCCGACACCCTGGGCTGGGCGGCTCGCCGCATGCAGCTCAGCCGCGAGCTGTGGGAGCGCCAGCAGGCCCGCTTCGACCAGCCCGGTCGCAGCTATGACCGGGAGCGCGCGGTCTTCCTGGGCTCCATCTCCGAGATGGCCCGGGCCGCCAACGTGGCCGCCAAGTTCGTGGGCGGCGTGACCTTCGCCTACGATGCGCCGGGCAGCGGTGGCCAGCGGCCCCTGACGCCCGTTTCCGCGGCCCGCCAGCGCGAGGCCCTGCGGCTGCTGGAGCAGAACCTCTTCCAGGTGGAATCCTTCCGCCTGAAGCCCGCCTTCGTGGCGAGCCTCGTGCCCAGCAATCTGAACCGCCGCGAGGTCGCCCCGGACTTCAACCTGGCCAACCAGGTGCTGGGCCTGCAGCGCCGCACACTCGCCCAGCTCTTCCAGCCGG
>CAXYVC010000079.1:0-12247 GCA_964292295.1 uncultured bacterium
CCGGTGACCAGCACGCTGGCCACGGAGGGGCCGACGCGCGCCAGCAGCTCCACCAGGGTGCGCATGGGGCGGCTCTCCGCCACGAGGGGCGGCAGTTCGTCCGCCCGCAGGGCGCGGTTCTCGGCCTCCAGGCGCCGGGAGCGCCGCAGCGCCTCCCCCAGCTCCGCCTGGCTGCGGAGGGTGGCCAGCAGCCGCGCGTTCTCCCAGGGCTTCAGGACGAAATCCCGCGCCCCGCGCTTCATGGCCTCCACCGCCAGTTCGACGCTCCCCCAGGCGGTCATCACGACCAGCGGGAGCTCCGGTTCCAGGGCCTTCAGGCGCTCCAGGAGCTCCAGCCCCTCCCGGCCCGAGGTGGTGTCCTGCTGGAAGTTCATGTCCAGCAGCACCACGTCCGGAAGCGCCGCCTCCACCGCGCCGAGCACGGCCTGGGGGGTGGCCACCGCCTCCACCCGGAAGCCCTCGGCCTTCAGCAGCAGGCGGAGGCTCTCCCGCACGTCGGGCTGGTCATCGGCAAGGAGGATGCGAGGCGCGGCCATGCTTCCCAGCTTAGCCCCACATCAGTGCGGCATCTCCGCGGCGACCAGGACGGCGCTTCCGCGCTGCTCCCGCCCATCGCGCACCCAGCGCAGCTCGACACACTCCCCCACGCGGCGCGGGGCGAGGGCACGCTCCAGCTCCTCGCGATTGGACACGAGCTGTCCATCTACGGCCACCAGCAGGTCCCCGGGCCGGAGCCCCGGACCCGCCGCGGGGGCGCCCCCCACCCGACGGACGCGGAGGGCCTTCGGCGACTCCGGCTCGAAGGCAAGGGAGGGCCTCGCCTCGAAGCGCAGGGCCTGCGGCGCATCCGCCTGGTCCCGCACCAGGCGAAGGGCGAATTCCGTGATGTCCCCCATGGCTTCCGCGTTGAGCCGATCCGGCGTGTCGCCCGGGTGGTGCAGGTCCCCGTGGACCCCCGTGAAGAAGAAGAAGGAGGGGATGCCCGCCGCGGCGAAGCTCGCGTGGTCGGACAGGTAGGCGAAGGGCGTGGTTCCCCGGTCCACGGCCACCTTCAGGGCGCCGGGGGCGAGGCCCCGCAGGCGGGCCAGCGCCCCGGGCTCCACGCCGAGGCCCGTGAGGACGAGCTCCCGCTGCGGGTCGAAGCGGCCGATGCAGTCGAGGTTCACCATGGCCTTCACCCGGGCCAGGGGCACGGTGGGATGCTCCACCCAGAAGGCGCTGCCCAGGAAACCCTCCTCCTCGCCGCCGAACAGCACGAAGCTCATGGAGCGCCGGCCCGGACTCCGCGCCGCCTGGCGCGCAATCTCCAGCACGCCCGCGCAGCCGCTGGCGTTGTCATCCGCCCCCGGATAGACGCGCCCGTCGCGGGCGCCCAGGTGGTCCAGGTGGGCGCCCACCACCACGTGCTCGTCGCGCAGCCGGGGATCCGACCCCGGAAGGGTCGCCACCACGTTGGGCAGGGGGTGCGGCATCAGGTCCTGCTTCGCGTCCAGGTCCAGGGCCACGGGCAGCTCCCGGCTGGCGGGGCGCCCAGGGGCGAGGGCGCGCGCGGCCTCCGTCAGCGCCTCGCCGGCCCGGCCCGGAAGACCTCCCCGGCGGAGCAGCCCGACGGGGCAGGACGTGGCACCTCCGAGGCGCCCCGGTTCCCCGTGCAGGCGTTCCTGGAGCAGGAGCACCAACACGGCCCCCCGGGCGGCCAGGCCCTCGGCGGCCCGCGGGATGTCCACGCCGCCCTCCACCACCAGCGCTTCCATGGCCTCCGTACGCGGCCAGGCCTCCATCACCACCACGCGGCCCTTGAGGTCCAGCCCCTTCAGGTCGTCGTGCGCCGGCAGGGACAGGCCGTAGCCGACGTAGAGCAGGGGTGCGCCGGAAAGCCTCAGGGCCACCTCGCCGTCGAAGAGGTCCAGGTCCCGCCCGGCCGCAAGGACCTGCGCCTTTCCGCCCTCGAGGAGGCGGGCCTCCAGGCGCCCGCGACGGGGGAGGCCGTAGGGCACCTCCTGGATCCGGGCCTCCAGCCCCATGGCGCGGAAGCGTTCCAGGGCGAGACGCGCAGCCCGGTCCAGGCCCTCCTGCCCGTCGCCCCGCCCCTGCAGTTCCGGCGCCGCGAAGGCTGCCACGTCCGCCTTCAGGCGGGTCACCAGCTCCGGGGGCGCCGCGGCGAGGCCCAGCGGAAGCGCGAGCGCAACGGCGGAACGAAGGCGGAAGGTCATGGGAAGCTCCGCCCCCGAGCATGCCACGGCCCGGCTATTCCGCACGCAGCGCCTCGGCGGGCGGCACGCGGGCCGCGCGGAGGGCGGGGAGGAGGGTGGCCAGCAGGCCGCAGAGACCCATGGCCAGCAGGGCGCCCAGGAGGGCCAGGGGGTCCGAGGCCCTCAGCTCCGCGAGCTGGCCCTCCAGGAGGTGGCGCAGGGCCAGGGTCAGAACCAGCCCGAGGCCCAGCCCCGCAAGGATCAACGCCATGCCCGAACGCTGGAGCTCGCCCACCACCTGGGCCAGGCTGGCCCCCAGCGCGAAGCGCAGGCCGATCTCGCGCCTCCGCACGGCCACCGCCTGCGCCACCACGCCGTAGACGCCGATGCCCGACAGGAGGAGCGCCAGGCCTGCGAAGACGGACACGAGCGCCAGAAGCTGCGTGCGGTTGTCCAGGGTCCGCGCGCCCAGCGCCTCCGCGCTCCGCAGCTCCGGCACGGGCAGGTCGGGATCGAGCTCCCGCAGGGCTCCCTGCAGGCCCCGGCGCAGGTCCGCCGGGGAGGCCGCCCCCCGCAGGTGCACCCGCAGAACCCCCGTGACCAGGGGGATCTGGTCCAGGGACAGCACCATCCGGGGTTCGGGGGGCACGTCGAGGCCCGTGGAGCGCCAGTCCGCCAGCACGCCCACCACCCGCAGGGGCTGGGGGCTCCCGTTGGCGCTCAGGTGCAGGTAGAGGTCGCGCCCCACGGCGTTCCCCTCCGGGAAGGCCTCGCGGGCCATGGAGGCGTTGATCATGCAGGTCCAGGGAGCCCCCAGGCGGTCCTCCGGCCCCAGGGCGCGGCCCGCCTCCAGACGCAGGCCGAGGGTGCGCACGTAGTCCCCGCCCGCCAGGTCGAGGGCCGTCATGGGGCAGTCTCCCGGCGAAGCGGCCGGATCCTTGGCGTACGGGGTGATGCCCCCGCGGCTGCCGATGGCGGGCCTCAAGGAGAAGCCGAAGCTGGCCAGGCCCGGAAGGCCGCGCAGGCGCTCCGCCAACCCCGCGCGGAAGCGCGCCTCGACCTCGGGATTGCCGTAGCGGGAGGCGGGGAGGAGGAGGGTGGCCTGGTGCAGGCCTTCCAGCCGCAGGCCGGGATCGAGCGTGCGCACCTTGACCAGGCTGTGGAGCAGCAGGCCGCCCCCGCCCAGCAGCAGCGTGGCCAGGGCCACCTGGGCCACCGTGAGCAGGCGGCGCCCCCAGGCGCGCCCCGCGGTGGCCCCCCGGTCGCCCTCCCGCAGCACCGCCGCGAGGTCCAGGCGCTGCACCCGCACCAGGGGAAGCACGGCCACCGCCAGGCCGGAGAACGCCGCGAGGGCCCAGGCGAAGGCCAGGCTGGGGCCATCCAGGCTGGGCGGGACGCCCCCGGCGCCCTCCGCCAGGAAGCGCGGCGCACGCGCCAGCAGTCCCGCGGCCAGGGCCCAGGCGCATGCCCCGCCCAGGAGACCCACCAGGAGGCCCTCCGCCAGGAAGGCCGAAGCCTGCTGGCCCAGGGAGGCCCCGAGCGCGCCCCGCAGGGCCGCGTCCCGGAAGCGGCCCAGGTGGCGCGCCAGGAAGAGGCCCGCCACGTTGGCCACCGCCACCAGCTGCAGGAGCAGCGCGGCTCCCTGGAGCAGCAGCAGGGAGGCCCTCCGGTCCCCCGCCAGTTCATCGTGCAGGTCCGCCACGGTGGGCAGGGCATGGCCGCTGCCCATCGTGCCAAGGATGGCGCCCACCCCACGCTCGAGACGGGCCAGGTCGGCGTTGGCTGCGGCCGCGGTCGTGCCCTTCCGCAGGCGTCCAACGGCGCGGAAGCTCAGGTTCGCGCCTTCCCGGACGCTGGCGTCGTCGAGGCTGAGGGGCACCAGGAGCTGGGCGCGGGTGCCCGCCTCCTCGCCGGGAAGGACGAGGTCCCTCCCCGCCACGCCGACGATGGTGTGGGCCTTCCCGTCCAGCACGAGGCTGCGCCCCAGAACGCCCGAATCCCCGCCGTAGCGGCTCCGCCAGAAGGCGTGGCCGAGGATGACGGTGCGGCCTCCGCCGACCTCCTCCACGGAAGCTTCGAAGGGACTCCCGAGCGCCATGGGCACCCCCAGGGCCTCCAGGTAGCCCGAACTCAACACCATCGCGTCCACCCGCCGGGGCTCGCCATCCCCGGTGAGGTCGCGGGACACCAGGCGCGCGGCGCCCAGAGCCTCGAAGCAGCGGGACTTCCGCCGCAGTTCCCGGAGGATGGGCAGGGACACGCTGTCCCAGGCCTCCCGGGAGCCGTCCTGGATCTTGAGGGTCACCAGGCGCTGGGGATCCGGGTAGGGCAGCGGCCTGTAGAGCGTGCCGTACAGGGTGCTGAAGACGACCGTGTTCGCCCCCAGCCCGAGGGCCAGCGTGAGCACCGCCATGGCCAGGAAGCCGGGGCTGCGCCGCAGGCTGCGGAGGGCCAGACGGAGGTCGAGGAGGAAGGCGTGCATGGGCTACTCCGAACGGAGCGCTTCCGCGGGCGCGACGCGCGCCGCGCGGAGGGCGGGAAGGAGGCAGGCGAGGAGGGCGGCTGCCGCGAGCAGCACCAGGGAAAGGAGGAAGGCGGGGGGATCGAAAGCCCCGATCCCGAAGAGCGAGGCCTGGGCGAGACGGGCCACGGCGAGGCTGAGGGCCGCGCCGGCCACGGCGCCGGGAATCACGAGGCGCACGCCCTGGAGGAGCACCAGGCGGACGAGCCCCAGGCGTTCCGCCCCCAGGGCCCCCCGAATGCCGAGCTCGCGCCGGCGACCGGCCACCTGGCCCGCGAGGGTGCCGTAGATCCCGACGCAACCCACCAGGAGCCCGAGAACAGAGAAGGCGCCCATGAGCAGCAGGGCGCGTTCCCGCTCCGCCAGCGTGGCCGCCAGGTCCGCCGCGAGGGCGCGGGCGGTCCGCACGCGCACGCCCTTCCCCGCCACGAGCGTGCGCAGCCGGCCCTCGAGCAAAGCCGGGGACAGCCCGCTCTCCACCACGAGGTGCAGCGGCGCCCCGATCGGCTGGAAGGGCAGGAAGGCCGCCGGCTGGGCCGCCTCACCCAAGGCCTCCAGCCGCATGTCTTTCACGACCCCGATCACCGCCCACGTGCGTCCCCAGACCCCGCTGCGGACCACCCGCCCCACGGCGGAGGCGCCGGGGAAGAGGCGGCGTGCCGCCGCCTCGTTGAGCACGGCCACGGAGGCGCGGGCATCGGCGGCCTGGAATCCGCGCCCCTCCACGACCCTGGCCCCCAGGACGTCCAGGACGTCCATCGAGACGAGGTGGAAGAAGAGGTCGGGATCGCCGGGCGCAAAGGAGCCTCCACCGGCGTGGAAGTTGCACTGGAACCCGGTTCCGCCCACCAGGGTTCCGCTGGCGTAGCCCACCCGGCGCACGCCCGGAATGGCCTCCGCCAGCGCCTTCATCTCCCCCGCGGCCGCATCCATGCCCTCGAGCGGAACGGGAGGAAGCACGACCAGGCTCGCGAGGCCCTCCGGGCGGAAGCCCGGGTCCGCCGTGAGCGCGCGGTGGAAGCTGCGCCCAAGCAGCGATGAGGTCGTGAGAAGCACGAGCACGAGGGCCACCTGGACCCCGACCAGGGCGCGTCGCCAGGGGTGCAGCCGCCCCGTTCCGCCCCGCCCTCCCGAGGCCAGGCTGCGCGCCAGATCCGGGCGCGTGGCGCCCAGGACGGGCAGCACGCCCACGGCGGCGGCGCACACGAAGGCGCTGGAAAGCGAGAAGGCGAGGAGGGCCGGGCTCGTCTTCAGGAGTTCGGGCCCCACCCGCTGCAGGTCGGGAAGGTAGAGAAGGAGCACGGGCAGCGCCAGGTGGCGCAGGAAAAAGGCCAGGGCCAGCCCCGCAGCCCCCACGAGAAGGGCCTCCAGCCCATGCTGGCGGAAGGCCTGGCCCGGCGTGGCCCCGAGGGCCGCGCGCAGGGCCGTCTCCCGGTCCCGCTCCAGCACGCGCGCCAGGAAGAGGCTCGCCACGTTCACGCAGGTGAGGAGCAGGAGCAGGGAGGCCGCCCCCGCGAGCAGGAAGAGCGGAAGGCGCTGGGGGGGCATGAGAACACTGCGAAGGCGGTCCACGTGGAAGCGCTGGTCCCGGAAGGCGGCCGGGAGGCTCTCGGCCCTGAAGGCGGCGGCCACCGCGGCGCTGGCGTCGTCAGGTCCGCGGCCCGGCGCCAGGCGGCCCACGATCCGGTAGAAGGCATCGCCCGTATCGGTCCGGAAGTCCTGGGTGGCCACTTCCAGGGAAAAGAAGAGCTCCCCACCACCGGAGAGCGGCAGCGTCGTGTCCTCGGGGAGGATGCCCACCACGCGCACACCCTGCGAGGTGCCCTGGCGCTCCAGCCGGAGCGGTCGCCCGAGAAGGCCCGGATCCGACCCGAAGCGCTCCCGCCAGGCCTTCGCCGTGAGGAGCAGCGGCACCTCCGCGCCCTCCCCGCGGTCCTCCTCCGCCCCGAAGGTCCGCCCGAGGAGGGGCCGGACGCCCAACACCCTCAGGTAGCCGCTGTCCATGCCCGAGGCCTTCAGCTCGACCAGGCGGTCTCCGTCCCGGAGGGCTTCGGTCCCCATGCCCCCCCGCACGACGCCAAGCCCCGTGAAGACCCCCCGGAGCTCCGCCAGGCGGGCGTGGTCGGCCCCCGTCGCGGATGCATAGGGGCGGCCCTCCGGCCCGGTGTGGCGCAGCACGACGAGGCGCTCGCTCTCCGGGAAGGGCAGCGGGCGCACAAGCAGGGCGTGCACGGCATTGAAGAGCAGCGTGTGGAAACCCAGCCCCAGCCCGAGGGTGAGGGCCGCCGCCAGCGCAAAGCCAGGGCTGTGGCGCAGGGACCGGCAGGCGATGGTCAGGGACATGGGCTACTCCGAGCGCAGGGCTTCCGCGGGCGCGACGCGCGCGGCGCGGAGGGCGGGAAGGAGGGCCGCGAGGGCGGCGGTGGCGAGCAGGACGCTGGCGGCGCCGGCGAGGGCTGCAGGATCCCCAAGGCCGACGCCATACAGCAGGCTCTCCAGGGTTCGGAGCAGGGCGAAGGCCAGCAGTATCCCCACGCCGATCCCCAGGGCGGCGCGCAGCAGCGCCCGCGCCAGCACCTCGTACAGCAGCGCCCCCGAGGTGGCACCCAGAGCCATCCGAATGCCGAACTCACGGGTACGCTGGGTCACCTGGGAGCCCATCAGGGTTCCGAGCCCCAACGCTGCCAGCAGCAGCGCCACCGACCCGAAGGGCAGCAGCAGGGCCAGCACCTGGCGGCGCGGAAGGGCCCGCTCCCAGCGGTAGGCCTGGAGCGTCTGCAGATCGCGGACCCTCTGGTCCGGGAAATGCTCCAGCAGGACCTGATCCAGCACCGGTTTCAGGTCCTTCACCCCCAGGCTGGCGCGCAACAGCATCCGCGAAGGCGGCATCAGGGTCGCAGGCAGATAGACCGAAGGGACGGCCGGGTTTTCCGCCCCCTGGTTGGCGTAGCCCGCCACGACCCCCACGACCTCCAGGGGTTCGCCCTCCTTCAGGCCGCCCTCCACGACGAAATCGTCCCAGATCCCCAGGTGAAGCCGCTTCCCGAGGGCCCCTTCGGGGAAGAAGGCGCGCGCGGCCGCCTCGTCGATCACGCAGACGCGGCGCTGCGCGCCCAAGTCCTCCGCCGTGAAGGCCCGCCCCGACCTCAGGGCAAGCCCCAGGGTCTCCAGGTAGCCCTGGCTCACGGATTCCACCCCCAGGAAACGCTCGGAGGTCTCCAGGCTCGCCAGATCCCGGGAGGCGTTCACCCCGCCTCCGCTGTAGTTCTGGGCGCTGAAGCCCCAGCGCAGCGCCAGATTCCCGTCCCAATCGCCGGGGATGTTCCCGCAGAGGGCCACACGCTGGATGCCGGGCCGGGATGCGAGGGCGGCAAGCAGCGGCGCAGGGGAGGGGCTCGGAGCCCGGCGCTCCTGCACCCCCTGCGGGAGGCTGCGCGGCTCCAGCTCGACGAGGACGAGCCCCTTCGGATCGAATCCCAGCGGCTGGTTCACGAGCCGGAACAGGCTGCGGCCCATCAGCCCCACCCCAAAGAGGAGCAGGGTCGCGAAGGCCAGCTGGGCCACCACCAGGCCGTCCCGCACGCGGTGGGAGCTGCGCCCGGCGCCCGCGGAGGCACGGAGGGTCGCCTCGAGCCGAAGCCGCCGCACCTGGGCCAGTGGCATCAGGCCGAGGATCAGACCGAGCCCCAGCACGAGGCCAAGGGCGAAGAGCGCCACCGCCGGATGGGCCCAGGCGTGGCCCAGTCCGTGCAGGCGATCGGCCCCGGGCAGCCAGGCGCGCAGGAGCCCTCCCATCTGCGAGGCCATCAGCAGGCCCAGCAGCGCCGCGACGCAGGCCACGCCGAGGCTCTCCGGCAGGGTCTCGGCCACCAGGTGGCGCGGTCCGGCCCCCAGGCTCAGGCGGATGGCCATGTCCCCGGAACGCCGCGCGGCGCGGTTCAGGAAGAGAGCCGCGACGTTGGTCGCAGCCAGCAGCAGCAGGAGCCCCGCCGCACCACACACCAGCCCGAAACCGCGCTCTGCCTCTCCTGCCATCGCCCGCTTCAGGGGCACCAAGGCTGGGCGGCGCTCCGGTGGGGTGTTGCGCGGGTAGTCCTGGAGCTGGGTCTCGTACACCTGCCTGAAGACATGCTCCACCGCCCTCGGGTCGGCCCCCCGGCGGAGCCGGACCAGGGCCGTGAAGCGGAACTCGCCGCGCCGGTTCTGCGCCAGGGGCGGCAGGGGACGGACCAGCCGGGCCTGGAGGTGGAAGGGCAGTTCCGCGTCCGCCCCCAGCACGCCGAGGATGGGCTGGGGGCCGCCGAGCAGCGGGAGGCTGCGCCCGACCACGCCGGGATCCCCCCCGAAATGTTCCTTCCAGAAGGCGTGGGTGAGGACCACCCCTTCGCCCGACGCGAAGGAGGCAGGCGTGAAGCCGCTTCCCAGGCGGGGCGCGAGGCCCAGGATCGGCAGCACCCCGGCGTCCACCCAGGCGGTGGGAATGTCCAGCCGCCCCGTGGCCGTCTCCAGCAGGCTCGGCCCGCTCCAGGCCATGCGGGTGATGCAGCCCAGCGCCTCCACCTCCGGCGTGGCTGCGGCCATCTCGCGCACCGGGATGGCCGAGACGTTAGGCATGACCTCCTTTCCACGCCGCTCCATGCGTACCTGATAGAGGCGCTCCGCCGCCGGATAGGGCGGCGTGCGCAGCATGGCCCCATGCAGCGCCGCAAAGAGGGCCAAGGCGCCGCCCATGCCGAGGGAGAGGGTCAGCACGGCGGCCAGGGTGAAGCCCGGAGCCCGGGAAAGGCCCCGGAAGGTCCGGGAGAGCAGTGCGGAAAAGCTCATGGTCATCCCATCCAATGGAGCCCGCCCGCTGCGGGCCGCGCATACATACAGCCAAGGCGCCCAGGACATCCTTTGGCAAAAGAACGCATGGAACGGCTCTCCGGATCGCGTCAGGGCACGTGCTGCTTGGCGGCTTCCTCCTCGCTCACCACGCGGCCGTCGAAGAGGTGCACGGTGCGCTGGGCCACGCCGGCGAAGCGCGCGTCGTGGGTCACCATGCAGATCGTCGAGCCCCGGCGGTGCAGGTCCTTCAGCAGCTCCATCACCGCCTCGCCGTTCGTGGAGTCCAGGTTCCCCGTGGGCTCGTCCGCCAGCAGGATGCTCGGCCGCCCCGCCAGCGCCCGCGCCACCGCGACGCGCTGCTGCTGGCCGCCCGAGAGCTGGCTGGGCAGGTGCTTCGCCCGGTGGCTCATCCCCACCTCCTCCAGGCAGGCCATCACCCGCGCATGGCGCTCCCCCGCCCCCATGCCGCGGTACACCAGCGGCAGCTCCACGTTCTCGAACACCGTCAGGTCCCCGATCAGGTTGAAGCTCTGGAAGATGAACCCGATCTCGCGGTTGCGGATCCGCGCCCGCTCCCGCAGCCGCAGGTTCTCCACAGGCCGTCCGTTCAGCAGGTACGTGCCGCCCGTCGGCGCGTCCAGCAGGCCCAGGATCGAGAGCAGCGTGGACTTCCCGCAGCCAGAGGGGCCCGCGATGGACACGAACTCGCCCTCGTGGATGTCAAGGTGCACGTCCGACAGCGCGTGCGTCTCCACCTCGTCGGTGGTGAACACCTTGCGCAGGGATTCCAGGTGGATGAGGGACTTGGGCATGGGGGCTCCTGCAAGGGGAAAGGGAAGCGTGTCCGGAAGGGGTGGGAAGGTTGCTACGTCACTTCAGGCGGATGTGGTCGGCACCGTCCCAGGCGCTGGTGTCGCTGAGGATCACCTGCTCGCCGGGGCGCAGGCCCTCGAGGACCTCGATGGTGGAGACGGAGCCGCGGCCGAGGCGCACCTTCACCCGGGTGGCCTCCCTGCCGTCGGCGCTCACCCGGAAGATCCCGAGGGTGCCGTGGGCCTGGGCCTGCACGGGGCGCCCCACGAAGAGGGCATCCTGCACGCGGTCCAGCTCGATCACGCCCTCCACGCTCAGGTCGGGGCGCACGCCCTTCGGCAGGGGCCCGTCCAGGCTGGCGTCCACGGTGACGGTGCCGTTCACCACGGCGGGATCGATGCGGATCACGCGGCCCTTCACGAGGCCGTTGCGGGTGTCCACTTCCACGGGCTGGCCGATCTGGATGTCCTTGGCCTGGGTCTCGCTCACCTTCAGCTCGGCCTTGAGCGGCAGCGGCTTGGCCACCTTCGCCAGGTTCGCGCCGGGAGCCAGCTGCTGGCCCACCTGGAGGGGCACCAGCTGGAGGATGCCCGCCATGCCGGCCCGCACCTGGAGGCTGTCCAGCTGCTCGCGCTTGAGGGCGTAGAGCGCCTTGGCCTGCTCCAGGCGGGCGCGGGCAGGGGCCACCTGGCCCGGCCGCGCCTCGAAGAGACGCATGCGGGCCTCCTCGGAGGCCAGGCGCCCGGCCTGTTCCTCGGCCCTCACCCGGGCGCGCAGGAGGTCCAGGTCGCTCTGGATGCCCTCCTTCTGGAGCCGTTGCGAGGCCTGCAGGCTGGCGCGAGCCTCCTGGTCCTGGGCGCGGGCGGCGTCCAGGGTGGCCTTCTGGTTCAGCCGGTTGATCGCGTGGTCCGCCTCCGCCTGGCGCATCTGCCAGAGGGCGTCCTCCACGGACTGCTTCAGCTCGGGCGAGGACAGCTCGGCGATGACGCTGTCGGCCTTCACCTCCGTGCCCGGGAAGAGCAGGATGCGCTCCACCTTGCAGGGGACCTGGGCCGTGATCATGCGCACGTCCACGGGCACCAGGATGCCCGTGCCGCGCACCTGGAAGACCATGGGCCCCCGCTTCACCGCATCCAGCAGCAGGCTGGAGCGCTCCGCCTCCGGAGCCGCGGGCTTCAGGCGCGCGAGGCCGATCCCGAGCGCGAGCAGCAGCAGGCCAAGGCCGGCGCCCCAGAGGATGCGGGGGCGTTTGGAACGGGGCGGGCGCGGGACATCCATGCGAAGTACTCCGCACCCCTTTCATCAAAGGATATGCCACCAATCAAGTGTCACTATATCAATATTTAAAACCCGCTCCAACTCGCGTCCCGACCCGATTCCGGGACGGGACATCCCAGGAATGGGACGCCTCAGCCCCTGCAGGCCGCCAGGAAGGCGGCGAAGAGGCGCCGGGCGGCCTCCCCCGCCGCATCGTCCCGGTCCACGAGGTTTTCCGGGTGCCACTGGACGCCGAAGGCCCAGCGCCCGGGGTCCTCCGCCTCCAGGGCCTCCACCAGGGGCCCCTCCGCGTGGGCCGGTTCCGCCGCCCAGGCCGCCGCCCCCAACCCCGGCCCCAGGCGCCGCACGGCCTGGTGGTGGCGGCTGTTCACCGCGACCCACGCTGCGCCGAGCACGCCCGCCAGACGGCTGCCCGGCGCCAGCACCACCTCGTGGGGCAGGCGCTGGGGGCGCTCGGCGGAGCTTCCCTGCCGGTGCGGAAGTCCGGCGGGACCGCAGGCCTCGGGCAGGTGCTGGAAGAGGCTTCCGCCCAGGGCCACGTTCAGGATCTGCTCTCCCCGGCAGATGCCCAGGATGGGCAGCCGCGCAGCCCAGGCGGCGCGCAGCAGGGGCAGGT
>CAXYVC010000080.1:0-12171 GCA_964292295.1 uncultured bacterium
GACGCCGGCGGCGGGCCTGGTTCTTGTGGGCTCCCTGGCGCTCGTCGCCGGGCGCGCCCTTTGGGAGGAACGCCAGCCCCGGCGGTACGCCGCCTGGATTGCCTCGGGGGAGGCGGATCGTTGCCTGGCGTGCCTGGCCGGCGGACTTGGCCATCTGGCGGCTTCGAGCGCGGCCCGGACGCGCCGCCCCCTGGCACTCCCGCTGCCTGGCGCCTCTCTTCCGCGGCAGCGCGTGGAAGCATGCCTCGGGCTCCTCTCCGGGACTGCGGAAGACGTGAGCGCCGCCGTGAACCGCCTGGGACGGGCCTGCGCCGGCCCGCTTGCGCTGCCGCGGGCCCGGGCCATCCTGGAGGACCTGGAGGGGGCCCTGGCGCTCGCCCGGGATGAACTGGCCAGCCTCCAGGCCCTGCGCGCGCGGCCCGAGGACCAGGAGGGCCTGCGGTGCCTCGCCGGAAGCTTCGCGGGGCTCCTGGACCAGGTGGGAGACTGGGCGGCCCTGGGGACGGTGCGCCTCCAGGAGGCCCGTGCCCGGCTCGCGGCGGGGCAGTCGGCGTGGGTGAGGCTTCCCCTGGAGCTTGTGCCTCCACCGGCTTTCCATGGCCTCCATGCCTGGCTCCGGGAGCGTGGCTGGCAGCGGGAGGAATCCGTGCTCCGCCAGGAGCACCCACGCAACGGCTTCTCTTCCGGCGTCCTCGCAGGCCTCGTCGCCGGCGCCGTCCTGGGTGGCCGCGCTTCTCGGGCGGATCCGGAAGACTGATTGCGTTGATCCTTCCTCTGCTGAACAGGGAAAGGCTGTGGGCGCAGCAGGTCGCAGGTTCGCGCCCGGGTGAACAACGAAAAGGGGATCCTTTCGGATCCCCTTTGGTGGGCGCGGCAGGACTCGAACCTGCGACCTCTACCGTGTCAAGATAGCGCTCTAACCACCTGAGCTACGTGCCCGCGGAAGGGTTATTGTAGCGCGGCGGATGGGCTTGTCGAGCCTTCACTCCACGGTCACGCTCTTGGCGAGGTTCCGCGGCTGGTCCACGTCGCAGCCTCGCAGCACGGCCACGTGGTAGGCGAGCAGCTGGAGGGGCACCACGTAGAGGATGGGTGCCAGCCAGGGATGCACCGCCGGCAGCTCCAGCACGCCCTCGGCGATGCCGTCCAGGCCCCGGTCGCCCTCGGTCACCAGACCCAGGATGCGGCCGTCCCGGGCGGCGGCCTCCTGGAGGTTGCTGAGGGTCTTCTCCCGGTGGGCGTCCCTCGGCATGAGGGCCACCACGGGCAGGTGCTTGTCGATGAGGGCGATGGGGCCGTGCTTCATCTCCCCGGCGGGGTAGCCCTCGGCGTGGATGTACGAGATCTCCTTGAGCTTCAGGGCGCCCTCCAGGGCGATGGGGTACAGGGGGCCCCGCCCCAGGTACAGCACGTCGCGGGCCTCCTGCCAGCGGTGGGCCCAGGCCAGGAGCTTGGGCTCCAGGGCGGCCATGCGCTCCAGGTGGGCGGGCAGTTCCCGCAGGCCCTGGAGCAGCTCGGCCTTGAGGGCCGGATCCACCGTGCCCTTGGCTTCGCCCAGCTTGAGGGCGAAGAGCGTGAGCAGCGCGAGCTGGGTGGTGAAGGCCTTGGTGGAGGCCACGCCGATCTCGGGGCCCGCGTGGGTGAGCAGCGTGGCTTCCGCCTGGCGGGTGGCGGTGGATCCCGCGACGTTGCACACGGCCAGGGTGCGGGCTCCCCGCGCCGCGGCCTCGCGCATGGCGGCCAGGGTGTCGGCGGTCTCACCGCTCTGGGTGATGCCGATGATGAGCGTCTGGGGCGGGATCACCGGCTCGCGGTAGCGGTATTCGCTCGCGTAGTCCACCTCCACCGGCACCCGCGCCAGCTGCTCGATGAGGAACTTGGCCACGAGGCCCGCGTGCCAGCTCGTGCCGCAGGCCACGATGTGGATGCGCTGGAGGTAGAAGAGCTCCGTGTCCGAGAAGGGCAGCTCCAGGGGAATGGGGTGCTCGCCGATGGGCAGGCGGCTCAGGAGCGTGTTGGACAGGGCCTGGGGCTGCTCGAAGACCTCCTTCTGCATGAAGTGCTTGAAGCGCCCCTTCTCCGCCGCCACGGGATCGAAGGGCACGGTGTGGACCGTCCGTTCCACCGTGCGCCCCTCCCGGTCCGTGATGCGGGCGCCTTGGGGCGTGAGCTCCGCGAGGTCGCCGTCCTCCAGGTAGATCACGCGCCGGGTGTGGCGCAGCAGGGGCACCACATCCGAGGCCAGGAAGGTCTCGCCCTCGCCGAGGCCCAGGATGAGGGGAGGCCCGCTGCGCGCCACGAGGATGCGCCCGGGCTCCTCGGCGTGGAGGCAGGCCAGGGCGTAGATCCCCTGCAGGCGGGAGACGGCGCTGCGGAAGGCCTCCGCGAAGGCGAGCCCGCCTGCCATGAGGTGGGCCACCAGCACGGGGAAGACCTCCGTGTCCGTCTCGGAGGCGAAGGTGCAGCCCTGCGCCTGCAGCTCGGCGCGCAGCTCCAGGAAGTTCTCGAAGATGCCGTTGTGCACCGCCACCACGCGGCCGTCCGCGCTGCGGTGGGGGTGGGCGTTCTCCTCGGTGGGGCGCCCGTGGGTGGCCCACCGGGTGTGCCCGATGCCGCAGGGCGTCGGGTCGCTAAAGTCGACCTTCGCCTGGAGGTTGACGAGCTTCCCGGAGGCGCGGGTCAGGCGGAACCGCCCATCCCCCGGAACAAGGGCGATGCCCGCGCTGTCGTAGCCGCGGTATTCCAGGGCCCGCAGCCCCTCCACGAGAAGCGGGGCCGCCGCCTGGTGTCCGATGTAGCCCACGATGCCGCACATGCGCTTCTGCTCCCGCACCCGGGCCAGGGGCGGTCTCGGGTGAAGGACCGAGCTTAGCCCTCCGGGACTGCGGCTCCAATGTGGTGCAGCTCCCACAGGGCGTGGTCCCAGGTGCCGGTGGGGGATCAGGCCTTCGCGTCAGGATCTGTCCAAGGGGATCCCCTATGCTTCCTCCCGGGAGGTTCTCATGGTCTGGACAGGGAACGTCGAAGCGGCTGAGGCCTTCCCGCGGGCGCTGCGGCAGGGGATCTACGGGAACAACCGGCGCCTGGCCCGCGCCCTGGCCGAGTGGGGTGGGCCCCTCGAGGAGGGTCAGGTGCGGGAGCTGCTGCACCGCTGGGCCTTCGGAACGCCAAACCCCGCCGGCCTGGAGGCTCCGGAAGCCATGCCCGACCGCCGTCCGCCCTGGCGGGACGTGGCGCCGCGGAAGCGGGTGGGCTTCATCGAGCTCCCCGAAACGCGCCGTGGAGCGTGGGGGGCGCGCCTGACCCGGGAGCTGCAGCAGATGGCCGCCGAAGGGGAGGCGACGCTGGACCGCTACGCCGCGCGGCCCGACACCTGGGGGGGCCGCATCGCCAGCGGCGACACTCTGCTGCACCTCATCCCCGCCGTGGCGGAGAACCCTCCCCTGGCCCTGGCGGCCTTCCGCGACCTGGACATGGAGGCCCTGGGCAACCTGACCTTCCTCAGTGGGTGCGTGCGCGACCGCGCCCTGGATCTGGCCGGGGATGCGCCCGTGGTGCTCATGGCCGGGGGGAACGCCTCCGGGAAGAGCACCTTCAGCCAGCAGGTGGCGCGTCAGGGCTTTCCCGGGGCCGTCCTGGACGCGCCCTGGGTCGCGGAGCGCGACGTGCGCCGGGTGCTGGGACGGGGACACGAGGCCTGGGTGGTGTTCGTCGACCGACCCTTCGAGGACGCCTTCCTGTCCATGGTGCTCCGGGCGGCGGAGGAAGGCCGCATGGTCGCCCCTGGTGAGATGGCCCGGACCCACGCGGAGGTGCCTCCCCTGCTGCTGCGCGACCTGGCCCTCTTCCGCAACCAGCCACGGGTGTCCTGTTGGCACCTATGCAACGTCGCCCCGGAGCAGGGCGGTCCCACCGCCATCGGAGGGCCCCTGCACCGCGAGGGGAAGGAAGCCCTGAACGCCATCCGCCTGCGGAAGGAAAACCGGGGACGCGCCGCCTTCGAGCGCGCCGCCCGGGAGGCTTGGCGGGACTTCCGGCGCGCCCTCGCCATCGGCCTGCACAACCCCTACCCGGCCGACCTTGAAGGGGAGATCCAGCGCGGCATGGGCTGAGGGGCGCGGATGATCCATGATTCCGCTGAGCTGGTGCTCCTCAGCACTTTGGTTGGGGCGTCTCTGGAAAAATGATGTAGTCCATCCCGTCTTGATTGTTTTAATGTTGATTGTTGTTTTTAAAGGTTACATTTCTGTTGCATAAGCAGATTTATGTGGCAAAAGCGCTAAAAATTCTTTGGGTCCCTAGGCTAGCCCCAAAGCGCGAACCACCCCCTCATGCCCCCGCTCATGCGGGGGCATCTGATTTTCGAGGGCGAAGCGCGACCGTAAGTACGGGCGTGAAAAAATGATCTGGTCATGGACCGCAATCATGCCCAAACAGGGCGTCGGTTTTATGGTCCGAGGCCCACCGGGCCGGGTTCGTACTTACGGTCGTACTTACGCCCCCCCTGTTTCCTCCGGCTTTTTTCAACACTTACGTGCCAAAATCGGCCAAAAATGGCCTCGTTTGGACGGGCGTTAAAACCATAGCAAAAAGCCCTGAAGCTTGTGACTTCAGGGCTTTTGTTTGGTGGTCCCGGAGCGATTCGAACGCCCGACCCTCAGATTCGTAGTCTGATGCTCTATCCAGCTGAGCTACGGGACCGGATCCCCGCGGCGGCGCGGGCCGTCCGGGGTCTTCCAGCTTATCGCAAGTGCCCCGCTTGTCCACCGGGAATTTTTGCGGCGGAGGGTACGGGAGGGCCCTGGGGGCGGGACGGAGCCCAGAGGGATCCGTGTTTTTTTCCAGCTGTGGGATTGAACGGGACGCACAGGGCCGCCCCTGGGGCGGGGCGGGAGATGGGTGGCCCCCCAGGCCCAGCAGGAGGACTTCCCCGGCTGGGGAAATCCCACGAAAGCTGTTGATGGGCCTGCTTTTCGAGGGGTACACTTGGGATCATCATCCTGATCGAAGCATCCTTGAAGGCTTTCGATCCCGACCAGCTTCTCCGGGCTGGTTCCCGCGCGGGAGCGTGCAGGTTCGCGTGCGAGGGCCGGGCGGAGTCCAGCAGCACCACCCGTTACCCATCAAAGGAAGTTCCATGAGCGAACTCACCCGGAAGGAAGTGGTCTTCATCCTCAAGTCGGGGAAGAACTTCCAGCGTGCGGATCTGAGCGGCCTCGACCTGCGGGGCTTCGATCTCTCCGGCGCGAACCTCTCCGAGGCGAACCTGGCGGGTGCGGTGCTGAGCGGGGCGAACCTCAAGGGGGCCGACCTGTCCGGTGCGGATCTGCGCTTGGCCAACGTGGACGACGCGGACCTGGAGGGGGCGAACCTCAGCCGTGCGCGCCTGAACGGCACGAACCTCTCCGGCGCCAACATGACCCGGGCGAACCTGGGCCACTTCGACATCCAGCAGTACGAGCCCGCGACGATCCCCAACTTCCGCGGCACCGTGCTGACGGCCGCCGTGATGCCCGGCGTGAACCTGGGCGGCGTGGACCTCAGCGGCAAGGACCTGCGCGGGGCGGACCTGACGGGGGCGGACCTGCGCCAGACGGTGCTGGAGGGCGCGGATCTGGAGGGGGCCACGCTCACCCAGGCCAGCCTGCTGGGCGCGGCGCTGGGCAACGCGAACCTCAAGGGTGCGAACCTCGCCGGAGCGGTGCTGGGCGGCGCGGCGCTGGGGCGTGCGAACCTGGCCGGCGCGAGTCTGGCGGATGCGGACCTCCACTGGGCGAGCCTCGCCGAGGCGAACCTCGAGGGCGCCAACCTGAGCCGCGCGAACCTGAAGGGCACGAACCTGGCGGGTGCGAACTTGGCCGGTGCGGACCTGCGCTACCTCGACATCCTGCAGTACGACCGCAACGACATCCCCAACCTCTCCGGCGCGAACATGAGCGGCGCCAACCTCGGGGGGACGAATCTGCGGGGCATGGATCTGAGCCGCTCCAACCTCACCCGTGCGGACCTGGAGGGCGCGGCCCTGCGCCACGCCAGCCTGGAGGGGGCGAACCTCTCCGAGGCGAACCTCGTCCAGGCGGACCTCTCTGGCGCGAATCTCAGCGCCTCCATCCTGGCGGGGGCCCGCATGGGAGGCGCCCAGCTGGGCGGCGCGGTGCTGGGCTCCGCGGACCTGCGCGGGGCGGACCTGACGGGGGCGGACCTGCGCGAGATCAGCCTCTCGGGCGCGAACCTCTCGGGCGCGAACCTCACGAACGCGAGCCTCAGCGGCGCCCTGCTGGACGGCGCGGTGCTCGCGGGCACCATCCTGGTCAACGCGAACCTCAAGCGCGTGGACCTCAGCGAGAAGGACCTCAAGGGCGCCAACCTCTCCAGCGCCGACCTCTCCCAGGCGAACCTGGACGGCGCGGATCTCTCCGGGGCCGTCTTCCGGGGTGCGAACCTGGCGGAGACCCACATGGGAGGCGCGAACCTCGCCGGTGCCGACTTCCACGGCGTCGACCTGCGCAGCGCCAATCTCTGCGGCGCGAACCTCTCCGGCGCGAAGCTCGGAGATGCGAACCTTCAGGCGGTGATCCTGAGCGCCAACCTTCACGGGGCGGACCTCAGCGGCGCGAAGCTGCGCGAGGCCAGCCTGGACCGCGCCGTCCTGAGCGCGGTGAACCTCAGCGGCGTGGACCTCAGCGGCTTCGCGCTGGAGGGCATGGACCTCAACCACGCCATCCTCGACGGCGCCAACTTCAGTGGCGCGAGCCTGGGCCGCACCGTGCTCCAGGGCGCACGCGCCCTGGGGGCCAACTTCACCAAGGCCGACCTCAGCGGCGCCGACCTCTCCGAGGCGGAATTCGGCGGGGCGGACCTGCGCGGGGCCGTGCTGGAAGGGGCCAACCTCCAGGGGGCCAAGCTCGCGAGCCTGCCCACGGAGAGCTGGGGCGAGTACCGCACCAACCTCAGCAACGCGAACCTCTCGGGCGCCAACCTCGCGGGGGCGGATCTGTACCAGGCCTACCTGAACGAGGCCGATCTCCGCCACGCCGACCTGCGGGGCGCCCGCATGACCTGGGCAGACCTGCGGGGTGTGGACCTGCGCAAGACCCAGTTGAAGGAGACGGACTTCAGCGAGGCCAACCTGGACGGGGCCAATCTCTGCGGGGCCGACCTGCGCGAGACGCTGATGCGGGACGCCTACCTGAACGGGGCGAACCTCTCCGGGGCCAACATGTCCGGCCTGAACCTGGCCGGAGCGGCCATGCGCAACACCAACCTGATCGATGCCTCCCTGGATGGCGCGAACCTGTCGGGTGCGAACCTCTCGGGCGCCAACATGGTGTGGGCCAACCTCTCGGGCGCGAACCTGGGACGGGCGAACCTCACCAGCGCCAAGCTGAGCGGTGCCAACCTGGGCGGCGCCGACCTGCGCGAGGCCACCCTGGCCGAGGCCTCCATGGATGGCGCCAACGCCGTGGGCGCCAAGCGCTGAGCGGCCGTCTCCGGCCATAGAAAGAGCCCCGGGTTTCCGGGGCTCTTTTGCAAGGGATCTTCAGGGCATCAGCCCAGATGTTGCAATTGGGGATGCCCCGTCCCTGCCGGGCGCTGTGCATCCGAGCGCTTCCGGCGCGCGACACTCGGGTCGTGCGGGTCCCCGCTTCGGGCGCATGCGCCCTGCGCGACCCGCATCGCCCCTCGCAATTCGGTCAAGACCGAGCCTGGCCCGCGTCCGCTCCACGCCTTTCGCTACCGCGAAAGGCTGGCCGGAACCGCATCATCCGGCATCAGTTCTTCTTGTCGACGAAGGCCTTGGCGAAGGGGTTGTCCTGCTGGGCCGGGGCGGGCGTGCCGTTCGCGCCTGGGGTGCTGCGCTCGAGGAAGCGCTCCTCGCGACCCCGGGGTATCGCGGGTAAGGGGCCGGTCTCCTTCTCTCGCTCCTTTTCCCGTTCCTTGTCCCGCTCCCGATCCTTCCCGGCCTCGCGGGCGTCCTTGGGGGCGATGCCGTGGCGGGTGCAGGATCCCTGCAGGGTTCCGCCCTCGTCCACCACGAGGCTGCCCACCTCCACCTCGCCCTCGACCCATCCCGTGCCGTGGATCTCCAGGCACTCCTGGATGTGGAAGATCCCCTCCACGCGCCCCGTCACGATGAGATGCTTGGCGTGGATCGTGCCCTTCACGAGGCCGGTGGGGGCGATGGTCACCTCGCCCTCGCTGTGGATGGTGCCGTCCACCTGGCCCTCGATGCGCAGGCTGTTGGCAGCCGCGTGGATCTCGCCCTTCCAGAGCGTCCCCTTGCCCAGCAGGGTGTGGATGGCCTTGGAGGCCTCGGGGCGCTGCTTCTTGGCATGGGCGTCGAACATGCGGGGTTCTCCGGCTACTTGAGGGAGGCGAGCCACTGCTTCTGGAGCTTCAGGTAGGGGCCGGGGTTCACGGGGCGTCCGTTCAGCCGCACCTCGTAGTGAAGGTGCACGCCGGTGGCGTTGCCCGTGCGGCCCATGCCTCCCAGGATATCCCCTCGCACCACCTTCTGGCCCTCCCGGACGTGGACCTTGCACAGGTGGGCGTAGAGGGTCTGGAGCCCCGCGCCGTGCCGTAGCACGACGGTGAGGCCGTAGCCCTCGGTCCAGCCTGCGGATTCCACCGTGCCGTCGGCGGTGGCCTGGATGGGGGTGCCCTCGGCGTTGGTCAGGTCGTAGCCCGCATGGAAGCCGAGCAGGCCGTCCCCCTGCTCGTTGGCCCGGGAGAAGGGGCTGATGCGGATGCCGTACCCGCTGCTCAGGTATCCGGCGGTGGGCATGATCGAGGGCGTGTGGTTCCAGCGCTGCAGGATGGGCTCCATGCGCGCGCGCAGCAGCCGCGCCTGGGCCTCGGTCCGCTCCAGATCGCCCTTCAGGCGGTCCAGGCGCTCGCTTTCGCTGGCGCTCCTCGGACCGGGGGCGGGCGCGCTGGTACCCGGTGCCAGGCTTGGATCCGCGGCCTTCGGGTTCAGGAGGTGCAGCAGGTCCGAAACCTGGCGGCGCAGGGTCAGGACCTCCCCCTCCAGCGTCTCCGCCTGGCCCAGGCTCTCCCGGATCTGGCGTTGCTGCGCCTGCGTCTCCCGCTGGAGCACGCTGAAGTTCATGAGCTTGCGCGTGGCCCAGAAACCGTAGCCGCTGCCCACCATGGCGATGGTCCACACCCCCAGGATGGCGCCCAGGGTCCAGAGCAGGGTCTTGCGCGCCAGGGACCACCGGAAGGTGCGGTGGCTGAAGACCAGCATGACGGTGAAGAAACGTTCCGAATCCGGCCTGCTCAGGCGCAACGCACGGCGCATGGTGGACTTCGTGCTCATGGAACCACGGTACCGGAGGGGGGAAGGGGCTGTCGATATCGTTTTTCTACAGCCTTGCCGCTACACCCATCCCCGCCGCATCCACCACTCCGCCAGGTGTCCCAGGAAGAACAGGGGCCCCACCAGGCTGTTCAGGGTGAAGAAGGCGTGGTCGATGCGGTCCAGGCGGGCACCCCGCACCACCCAGTGCTCCCGCACGAGGATGGCCGCCACCCCCGCCCAGGCGAGCCAGGGCAGCAGGTGGGCCCCGAGGCGCAGGTTGAAGTCCGCCCAGGCGAAGAGGGCGGCCCCGTGCAGGAGGCGGCTCAGAGCCAGGGCGCGCCCCGCTCCCAGGCGGGCGGGAAGGCTGTGCAGGTGCCGCGCCCGGTCGAAGGCCTCGTCCTGGAGGGCGTAGAGGATGTCGAAGCCCGCCGTCCAGGCCAGCACTCCTGAGGCGAGGGACCACGCCGCGGCATCCAGTTCCCCACCCACCGCGATCCAGGCACCCAGGGGCGCACCCGCCAGAGCGAGGCCGAGCACGATGTGCGACAGGGTGGTGAAGCGCTTGCAGAAGGAGTAGCCGAGGAGCACCGCCAGGGCCACGGGCGCGAGCTTCCAGGGCAGCGGGCCGAGCATGCCTGCGCTGAAGCCGAAGAGGACGACGGAGAGTCCCAGCAGGACGGTGGCGCCGCTGCGGCTCACCCGTCCCGCGGGCAGCGCCCGGGAGGCCGTGCGGGGATTGGCCGCGTCCAGGTCCTGGTCCGCCAGGCGGTTGAAGGTCATGGCCGCCGTGCGGGCGCCCACCATGGCCGCCAGGATCCAGCCCAGGCAGCGCCAGCCCGGGAAGCCCTGGGCCCCCGCCAGCGCCCCCAGCAGCGCGAAGGGCAGGGCGAATACCGTGTGCTCGACCTTGATCATGTCGAGCAGTTCGCGGAACTGGTTGAAAATAGGCATCTTGCTTGATGTCGTTGGTTCCGTGCGAACCAAATGCGAACCGGGCTGTTCTTGTGGGGTCGGTTCCACCTCACCCGAGTGCTCGGGGGCGTCGGTTCCGTGAGTCGCTTTGAGTTCGTCTGTGTCCATACCCAACCATCATCGAATGAATCGGAATGCTTGTCTCCGTGGCCGCCTTCGTGAGGCCGGTTCTGTCAGGGGGCGTTGGTAAGCGCTGTCGGCCCCTCGATTCCCAACACTCTCGCCATGGCCCGAGCTAGGTCTTTGACCACGTCTTGAAGCTCAGGCGTGGTTTCTGCTCCGGTCCTTCTCAGGAAGGCCTCCCACTGCGCCTGCTTCTGCCTGTCGGTGGAAAACGTGGCTGTGAGAGCCTCCGGCAGCGCGGTTGGCAACGGTGTTCGTCGCCGTTCAAAGGTGGCTCGGAGTGCCTGACGGAGCGTGTCTTCGGGGATCTCGAAGGAACGTAGGATCGTCCAGATATCGTGGTAATCCTTCAAACGGCTGTTGGCCAAACCCAGTTCGACCATCACGTGGAATTTCTCGGCGATGACCGTCGCCTGTGAATAGGCCCGGAGTCTTGGGGCTGGGAACCCCAACAGGCTTGGATAATCGACTTCCTCCGGTGGCGGGTAGACGGCATCGCCGAATCCGATATCCACCTGGATGGCGATGCGAGCCACACCCAAGCGGGCGGTCATGGTGATGCGCACGCCTTGGTAGAGGTTGTCCTCGCGGATCTCCACGCCTCTGATGGTTTCTGGAAGGAACACCAAGCCGTCCGGTTCGCAAGGAAGGGAGCAGAGTTCCTTGAATAGGGCTTCAAGGCGTGGGATGTCCGTAGAGCCAGAGGCAAGGAGATCCAGGTCCTTGGTCGAGCGATGCGTCCGCCCCATCCAGAGTTCGAACAGCATGGCTCCCTTCAGGATGAAGGCATCTCTGTGAGCGGACTGGCTGAGGCGGAACAGGAGGCGCTCGATGCCATATCGCTTCAGGACCAAGTCGAGGTCTTCTCCCCGCTGCTTGGCCAGATTCAGAAGACGTGCCCGAACGGATGCAGCGAGATCCTTTTTGCTTTCCGTTTTCACAGAAGCGCCTCCAGGTAGGGTCGCATCGTGTTCCAGGCTCGTCGTTTCCTGGCGGCTCTTGATAGCTCCGCCGGGCTGCAAAGGCGCTGCTGAAGGGCCTGGCGAAGTGCAAGGATCGCGACTTCAATCCCGACTGCCCTTCGGTGGAGGAAGCAGTCCGCGATGGTGCGTGGGACGTTGGTGATGTGGACGTCGGTGCCTTCGATGCATGGCTGAATGGTGTCTTCCAGGAGGTGTTCCGGCTCGCAGCGGAAGATTCGGAGCGAAGGGTAGTCCACGCGTGGCTTTCTTGCCTTCCGGCTGACAAAAATCCAGATCTGGTGAGGCATTTCGTTGGTAAGGCCGTGGAATCTGAGGGCGGAGAGGAGGCCGATGGTTGCCCCAGGAACACGGCGAGACGTCTCGACTAGGCTGTGGTGTTCCGTCCAATCCCCCTCGGCAAGGGTGTAGAGCCCCCGACCCGATCGGGCCAGCACCCCCTGATTGAAGAGGACGGCCAGGTTGCTTGGATGCAGCCCGAGTGGAGCCAGGTCGCGGGGGCGCAGCACGCCCATTTCGCGCATCAGCGTCAGGATCTGGGAGGTCTTGGATTCGGAATGTCTCACTCAGAAAGTGTCGGCTAATTTAAAAAAAATGCCAACACATTGTGAATTATTTGGGTGCGCGATGGGGGGCTTGAGGTGCCTAACTGGTTGACCAACAAGGCTGTTTGTGTTAAAATGCACCCTAGGTGGGGCCGGGGGGGGAGGCCCCGGCCCCCCCGGGGGCAAAGACCGGGAACGGGGAAAGCCGGGGGGGGGAAAACCCCGGGGCCGGGCGCGGCCCAAAGTATTT
>CAXYVC010000081.1:0-11927 GCA_964292295.1 uncultured bacterium
GGGGGGGGGGGGGGGGGGTCGGGGGGGGGGGGGCGGCGGAGTCGGCGAGGGGGGTGGGGGCCGCCCCCCCCTCCCCCCGGAGGAAAAGGTGGGCCCGCGGGTTTCAGGCCTGCCTACAGCCGGAAGCCCTTCACCACGCCCTTCAGCCCCTCCGCGACCCGGGCGAGGTCCTCCGAGGTGCGGGCGATCTCCTGCACCGTGGCGGCGAGTTCGTGGGTGGAGGCGGCGTTCTGCGCCAGGCGGGTCGTGGTGTCGCCCATGAGGTGGGTGACCTGGAGGCTGGTGTCCGCCTGGGACCGGCTAAGCGTTCCGATTTCCTGGATGCCGGTGGCGATGCCGGCGATGCGCTCCCGGATCGCCTCCAGGTTGTGGAGCGTGGCCTTCACGCTGGTGGCGCCGCCGCCCACGGTTTCCTGGGCGCGCTGGATGAGCTGCTCGATCTCCTGGGCGCTGGCACGGCTGCGCTCCGCGAGCTTGCGCACCTCCTCCGCCACCACGGCGAAGCCCTTGCCCATGGCTCCGGCCTTGGCGGCCTCGATGGCGGCGTTGAGGCTCAGCAGGTTCGTCTGCCGGGCGATGTCCTGGATCACCTGCACGGCCGTGACGATCTGGCCCGTGACCACCTGGATCTCGTCCATGCCGCGGGCGGTGCCCTGGCCGGCCTCGGCGCCCTGGAGGGCCTCCCCCACGGCCTCGCGGCTGCGCTGGTCGGTGTCGTGGGCGGCCGCGGACATGGTGTCCACGTTCTGGCCGAGCCGCTGCATGGCGCCGGAGACCTGCTCGCCCGAGGCCTTGAGGGCCTCGCTCACCTGGGCGATCTCCTCCACGGCCCGGGCCATCTCCTCGGCGCTGGCCGCCAGCTGCGTGCTTCCCGAGGCCACGCGCTCGGCGAAGCCCGCGACCTCCTGCACCGTACCGCGCAGGCCCGCATTATAGGCGTTGAATGCCTCCGCGGCCTCGCCCACCTCGTCCTGGCTCTCCACCTCCAGGCGGCGGTTCAGGTCGCTGTGGCGGAGGCCTTCCACGAGGCGCTGGAGGGGGCGGGTGATGCGCCCCGTGACCTGGATGGAAAGGAGCAGGACCCCTACGCCCACGACCAGCACGCCGCCCAGGAGCTCCAGGAAGATGCGCCAGGTGGTGCGGTCCACGTCGTCGGTGTAGACGCCGGTGCCCAGCACCCAGTCCCAGGCCGGGAAGCGCTTGACGTAGGCGATCTTGGGATAGGTCCCCTGCTGGCCGGGCTTGCTGAAGGGATAGGCGTGCGCGCTGCCGCCCGGTGCCTGGGCCTTGCGGGCGAGGGCCTGGAAGAGCCCGGCCATCTCGGGGCCGAGGGTGGAGGTGGGCTTGCCCGTCAGCTCCGTGCGCGGGTGCACCAGGAGGGTGGGGCCCTCGCCCAGGATGAAGACGTAGTTGGTGCCGTCGTAGCGCAGGGCGCCGATGAGTTCCTTGGCGCGCTGTTCGGCGTATGCGCGGGTGCGCCTGCCGGCCTGCACCTCCTGCACCTGGTTCATCAGGATGCCCTCGGCCAGCTCCACGGTGTTGCGGGCCCCCTCCGACTTGGCCTGGAGGATGGCGGCGTGGAGGCGGGGGCGCACCCAGAACACGAAGAACAGCACGAAGAGGCCGAGGGGCAGGAGGCCGAGCAGGGTGATCTTCGTGGCGATGCGTCGCGGCTTCAGGGACATGGAGGACTCCGGAGGCGGGCTTCCGATTGTGCATCGGGGGAGGCTCCTCCGGGCATGAAAAAGGGCCCCTCGCGGGGCCCCGGCGGAATGCGCGATGGCGCTACTTCACGCGCTCCATGAAGGTGCGGTCCACGGTGTTCACGCGGATCCTCTCGCCGGCCTCCATGTAGGGCGGGATGGCCACGGTGATGCCGTTCTCCAGCTTGGCGGGCTTGTAGGAGCCGGTGGCGTTGGCGTTCTTCATGACGGGCTCGGTCTCGACCACCTCCAGCACCACGCTGGCGGGCAGGGTGGCGCTGAGGGGGTTGCCCTCGTAGAACTCGATCTCCACCTGCATGTTGGGCTGCAGGAAGACGAGGTCGTCGCCCAGCACGTCCTTGTGGAGCTCGGTCTGCTCGTAGGTCTCGTTGTTCATGAAGACGAGCATGTCGCCGTCCTCGTAGAGGAACTCGAGCATGTGCTGCTCGAGGCTCGCCTTGTCGACCTTGTCCGCGGAGCCGAAGCGGTTCTCGCGGTTGATGCCGTCCTTCAGGCGCTTCATCTTGACGATGACGCGCGCGGGCAGGTTGCCGGGGGTCTGGTGCTCGACGCTCACCACACGGCAGAGTTCGTTCTCGTAGTTGATGATCATCCCGGCCCGGACCTGGGTCGCGTTGATGAAGGGCATGGGAGCCTCCTGCAGGATTCGGGAGTGCGCCACCAAAAAAGCCCCCGATCGTTTCAGGGGCTTTTCCGGGGTTCTGGGTGGTGGGCGTACCTGGGTTCGAACCAGGGACTTCTACCGTGTGAAGATAGCACTCTACCGCTGAGTTATACGCCCACGGGTCTTCCAGTATACCGGACCCGGGCGCCCTGTCCAGCACCTAGTTTCGGAGGGCCTCCCGGAGGGCCCGGGCGAAGCGCGGGGCCAGCTCGGCCTGGAGGGCGCAGATGCCGATGCGCACGCCCTCGGGCATGGGCACCACGAAGGCGTTCTGGGCCTTCAGGGCCTCGGTGGTCTCCGCGGGCCTGTCCAGCCGCAGGGTGATGAAGAAGCCGCCGCGCCAGGCGCAGCCCGCCAGGCCCTCGGCGCGCAGGGCGCCGTCCAGCGCCAGGGCCCGGGAGGCGATCACCTCCGACCAGTGGCGGTGCTCGGCGGCCAGGCGCGCCTGGAGCTTGCCGTCGCGGGCGATGCGCATCATCACGGACTGGGGAGCCAGCGGGGCGGTGGACCAGGTGCCGCGGCAGGCGTTGGCCAGGGCGGCCTGGAGCTGGGTCTCCCGGCACCAGGGGAACACGAGGGCGCCCCCGCGGCCGCCGTAGAGGGTGAAGGCCTTCGAGATGCTGAGGGCGCCGCCCACGAGCACGCGGCCCTCCTCGCCCAGTTCCGCGTACTGGTCGAGGGCCTCCCGCACGTGCGCGGGCTCCGTGGTGTAGTCCAGGTACGCGCAGTCGAGGATCAGCGTCACGGGGCCACTCTGGGCGGCGCGTCGCAGGGCCGAGATGAGGACCTGGCGGTCCTCCCGGGTCAGGCTGTGGCCGGTGGGGTTGTGGCAGGGCTCGTTGAGCCAGAGGAGCACGCGCCCCTGGGCCTTCATCAGCCTGTCGAGGGCGCTGGACCAGGCGTCGCCGTCCAGGGCCTTGCCCGCCTCGGGGAAGGGGGCCGTTTCGAAGCCCACGCCGTTCTCCCGGGCCAGCACGCGGTAGGGCCCCCAGCAGGGCGCCGCGGCGAGCAGGGACATGCCGGGTTCCAGGAAGTTGCGCAGGGAGGTCGACAGGGGGTCGCTGCCGCCGGGGGTGGAGCAGCCCGCACCGGAGCCGTCGTGCTTCGGCCAGTGGCGCTGGATGAGCGCGCGCAGGAACTCGGGGTGCCCGGTGATGGGGGCGTAGGGCGCGGACTCCATGGGGCTGAGGTCCCGGAGCACGTCCGCGATCGTGTCGAGCACCACCAGGTTGCCCCGGTCGTCCACCAGGGAGCCCAGCGTGGCGTTCACCACGTCGATGCCCTCGGCCTTCCGCCGCTGGGCCTCGGCATTGGCCAGGAAGATGGGGTCGTGGAGGGGAAGGTCGCGCCGGGAGGGTGCCAGGTACTCGAACATCGGGGACTCCTGAGACGGTTGGGGGCTGCTGTTCGTGCCCACGGTACCCTCTCGGGAGCGTGACCGGGGTCCCTTGGCACCCGGGAGGAACACGCTACACTCTCCCATCCTGTCACGCCGCTCCCATGGAACCCCTCCTCGTCCTGCGCGTTCATACCGATCTTCGCCTCGGCCTGGGCCATGTGGCCCGTGCCCTCGTGCTCCAGGACGCCTGGCGGGCCCTGGGCGGCCGGGCCTGCATCGCCGTGAGCGGCGGCGAGGGGGCGCGCCGCGTGGGGAGCGGACGGCACCCCTTCCTGGACGAGGTGCTGCCCTGCGAGGCGGTGGACCTCGGCACGGAGCTTCACGCCGCGCTGCCCGAGGCCCTGAGGGTCCCGGAGGCGGTGGTCCTGGTGGACCAGTGGGACACCAGCGCCGAGCAGATCGCCGCCCTGCGCCCCCTGAAGGTCGCGGTGATGGAGGACGACGGCGACGCCCACGAGGGGGCGGACCTGCTCTTCCAGCCCTTTCTTGAAGGCGTGAGCTGGCCCGCGGGGCCGGTGAAGGTGGTGGACGGACGGAAGATCAAGCCCTGCGAGACCCGCCACGGGGCCTGCCGGGTCCTGCGGGGCGGAGCCTACGCCGTGGTGGGGGCGGAGGCCACCCGCCTGCGTCCCAAGCGCGAGCCGCTCCAGCCCCTGGTGGTGCGCAAGCTCCTCGTGACCTTCGGGGGCACGGATGGCCCGGGGCTGGCCCAGCGGGCCTTCGAGCTTCTTAAGAATCTTGTGGCGGAGGGCCGCTGGGCGGGCACCTGCACCGTGGTGGCTCCCCGGGGGGTCGAGGGGGCGCCCTTCCCGGGATGCTCCGTGGTGCCGCACCTTCCCGCCATGACCCGGCGCCTGGTGGACTACGACGCGGTCTGGTGCGCCATGGGGCTGACCCTCGCCGAGCTCCTCTGCCTGGGGATCCCCGCCGTGGCCTGGGGGCAGAACGAGCGCCAGGAGGGCATCATCGGGGACCTGGCCCTGGCCGGTGCGTGCTGCGATCTGGGTCTGGGACCCGAGGCCGACCTGCGCGTGGCGGCGGGCGCCCTGGCCCACTGGCTCGGGCCCGAGGGGCAGGAGACGCGCCAGGAGCAGGTCGCCGCGGGCATGGGGCTCATCGACGGCCTGGCCGCGGCGCGCCTGGCCCAGGAACTCTGGGCCCTTGCCCGCGCCTAGCCGGGAAAACGCGCCTTGACCCGCGGGAGCCAAGGGGATAAGGTGATCCTTCTGCGCTCCCGACGAGCCCCCGGGATGCAGATGCCCATTTTTCCCCTGACACACCTGACATTCGGAGTTCGGCCATGAGCACGTACTTCCCCAAGGGCCATGACAATTTCGAGCGCAAGTGGTTCGTGGTGGACGCCACCGGCATTCCTGTGGGCCG
The DNA here is from genome assembly GCA_964292295.1 of uncultured bacterium. GTDB lineage: Bacteria > Acidobacteriota > Holophagae > Holophagales > Holophagaceae > CAXYVC01. Next base: position 5,171 of record CAXYVC010000081.1, read on the forward strand.
CCTCAGCACCGCTGTCGCCGACATCCTGGCCGGCAAGACCAAGCCCACCTGGACGCCCTTCCTGGACATGGGCGACCACGTGGTCGTCATCAATGCCGACAAGGCCGTCCTGACGGGCCGCAAGGCGTCCCAGAAGATGTACCGCCGCACCACCACCCAGCCCGGTTCCATGCGGGAAGTTCGGGCGGATGCCATGATGGCGGTCTACCCCGCCCGGGTCATCGAGAGCGCCGTGAAGGGCATGCTCCCGAAGGGCCCCCTGGGCCGCCAGATGTACCGCAAGCTCAAGGTCTATGCCGGCTCCGAGCACCAGCACGAAGCCCAGAAGCCCGAGCCCCTGACCATCAAGCTGTAATTTCGAGGATCCCATGGCGATCACCCAGAACTACGGAACCGGCCGCCGCAAGACCTGCACGGCGCGCGTCTTCCTGCGCCCCGGCAGCGGCAAGGTCACCGTCAACGGCCGCACCCTCGAGGACTACTTCCCCAACGCCGTGCTGCGCATGGTGGTGCACCAGCCCCTGGTGCTGGGCGAGCTGGAAGGCAAGTTCGACATCCTGGCCACGGTCAGCGGTGGCGGCCCCTCCGGCCAGGCCTCGGCCATCCGGCTGGGCATCTCCCGCGCCCTGCTCGGCTACAACGAGGCGCTGAAGAGCATGCTGCGCCGCGCCGGCCTCCTGACCCGCGATCCTCGCATGAAGGAGCGCAAGAAGCCCGGCCAGAAGGCCGCCCGTCGCCGCTTCCAGTTCAGCAAGCGCTAGTCGCTGGTCCTGTGCTTCATCCGGGGAGACGTGGTCTCCCCGGTTCTGTCTCCGGGCCTGGATTCCAGGCCGATTCGGGCGGGCAACCGCCTTTCATCCCCACGACGCGGCTCTAGGGCCGCACATCCATGAGGGAGGCCACCATGGCTGCCATCTCCATGAAGGAACTGCTCGAGGCGGGCGTCCACTTCGGTCACCAGACCAAGCGCTGGAACCCGAAGATGAAGAAGTACATCTTCGGCGCGCGCAACAGCATCTACATCATCGACCTCCAGAAGACCCTGCGCCTGTGGAACCAGGCCGCGGGCTTCCTGACGAAGGCGGCGTCCCAGGGCAAGACCTTCCTCTTCGTGGCCACGAAGCCCCAGGCCCAGGAGCTGATCGCCGAGCAGGCGCAGCGCTGCGGCGCCTTCTTCGTGAACAACCGCTGGCTGGGCGGCATGCTCACCAACTTCGCCACGATCAAGAAGAGCCTGGACAAGCTGAAGGAGATCGAGGCCACGCTGAACGATCCGGCGAAGACGGCCCAGATGTCCAAGAAGGAGATCCTCACCCTCACCCGCGCCAAGCTGAAGCTCGAGGGGTCCTTCCACGGCATCCGCGACATGCGCCAGGTGCCCGACGTGATCTTCGTGATCGATCCCCACCGCGAGGACATCGCCATCACCGAGGCCAACAAGCTGGGCATCCCCGTGGTGGCCATCGTGGACACCAACTGCGATCCCGACAAGATCGACTACGTGATTCCCGGCAACGACGACGCGATCCGCTCCATCCTGCTCTTCTCCGAGCGCGTGGCCGACAGCATCCTCGAGGGCCGCCAGGCCTTCCAGGACAAGGCGGACAACGACGACATGAAGGCCATGATGGCCGAGAAGATGAACGAAGGCGCCGAGGCCTGATCGTTCCCGGTTCCGCGGCCAGCCTGGCGTGCCCCGCGCACGGGGCTGGCCGCAGCTCTTTCCGATCCGCTTTCAACGCAAGGAGAATCCCATGAGCTACACCGCCCAGGATGTGAAGGCCCTCCGCGACAAGACGGGCCTCGGCATGATGGACTGCAAGAAGGCCCTGGAGGAGAACGGCGGCGACATGGAGCAGGCCGTCGACTGGCTGCGCAAGAAGGGCCTGGCTGCGGGCGCCAAGAAGGCCGACCGCATCGCCGCCGAGGGCATCGTGGAGGCCTACATCCACCCCGGCGGCCGGGTGGGCGTGCTGATCGAGGTCAACTGCGAGACCGACTTCGTGGCCAAGAACGAGGGCTTCCACCGCCTCGTCCACGAGATCGCCATGCACGTGGCCGCCCACGACCCCGCGCCCGTCTTCGTGCGCCGGGACGAGGTCACCGCCGAGTACATCGAGAAGGAGAAGGACATCGCCCGTGCCCAGGCCGAGGCGACCGGAAAGCCCGCGAACATCGTCGAGAAGATCGTCGAGGGCAAGCTGAACTCCATCTACAAGGACTGCTGCCTCCTGGAGCAGGCCTTCGTGATGAACCCCGACCTCACCATCGAGCAGTACCTCAGCCAGAAGACCGCCGAGATCGGCGAGAAGCTGAGCGTGCGCCGCTTCGTGAAGTGGAACATGGGCGAGGGCCTCGAGAAGCGCAAGGACGACTTCGTGTCCGAAGTCGCCGCCCAGATGGGCCAGAACTAGGGGGCTCCCGAACGGGCCCTTGGTGTACCGAGAGGCGGCGGTGGCGCCGCCTCTTCGCATGTCCGGAACGCGGTTCCCAACCTACGAGCGGCCCGGCCGCTCCCCATTCGTGAGGCATTCCATGAGCAAAGTCGCATGGCTGTTCCCCGGGCAGGGCTCCCAGGCCGTGGGCATGGGCATGGCGCTGGCCCAGGCCGAGCCCGCCGCCGCGGCGGTCCTGCGCGAGGCCGACGCGGCGCTGGCCTTCGCCCTCTCCCAGGTCATGGCCGAAGGCCCTGAGGAAACCCTGAAGCTCACCGAACACACCCAGCCCGCCATCCTCACCCACAGCACGATGGTGGTGAAGGCCTTCGGCGCCCGGCTGCCCAAGGCCGACTTCGTGGCGGGACATTCCTTGGGCGAGTACAGCGCCCTGGTGGCCGCTGGCGCCCTCTCCTATGCGGACGCCGTGCGCACCGTGCGTGCGCGCGGACGGGCCATGCAGAGCGCCGTTCCCGTGGGGGTCGGCGCCATGGCGGCCATCATCGGCATGAAGGTGGAGGATGTGGAGGCCGGCTGCGCCGAGGCCGCCGCGCAGACGGGCAAGGTCGTGGTGCCCGCGAACTTCAACGGCGCGGGCCAGGTGGTGATCGCCGGCCACGCCGAGGCGGTGGACGCGGCCATCGAGATCCTGAAGGGCAAGGGCGGCCGCAAGATGGTCAAGCTCCCCGTGAGCGCGCCCTTCCACAGTCCCCTCATGGAGCCCGCCCAGGCCGCCATGGAGCCCGTCCTGAAGGCCCTCGCCTTCCAGGCGCCCTGCTGCCCCCTGGTGAACAACGTGGACGCCGCCGTGGTCACGGAGCCCGAGCGCCTGCGGGACGGCCTGCTGCGCCAGATCCCCGGCGCCGTGCGCTGGGAGGCCACCATGCGCCTCCTGCTGGAGGCGGGCGTGACGACCTTCCTGGAGCTGGGTCCCGGCAAGGTGCTCTCCGGCATCGCCGGGCGCATGGCGAAGGAGGTCGGCATCGAGGTGAAGACCGCCTCCATCGGCGCCCCCGAGGACCTGGTCCAGTTGGGCTGAACGTGGATGATGCGATTGCGGCCCGGCTGTTTGCGGAGCTGACAGCCGGGCCGCGGTGTCGGGCCAGGGGGGCCGGCCCCCCTTGGATGCGACCCGCGAGCGGCGATCGCTCGCATGCAGCCCCAGGCGAGCCCCTCGTTTGGCTCAAGAGCAAAATCCGGGGTGAAGCCGCCCGCGGGCGGCCCCTTCACGCGTCAGCGGGGAATGAGCCAGCCAATCACCGCCACGGCGTGGCAGGCGCTGCCCGCCAGCACGAAGAGGTGCCACACGGCGTGGCCGAAGCGCAAGCGGCTGTCCAGGGCGTAGAAGGCGAGGCCCGTCGTGTAGGCCACGCCCCCGCCCAGGAGCCAGAGCAGGGCCGGCCGGGGCAGGGCGCGCACCAGGGGCCCCAGGGCGAGGATCACCAGCCAGCCCATGACCAGGTAGAAGAGGGCCGAGATGATCTCGTAGCGGAAGCCCAGCAGCGCCTTGAAGGCGATGCCCAGCACGGCCAGGCCCCAGATGGTGCCGAAGAGGCTCCAGCCCCAGCCGCCCCGCAGGCCGATCAGGCAGAAGGGCGTGTAGGTGCCGGCGATGAGCAGGTAGATGCCCGCGTGGTCCAGCACCCGGAAGAGAGGCTTCACGCGCGGGTTGCGCAGGCCGTGGTACAGCGCGGAGAGCAGATACAGCAGCACGAGGGTGGCGCCGAAGAGGGCGCAGGCCACGACGTGGCGGGCGCTGCCCCGCAGGGCGGCGAAGGTGACGAGCACCGCCAGGAAGGCCACGGACAGCAGGGCTCCGAGGCCATGGGTCGCGCTGTTGAGGGCTTCTTCCGCGGGGCTCTGGGGACGCTTGGCCATGGTCCAGCCTAGCATCGCGTCGTAGCCTGGAGGCATGGACCGGATGCCCCTTCCCCTCCCGCGGCGCGCGCTGTTGTGGCCTTGCCTGGCGGGGCTTGGCATGGCCCTCAACGCCCTGTTCCAGGCCTCCCGGCTGTGGCCGGGGCGTCCCTGGCCAGCCCTGGGGCTGGGCCTGCTGGGGCTTGCGGCGGGCGCGCTCCTCGCCCTCCAGGGGCTGGTCTTCCGCTGGGCGGAGCTCGGCTGCGATGGTGCGCGGCTCGTCCTGAAGCCGGGAGGGGGCCTGGCGCGTCTTCCGGGCTGGATGCTGCGCCCCTTCACCCGGGCCCATCGCGAGGGCTTCCTGGAGCTCCCTCTGGGGGAGGCGCGCCTGGAATGGGTGGGCCGAACCCTGCTCCTCCACGGCCACCCCGAGAGCGACGTGGTGCTGGGGCGTGGGGCCACGGCGGAGCGGGTGGCGGCCTGGCTCCAGGCGCGGGGCGTCCCGGCCCCGGTGGGGCGTTGAGCGTCCTCGTCTACCTCCACGGCTTCGCCTCGGGGCCCGCAGGGCACAAGGCAGCGCACTGCAGGGCCTGGGCCGCGGCCCACGGCGTGGCCTTCCACGCACCGGACCTCAACCTGCCCAGCTTCGAGGCGCTCACCTTCAGCGCCCAGGTGGCGGCGGTGGAGGCCCTGCTGGCGGCGCTTCCAGAGCCCCCCGTGCTGGCGGGGGCCTCGCTCGGGGGCGTGGTGGCGGCGGCCGTGGCCCACCGGGGTCGCTGCCGTTTGCGCGGGCTCGTGCTGCTGGCGCCCGCCTTCGGCTTCGCCCGCCGGCGCCTCCTGGGGCGCCGCTGGGAGGGCTACCGGCGGCGCGGGCGCATCCGCGTCTTCCACCACGGGAGCGGCGCCTGGTGCCTGCTGGGTCCGGCACTGCTGGCCGATCTTGCCGCCTGGGCCGACGACGAGGGGTGGAGGCTGGGGGCGCCCCTCTGGGTGCTCCACGGGCGCAGGGATGAGAGCGTGCCCCTGGACCTGAGCGAAGCCTTCGTCCGCCGCCACCCGGGCAGCCGGATGTGCGTGCTTGACGACGACCACGCCCTGCTGGCGCCGGGGAGTCTGGCGGCCCTGGATGCGGCGCTCGCGGAGGCCTTCGGGCTCAGTCCAGGCGATCCAGGTCGCGCAGGCCGGGGGGCGGGTCCAGATCCAGACGCCGCTGCTCCAGGCGGAGGGTCCACCACGCCTTGATGTAGGGCACCTCGCGGGCGCCGGTGCGGCCGGGGCGGCAGTCCCGGATCACCACCATGTCGTAGCCCATGGCCGTCGGGTCCAGGCGCAGCACTTCGCCCACCAGCTGGTCCTGCACGTAGACCTCGCAGCCGATCCAGTCGTGGCGGAAACTTTCGCCTTCGCCCAGGCGGGCCTGGTCCTCGGGCATCCACAGGGCCCAGCCCTTGCAGAACTCCACGGCGCTGCGGTCCGGCAGCTCGTGAAAGGCCGCGCAGGGGCGCTCCTGGTGCCAGCGGAAGCTGCGCACCGTGACGCTGCGTACGCCCTCCGGGGGAACCTCCAGGTGCTGGAGGTCCAGCTCCGGGGGGGCCAGCACCAGGCCCTTGAGCTCCGGGAGCCGCTCCAGGTCATCCCCCACGGCGTGGAGGAGCACCTCACCCTTCAGGCCCTGCACCTTGGCGAGCTGGCCCAGCAGGAACATGTCAGGCCTCCCCGGCCGGGGCCCCGTCCTTGCCCTCGTCCTCGTCGGAGAGCTCGATGTTCACGAAGAGGCCGGCCTTCTCGCCCGCGGCCTTGGCCACGGTGCGCAGGCTGCTGATCATGCGCCCGCTCTTGCCGATGATGCGGCCGCGGTCCGGCTGGGCCGCAAAGATGAGGGCTTCGCGCTTGCGCCCCTCGCCGCTGACTTCCACGCGCAGCTGCTCCGGGTGGTCCAGCAGGGGGGTGAGGACGTCCTTGAGGAAGGCTTCCAGGTCCACGGGCTTCTCCGGGGTCTAGCACAAAAAGCCGGGCGCCGCCCGGCTTCCTGAGCTACGGGATCCGACTAGAGGATCGCGTGCTTCTTGAACAGGTCGACGACGGTCTTGGAGGGCTGGGCGCCCTTGGCCAGCCAGGCCTTGGCCTTCTCCGCGTCGATGCGGACATTCTCGCCGGAGGTGGCGATGGGATTCACGAAGCCAAGCACCTCCAGCGCGCGGCCGGTGGGGATGCGATCGTTCTCGGACACGACGATGTGATAGAAGGGCCGCTTCTTGGCGCCATTGCGAGCAAGACGGATAGCGAGCATTCGAACTCCTCGAGCGGATCAGTGTACCCCGGAATGCCTGGAGACCCAAGCACAAGTTCAGAAGGGCAGCCCCGGGAGGCCTCCCCCCATCTTGCCAGACATGGCCTGCATGCGGTTCATGGAGCCGGGGTCGTTCATCTGCGTCATCCTTCTGACGATTGCCCGGTACTGCTGC
>CAXYVC010000082.1:0-11697 GCA_964292295.1 uncultured bacterium
CGGCGTGGCCACCGGGGCGGTGGCGGCGCGGTACGGCCGGGCCTGCGAGACCCACAGGGGGGCCGAGGACATGCGCCGCCAGGCCGTGAACGTGCGGCGCATGGAGCTGATGGGCGCGCGGGTGTGCCCCGCCCGGGGAGGGAACGGAACCCTGCGGGACGCCGTGGACGCGGCCCTCCAGGCCTTCGCCGACGACCCCTCCGCGTTCTACCTGCTGGGGAGTGCCGTGGGGCCGCACCCCTATCCCAGCATCGTACGCGCCTTCCAGGCCGTGATCGGCGAGGAGGCCCGGGCCCAGTGCCTGGCCCAGACGGGAAGGCTGCCTTCCGTGGCCGTGGCCTGCGTGGGGGGCGGCTCCAATGCGATCGGGCTCTTCTCCGCCTTTCTGGAAGACGAGGCTGTGGAGCTGGTGGGCGTGGAAGCGGCGGGAGAAGGGCTGGGAACCCAGCGGCACGCTGCAACCCTGACCTTGGGGCGCCCCGGCGTCTTGCATGGAAGCTACAGCTACCTTCTCCAGGACGAGGATGGCCTGGTTCCGGAGGTGCACTCCGTGTCCCCGGGGCTGGACTATCCGGGGGTGGGGCCCGAGCACGCCTACCTGAAGGAGCTGGGTCGCGTGCGCTATGCGAGCGCCACGGATCAGGAAGCCCTGGATGCTTTTGAACGCCTGAGCCGGCTGGAGGGCATCATCCCCGCCTTCGAGTCCAGCCACGCCCTGGCCTACCTCTTTGCGCAGAAGGGGCGGCTGGGACAGGGGCCCGTCCTCCTCAATCTTTCGGGCCGCGGCGACAAGGACCTGGAAGAGCACGCGCGGTTGCGCGGTGCCGCGCCTTCGTCCCTGCGGGGCGCCTTCCTGTAGGGATAGGGTGCGCCCGGAGGTAGACTGGAGGGTCCGGAGGCCCCGTTGTCCAAGCGCTTCTACGTCACGACACCCATCTACTACGTGAACGACCGTCCGCACATCGGCCACACCTACACCACGGTGCTGGCCGACGTGCTGGCGCGGCACCACCGCATGATGGGCGAGGACGTGTACTTCCTGACCGGCACCGACGAGCACGGCCAGAAGATCGAGAAGACCGCCGCAGCGCGGGGCGTCACGCCCCAGCAGCTGGTGGACGAGGTCGCCCCCAACTTCGAGAACCTCTGGCGGCAGATGGGCCTCACCATGGACCACTGCGTGCGCACCACCCACGCCTCCCACAAGGCGGTGGTGCAGGCGCGCTTCCGGGAACTGCTCGCCAAGGGCGACATCTACAAGGCCGAATACGAAGGGCTCTACAGCGTGTCGGACGAGGCCTTCGTGACGGAGACCCAGGCCAAGGAGCTCCAGGCCCAGGGCCTGGGGCACCAGCTGGTGACGCTGAAGGAGGAGAGCTACTTCTTCCGCCTCAGCGCCTACGAGAACTGGATCCTCCAGCTCTACGCGCGCTGGCCCGGCTTCGTGCAGCCGGAGTTCCGCCTGAACGAGGTGAAGCAGTTCGTGGCGCCGGGCGGAGAGCGCGGCAACCTGCAGGACCTCAGCATCAGCCGCACCAGCATCAGCTGGGGCATCCCCGTGCCGGGCGACGAGAAGCACGTGGTCTACGTGTGGTTCGATGCGCTGCTGAACTACCTCTCCGCCTGCAAGGACGGACACTGGCCTCCGACGGTGCAGCTGGTGGGCAAGGACATCCTGCGCTTCCACGCCGTGTACTGGCCCGCCTTCCTGATGGCCATGTTCCGGGAGGACGGCGACGACCTTCAGGGTGAGTTGCCGGAGCGCATCCGCCGCCAGCTTCCCGAGGCCATCCTCGCCCACGGCTGGTGGCTCATGGGCGACACGAAGATGAGCAAGAGCCTGGGCAACATCGTGCGCCCCAAGGAGCTGCTCCACTTCGGTACGGACGCGGCGCGCTTCTTCCTGATGCGGGACATGCAGATCGGCTTCGACCGCGCCTTCAGCTTCGAGGCCTTCGTGGAGCGGCTGAATGCCGACCTGGCCAACGGCCTGGGCAATCTCGCCGCCCGCAGCCTCAGCATGCTCCAGAAATACCGCGGCGGCGTGGTTCCGGAGGCCACCGCCTTCGACCCCGAGGACGCCGAGGTGCGGGAGCGTCTGCGCCAGGTGCTTGGCGACTACCTGGAGAAGGCCGCCCGCCATGATTTCAATGGTGCGTTGGAGGTCCTCTGGACCTTCCTGCGCCACCTGGACGGCTACATCGTGAAGGCCGAACCCTGGAAGCTGGCCAAGGACGAGGCCTGCGCTCCCAAGCTCGACACGGTGCTCTGCCAGCTCTACCGGGCCCTGCGCCTGACGGCCGTGCTGGCCGCCCCGGTGATGCCCGCCTTCTGCCAGACCCTCTGGGAATCCCTGGGACTTTCCGGCAGCGTGGCCGATCAGCGCTTCCACGCGCTGGACCCCGAGGCCCCCGCGCCTGCGCCCGTCCTCGAACCGAAACCCCTCTTCGCCCGCATCGACAAGGACCAAGCCATGACCGAGATCGAAGCCCTCCAGGCCGCGGCCGCTGCACCCGCCGCGCCCCAGCTGGACGTGCCCCCCGTGAAGGAGAACATCGACTACGACACCTTCGCGAAGACCGACCTGCGCGTGGGCCTGGTGCTGGAGGCCGAGGAGGTCCCCAAGAGCAAGAAGCTCGTCAAGATGAAGGTGGACCTGGGTTTCGAGCAGCGCACGATCCTGGGCGGCATCAAGGAGGCCTACGCGCCGGCGGACCTCGTGGGGCGCCGCGTGGTGGTGGTGGCCAACCTGGCGCCCCGGGCCATGATGGGCATCGAGAGCCACGGCATGCTGCTCTGCGCCAGCGACAACGCGAGCAAGCCCTACCTCATCGCGCCGCCGGAGGACGCGAAGCCCGGCTTCGTCGTCCGCTAGGGGGGAACGCCGTTTCATTTCCCCATCTGGGGCCAAGGCCTGCTCCATCGTGCATCCAATCCGCCCGGTGGCGCTGAACTCAGCCTCACCGACCTGGAGCTCGATGAAAGAAGGGGATTCTCCTGCTCCAAACCCCAGAAGGCAATGTCCCACAATGTTTCAGTCCCAACGGCCTAGTGGTTGGGATTCAAGAACCTCTCGCGGAGGCCGTGATGCTGATGAACCGTTTTTTGATGCTAGGGGCCCTGGTTCCCGCCGTGACGATGCCCCTGGTGGCCGACCAGCTGGCCTGGGTCACCAGGGCCCAGGCCGATCGTGCGGTCCGTCTTCTCAAGGGGCAGCGCGAAATCCTGCTCCACTGTCCCTGCATTCAGGGCGACCCCAAGACTTACGTGACCCTGTTAGAAGTCCATGCGCGGCCTGCCAGCGACAAGACCCATTTCGAAGTGTGGATCAAGGGCTGTGACCGGAAGGGAAGGCCCATCGAGCAGGGGGTGGATCTGGCCTATGTCTTCATTCCCGATGGGGCACAGGCGAAGTGCGTGGGGAAGGCGCTCTACCTGCCCTGCGACCCATGCACGAAAAGGCTGGCTTGGGATCCGGCTCCTGAACAGGCCCATGGGCAGATCACGCGTCAGGAGACTCTTGTCTACGCAGATGCCCAACTGCTGGCTGGAGAAGGCTGGCTGCTCGTGTTCCACGTTCCTGGCCGCCCCTCGGAAGAGCGCACCTTCGTCCAATCAAACGCCCGCCTGGCTTCGCTGGACCTTCCCCTGGTGACCCAGGCCGAAAGGCGTACCGGAAAGCCGAACGTGAGTCTGAAAGGGAAACGATTCCAGGTGGCATCCTTCCGGGAGATCCGCGAGAACCCCAACACGGGCGACCGCGAGGAGGTGTCGGTCATCAAGGCCATTCGCAGCGCGCCGGATGTCCAGATGTCCACTCGCAAGAAGGGCGTCATAGCTGTCGACATCTCCAACCGCATCTTCGAGGATCGCGAGCAGAAGGCGATGGAATTCAATCGCAAGCTCGGGGCTGGTCGTGTCGACGTCTGGATCAACGACGGGAAGGTCCCCCATGGGACTCTTACTCCCGCCAACATCGATGCGAGGAGGACTTCACACGGGTACACCCGGGTTGTGCTCCAACTCGAAGAGCCGCTCAAATCTATTCGTGTCACCGCCACCGATGCGAACAGCTTCGCGCCCGATGCCGGGAAGGCGGACGGCTATGTGGGGCGGAAACGGTACGAGAAGGCTATGGAGAGCCTCAATCCATTCTCGGGGGTGAAGGGCTACAACGCTTTTGCGGAGGTAGAGAAGTTCAGAGTCTTTCCGGTGGATGCATCCAGCAGGGCCGAGAACATCGGTCTTGGCATCTCCGCTGGTCCCGCCGTGATGCTGAGCCCCGAAGTGTCATCGTCCACTGATTCCCTTTTCCGCGAACGGAAGTTGGCAAGTGGCCAGCTTGAAGTGCTGCCTTCCTGGGTCGAATGTCCGGAGGGGATGACTTTTGACATCTACCTCTGCTGTTCCCAGCGCACGAAGCTCTCGGACATCAAGACCGGGGCTGACAAATGGACGACCGCATGGAAGTACGAAGAAGTGACCTCCACGGGGCGGAAGGTTGGCGGTCGTCTTTACAGAATGTCCAAGGTCAATGGTGAGCCCCTGGATGCCGTCCACCCGATGGGAGATGCCCGCCGTTCCTACCTGCTTGAGGGCATGAGTGTTGGCAGCTACTGTTACATTGCCGTGGTGTCCCATGCTGGAAAAGCCTCGGTGGTCAGTTCGGTCAAGGAAGTGCTGGTGCCATGAATCCCCATCTGGGGCTTCGCGAGGAGGCCCTTGCCAGAGGATACATCCCAGGGTGTACAGGTTCGGTGCTGGTGATAGGTCCCGTCCCTCACCCGTGTTGGGAGTCGGATCTCCAAATGCTCAGGCAACCGGGTTCAGCCCCTGATGATGAATGATGACCATCGGAATCTTGCGACTTTCTGACAGGGTGAAGCGCCCCGTCTATCACCTCGAAGTGGCGCGGGAGACCGATGCGCCCTTCGAGGAGGTGGCGGCGGCCCTGGAGGAGGGCGGCCTTCCCGGGGTGGCGCCCGCAGGCGCCGCCTGGGGCCTGAAGGCGGGTGCCCTGCGCCTGGACTACCAGGTCCGCCGCTTCGGGGTTTTGGAACAGGGGAGCCTGGAGGTGGGGCGGGAAGGGGATCGCGTGCGCCTGGTGCACCGCGCCCGCTTCGCGGGCTGGTCCGTGCTGATCCTGGCGGGATGGTGGCGCCTGCGCAGGCATCGCATGTGGGAGCGCTTCGTGGCGCGGCTCTAGGACGGAAGGAGGCAGGGTGCAACTCGTCAGCTGGAACGTGAACGGCTTCCGCGCGGCCCTGAAGAAGGGCTTCCTGGATTGGCTCGAGGAGGCGGATCCCGACGTCCTCTGTCTCCAGGAGATCCGCTGCATCTGGGAGGAGGTGGAGCTTCCCGTGCGCCGCGCCCTGGAGGCCAGCTACGACGTCTGCTGGTTTCCGGCCACCGCGAAGAAGGGCTACGCGGGCAGCGCAACCCTGAGCCGGAAGGGGACGGGCTGGACCCACGCCAAGGGGCTCGGCATCGAGGCCTACGACGCCGAGGGGCGTGTCGTAGTCAGCACCCTCGGGGACCTGGTGCTGCTGGGTGGCTACTTCCCCAACGCCAGCACGGGGCTTGTGCGCCTGGACTACAAGCGCGCCTTCGCCCGGGACCTCGCGGCCTTCGTCCGGGCGAAGCACGGCGAGGGCAGGCAGCTCCTGGTCGCGGGGGACATGAACGTCGCCCCCGAGGAGATCGACCTCGCGCGGCCGAAGGATAACGTGGGGAATCCCGGCTTTACCCCCGAGGAGCGGGAGGACTTCCGGGGCTACCTGGAGACCGGCCTGGCGGACGTGCTGCGGGAGCGGAACCCCGGCGTTCCCGGCCTCTACACCTGGTGGAGCCAGCGGGGCGGCGCGCGGGCGAAGAACGTGGGCTGGCGCATCGACCACATCCTGGCGAGCCGGGCGCTTCTGGCCCGCGTGACCGACGTGCGCACCCACCCGGACGTGGCGGGTTCGGACCACTGCCCGGTCAGTCTCACGCTGACATGAAGAGGGGGCCCTGCGGCCCCCTCTTCATCAGATGTCTTGAAGGCTACTTGATGTTCTTCAGGCTCGGGTCCGCCAGCATGGCCTTCACCTCGGCCGCCTTGGCGCCGTTGGGGTCGAGCTCCAGGTACTTCTGCAGGTAGCCCTTGGTGCCCTTCAGGTTCATGCTGCTGAACTCGACCATCGCCAGCAGGTAGTAGGCATTGGAATACTTGGGGTCGATGGTGACGGCCTTCAGGAGGTGGGTCTTGGCCTCGGCCATGCGGTTGGCGTTGAAGGCCTCCACGCCCTTGTTGTAGGCCTGTTCGGGCTTGGGACCGACGACGGCGTCCAGGAGGTCCTGGTACTTCTTCTCGTTGGCGGCATCCTTGCGCGCCTGGTACGAAGCCACCAGGGCCTGAAGAACGTTTTCGTCTTTCGGGGTTGCGGTGTGGGCCTTCAGGAGCAGGGGCTCGGCCTGGACGGCCATCTCGGTGTTGCCGCTCTTCTGGGCCGCCAGGGCGAGGGCCACGCCCCGGGTGCGCTCAACCTTCTCGAGGTTCTTCTGGATGCTGCCCTTCGTGGTCTCGTCCTTGGCTTCGGTAAGGCCCAGGTTCAGCTTCTCCGCGGCGGTGGCGAGGAGGGGCACCGCCTCCTCGAACTGCTGCTGGTTCAGGAGGGCCGTGGCGTTGTTGTAGGCTTCCAGCCCTTCGTTGGCGTTGGCGGCGCCGGCGATCTCGACGTCCGCAGCCTTGCCGGAGGCCTTGCGCTCGGCAAGGGCCTCCTCCTGCGTCAGGAGGGTGAAGTCCTTGCGGAGGGTGTCGCCCAGGGGGACCTTCACGACTTCCTGCGTGTCCACGTAGCCCGCCGCGGATACAAGGACCGTGAACTCCTTGGGCGTGAGCCCCACCTGCTGGTACTGGCCGTCTTCGCTGCTCTGGAGATCCTTGGTCCAGGTGATGTCCAGGCGCTTGAGGGTGATCTTGGCGCCGGCCACGGGCTTTCCGGCCTTGGTGAGCACGCGGCCCGCGATGCGGCCCGTGGTCTGGGCGCTCAGGCTCAGGGCGGACAATGTCAGAACGAGGGCGGGAAGGGCAAGGCGCATGAAACCTCCAGGCAGTGCCGCGATTGTCCCATCAGGCGCGGCCTTTTGGGAAGGGGCGGCCCCTGTTCCAAGCAAGGGGCGTGCGCGCTCCGGCATGTGGGGGAACAAGCGCGCGGGAGCGGTCACGACCTCGATAAGTGCCAAGCCGTGATACGCTTCACGCAATTACCTGGAGTGGACATGAATGCCCCGGTGCCAGAGCCTTCCCTGACGGCCCTGATTCGCATGCTGGCGGAGCAGGCGCTGCTGGCCATGGGCACGCCCCATCCGCTCCTCAAGGAACAGCCCCCCGCGGATCCCGTCGCGGCCCGCTTCCTGGTGGATCTCCTCGCGGTGCTGAAGGACCGGACGGAGGGGAACCGCACGGAGGGCGAGACGCGCGAGCTGGAGGCGGTCCTCTACCAGCTGAGGATGCAGGTGGTGGGGCTGGAGCAGGGAGTCCCCGGGCCCAAGGGAGCGTGAGCGATGCGCGGGATCATGCGTGGCCTTCTCTGTCTGTTCCTCCTGCTGGTCGGGGCAGTGGTGTCCGCGGCGCCTTCCGCCACGGAACCGGATCCGAGCCTGGCGCCCGCCGTGGCGATGGCCCACCGCGCCGAGCGCCTGAAGCATGCCTTCCGTTCGGGGGAGGACGGCGCCATCCAGGCGGCGATGCAGGAATGCAACCTCCTGGTGCGGACCTACAACGTGACGGACCTGACGCCCCTCTTCGAGGCCATGGTCCTGTGGGCCCGGGAACAGGGGGCAGAGGGCGCGCCTGAGCGCGGGCTTCGTGTGCTCCGGGAACTGGAGCCCTGGGCGCCGGGAAACCCCAGCCTCCTGGGGGCGCGGATCGAGCTGATGCGGATGCAGGGCCTGAAGGGCTACCTCTGGAGCCTGCCGGATGTGACCGAGCTGGTGCGCGCCCGGCTTTCCCACCCCGTCCACCGCTGGCTCTGGATTGCCCAGCACGCCGCTTGGCTCCGCATGATGGCCACCCTGATGCTTTGGGGATGGACCCTCGCCATGGTCCTGCGCTACCGCAACGCCCTGCGCTACCTCTGGGAGGACCGCCTCAAGGCCCGCATTCCCGGTCCCACGGCCATGGCCGTGCTGGGGGCCTTCCTTTTGGCGTTGCCCGTGCTGCTGGGGATGGACCCCAGCGTCAGCGCCCTGCTGCTGCTGTGGCTGGCCGCCCCCTTCTTCCGTCTGCCCGAGGCGCGCATCACCTTCCTCGTCATCCTCCTGCAGCTTGTGCATCCGGCGCTGAGCTTCCTGGAACCCATGGGGAACGAGATCCCGCCTACGAGCGTTGTGGCGCTCCAGGAACAGCCCCAGGCCAAACCCCTCCGGGAGGCCGGGGCCCGGGTCCTTCCGGCAGGAGACCAGGCCTTCCTCGAAGGCTGGCAGCAGCTCCAGGCCCAGGCCTGGGGGCAGGCCGAGGCGACCTTCGAGCGCCTGCTGGCGACGCACCCGAACCGGGCCGAGGTCCTCAACAACCTGGGCGTCGCGCGCTTCCAGCAGGGTGCGGTGGACCGGGCGGAGCAGGCCTTCCAGCAGGCTTTCGTCCTGGCGCCCCGGAGCGTGGAGGTGCTCCTCAACCAGAGCGTCCTCGCCTTCAAGCGCCTGGACAGCGTCCAGGGGCTCCAGAAGCAGGACGAGGCCCGCAAGGCCGATCCGCTCCGCTTCAGCCGCCTCACCGAGGGGAACCAGGTCCGCAACGAGCCGAGAACCTTCGCCATGCCGCTTCCGGATTCCCCGGAGCGCGCGGAGCTTCTGGGCGCAGGGCTCCAGAAACCGGCGGGGCGGGTCTTCCGCGGCGCCCAGCTGCTCGTGGGCTTCGGGCTTCCCCTCCTGGCTGCCCTGCTGCTGATGCTGCGCCTCCGCCGCAGCATCCGCTCGGCCCATCCGACCCAGTGCCTGCGCTGCGGCGAGCCCTTCCACACGACGGACAGCCCCGACGTGGAGATCTGCAGCAAGTGCCACCACCTCTTCGTCCTCAAGGACGGACTGCACGGCGAGAACCGCAAGCGCAAGGTGGACGAGGTCGGGGCCTTCCAGAAGGCCCAGCGGGGCCTGCACCGGGTGCTCGTCGTGCTTCTCCCGGGCCTGGATCTCTGCTTCATGGGGCACGCCCGGGAGGGCATCACGGAGTTCGCCTTCCTCTGCTTTGCCGCGGGCATGGTGCTGGCCACGGGGGCCAGCGTCCGCTATCCCGGCGAGATCCTGGCGGACCCCGTGTCGACCTGGCGGCCGCTCGGCCTGACCCTCATGGCCGTGCTGCTGCTCCGGTCCTGGCTGAAACTCATTCCCCGCCGCGCATCGAGGTGAACCATGGCCCTGGAAGGATCCCTCCGCGACTTTGACCTCTTTTCCCTCTTCAACATGATCAAGACCCAGGGCAAGAGCGGCACCCTCGTGCTCTCCCGGGGACAGGAGTTCGTGAAGGTCTACTTCGACCAGGGCGACATCGTCGGCTGCGATTCCAACCAGGTCCGCATGGAGGACCGCCTGGGCGCGATGCTGGTGCGCCTGGGGCGCCTCTCCGGGGACGAGTTGCTGCTCATGATCCAGCGGCAGCGCCAGACCCTGAAGCGCATGGGGACGCTGCTGCTGGAATCCGGCAAGGTGAGCGCCCAGGACCTGCAGGACGCCCTCTTCAACCAGGCGATGTCGATCATCTACCGCACCTTCCGCTGGGTGGAGGGCGACTACCGCTTCGATTCCATGCTGCCCATGGACCTGGACCGGGAGACCTTCCCCGCCATCCCGGTGGACACGGTGCTCATGGAGGCGGCCCGCATCATGGACGAGTGGCCCGAGGTGCAGCGGCGCCTGCCGGACCATGCGCTGCCCCTGGAGAAGACCTCCAAGGCTCTCGCCCTGAAGCTGGAGCTGGACCACGAGACCTCGTCGGTCTTCGAGGGGCGCAAGGATGCCCACTGGGAGCGCTCCGGCCTGAGCCACGAGCAGGAGACGGTGCTCACCTACTTCTCCGAGCCCCAGAGCATCGCCAGCGCCCTTCAGATCACCCGCTACGACGAGCTGGAGACCTGCAAGACCATCGCCGAGCTGATCGAGATGGGGCTGCTGGCCATCAGCCAGGCGGAGTTCCCGGCGCCTGCGCCGGCACCCTGGGCCATTCCCGCGGAGATCAACCAGGAGCCGAAGGAGCCCTTCCGGCCCTCCGCGCTGCTCTGGCCCCTGGTGGCCCTCTTCATCGCCGCGCCCGCGCTGCTCTACGTGCCCCGCAGCAAGGCTTCCGTCAACTTCGGGATGAACGCCCTGGTGCCGCCCGACTTGCGGATCGTGAACGACCCGGTGACCCGGGACCGCCAGGCCTGGGCCCAGCGCATGGCCTCCGGAAAGCCCCGGACGGCGGGCGAGGGAGGAACGGCTCCGGACCTTGCCGCGCTTCCGGACCCCATGGGGGCTCCCCTCCCGGATGCTCCGAAGCTTCAGCCCGAATAGGTGTAGAAGCCCCGGCCCGTCTTGCGCCCCAGCCACCCTGCCTGCACGTAGGTGACCAGGAGGGGGCAGGGGCGGTAGCGCTCGCCCAGGCGCTCGTGGAGCGCATTCAGGCTCGCAAGGCAGGTGTCCAGGCCCAGGTAGTCGGCAAGGGTCAGGGGGCCCATCGGGTGGTTCATGCCGAGCCGCATGATGCCGTCGATGGCGCCCGCGTCCGCCACGCCCTCCTGGAGCGTGCGGACGGCCTCGTTGATCATGGCCATCAGCAGGCGGTTGCTCACGAAGCCGGGGCCGTCCTCGCAGCGGACCGGGGTCTTGCCCAGCCGCGCCGCAAGGGCGCACACCAGCTCGAGGGTCGCCTCGGAGGTGGCCAGGCCGCGCACCACTTCCACCAGGGGCATGGTGGGGACGGGGCTCATGAAGTGCATGCCCGCCACCCGGTCGGGGCGCTTGGTGAGGGCGGCGAGGCGCGTGATGGGGAGGCTGCCCGTGTTGGTCACGAGGCGCACCTCCGGGGGCAGGAGGATGTCGAGGGTCTCGAAGACCTGGCGCTTCACGTCCCAGCGCTCGGGCACGGCCTCCACCACGAAGTCCGCGTCCTTGAAGTCCCCCAGGGCCACCGTCGTCTGGATGCGCAGGAGGGCCGCCTCCGCTTCCGTCTCCCGGATGCGTCCCTTCTGCGCCTGCTTCCCCAGCCCTTGCGCGATGGCGGCCGTGGCCTGGTGCAGGGCCTCGGGGCTGAGGTCCTGGAGGAGGACGCGGCAGCCCGCGAGGGCGAAGACCTGCGCGATGCCTCGGCCCATGCGGCCCGCGCCGGTCACGCCGACGGTCTGGATGTCCATGCTGCCTCCGGGAGGGGCCCATTGTAGCGGGGGGCGGAACGGTAGACTTGGGGTGGAGGAACGCATGGCCGCATCCAAGCAGCGCATCGACTGGGGGCTTCTCCTGCTCCGCCTCGCGGTGGGAGGGATGGCGATCCTCCATGGCCTCGCCCCGCTCCGTTCCCTGCGTGCGGTTTCCGCGAGCCACGCGCTGCCGCTGCTGCTGAGTCTGCTGGAGGTCGTCGCCGGAGCCCTGCTCGTCCTGGGGGTCTGGATGGTGCCCGCGGTCTTCCTGGGGGGGGGCCTGCTGGCCTGGCCCCTGGTGGTCGGCTGGCGGGACGGAGCGCCCCAC
>CAXYVC010000083.1:0-11677 GCA_964292295.1 uncultured bacterium
CTCCACCCGCCGCCATTCTACGCCGCTGTCATCAACAACCAGGGCGGCTTCTACCCCGCCTGCGCCTACCTCGGGGATGCCCGGCGCCACGGCGTGACGGTGCTGGGGCCGGACGTCAACGAGAGCGCGGCGGGCTATGTTTCCACCGGGGACCACCTCCTGCGGGTGGGCCTCGCCTCCATCAAGGGCCTCGCCCAGGCGGACCTGGACCGGCTCCTGAAGAACCGGGCGGCCGAGGGCGGATTTGCGGACCCCCAGGACCTGCAGACCCGCACCAGGATCACCGCGCGGAGCATGGAACTGCTGGCCCGGGCAGGCGCCTTTGACCGCTGGGCCCCGGACGGCGACCGCACGCGCCTGATGTGGGACAGCGTGGGCGGCCTCGGTGATCAATTCCAGGCGCTTGGCGATGACTGTGGGGCTGTCTTCAAGCTCGATGAAGAGCACTGGAGCTGGGGCAACCGGAATCCCGAACACATCGGAACCCGCGGCCTTTCCTGCCGCCAGCTGCATAGCCAGGGTGGTTTTCCCTTCGGGAGGGGGACCCGCCAGAATCCCTGGCTGGCCGCCAGGCAGGATGTCCTGAACAGCCCACTGGATGGGGAGGCGGGCGAGGGACCCCAGGCCGGCTGGGGTCCACTCGTTGAGGCCGCCATGTTCGCCGTTGGTGGGTTCCGGCGCAGCAGGGCTAGTCATCGTCGTCCTCGGTGGGATCGACGCCTTCCCAGTCGTTGAGTTCCTGGGATTTAGAGGTCTTGTGGCCCGCAGGGGTGGCGCTGACAGCAGCAGGGATTTGCTCCAGCTGGAGGTCTCCGGACTTCTTGTTGGTGCCGAGGACCAAGAAGAGCTGACGGCCTTCCAGGCGTTCGACCAGGGTCTCCCAGTCCGGCTCCGCCTCGAGGGGGAGACCCGCGATCGAATGGAGGGAGTCCACGATGTAGCCGTTGCGCTGGTCGACCACTGGGTGGGCGCCCCAGACCAGCGCGAACTTCACCTCACGGCTGGAGATGATGAAGGTGAGGGTCAGCATCGGGAGCCCACGCTTGGATGTCTGGCCGAACGTGGCACCGAGGAGGAAGCCACGATGCATGCCGGGCTCGAGGGCACCAGGCCGCTTGTATCCCAGGGGGGTCCAGGGGCTCAACGGTCACCCCCCAGCTTGGCGATGAACTCGAAGACGGCGTCGGCGGAAATCATGCGCCTACGCCCGATGCGAACCGAGGTGAGGGTGCCGGCCTTGAGCAGCCCGAAGATCGTCGTGCGAGACAGTCCGAGGAGGCTGGCCGTTTCCCGGATGCTGTAGAGGAGGGGGGAAGCAAGGGACTGCGAAGGTCCCCGCTGGGTTGTCTGGGGTTTGATCGTCTTGCTGGGGTTCATGGAGTGCTCCTTTGAGCCACCTGGCTCAGAGAAGCGCGGGGAAGTTCGCCTTTGTTTTGACTTGTACTTTTGAACCGGCGCCAGGGTGCCAAGCATTGCCTTTGGCGATTTCTCCTCTAGGCCCCGGAGGGGTGCTTCGTTCGCAGCATTCTTGCGATCTGGGTTGGGAAAAATGCTCCCCCGGAAGGGCGGGTAACTCCCTCGTCATAGAGCACTTGTGCAATTTCCCTGAGCGAGCGCCCGATTTCCCGTAGTGACCGGACTCTCTCGATCACCGCGCTCTCTGCTGGATCTGGCACGAGGTCAACGCCTTGCGCCCCTTTGATCAGTCTGAATCCAAAGGGTCTCTTTCCGCCCCGGTATCCATTCTTCTTTTCTGGGGTCGAAGCCATGGCGATTGAAGCGGGGGGCTTCCCGGAAGTTGGTAGCCGCAGGAGTGCTGCCAGGCACGCATGCACGTCAGCTGCGCTACTTGGGCCGATGCCGTCCTCCACGCTGACGATTCGGCTCTCGGCTTGGCTGATGGCACGCAGACATTCCAGTAGCGAATCGGGGTTGGTGGATAGATGGGCCAGCGAAGGGACGATGACAAATGCCCCAGGTTGGAGATATCCCAGCATTGTTTTGAATGAAATGTCTATTGGGCTGCTCTCGCCACGAATTGGCCAACCTTCCACAATTGGTGGGAAGTCAAGACCGTGGGTTGCGCACCAGCCTTCAATTAGTTCGCGCAGATGTTCGGCAGACACCATCGGGTCCGACTCGCCCGTCAACTGGGGATCGAGCCGGGCAAAGCCGATTGTCAAAGTTTTATTTATTATTCGGTGGGCCATGAGGTTTCGCGCGTAACGTAGGATCAACGTTACAAGCATGCGGGCGTTCAAGCCGCCAAGTCCAGTAAATCAAAGGCAATGGCTGAAAGAGGATCCGACGCTCAGCCATAGATCTTGAGATGGGCCTTCACTGTGTAACGTTGCTTCAACGTTACACAGTGAAATCAATTTGGGGTGACGATCGTAGTGCATCCTCGCCCAAAAACGCCCTACATGGGGGGTAGAAGGGGCCACGGTGGTTTTTCCCTTCCAAAACCTGGGAGGCGACATGCGCGAGGGGGCTTGGATTCAGTCGGCGAATGGGGCTTGGGCCTGGATCGACGAGCATGCAACCTGGATCCAGCGGCCGGGAAATGCCGAACGCTTGGGGGTGCCGGCCTCTGTCCTCCCCGCCCTCCGATCCGTGGTGCGGGATTTCAATGGCCGTGGTCGCCGCCAGATTCTCCGCATTGCCATGCAGGCGGGTTTGATTCGCTTCCGGGGACACGGCACCCAGTGCACCTTCGAGTCGCGGTTGCCCGTGGCGGAAACCGCCGCGGCGGTGCGGTTCTTCATGGCGGCGCACTGTGGGCCTCAGACCTTCATCCGCATCACGGACCTGGCCCAAGGCCTCATGCTGGAAACCTTCTTCGAGGACCTGGACTCGGCACTGCAAAATCCGGCCAAGCTCCAGACGGTCGCCCTACCTGACGACGGTGATATCGATGCCTGATCGCCCTTTTCTGCTGCTGCTGGAGGGCGGGCGGTGGCGCTGCCAGCCGCTGACCCCAAGCCCACGGCTCAGTGACCTCCTGGATGAAGTGCGACGCATCTGGAAGGGTGGTCGGGCTTGGCTCTGTCTACAGGGGGGTGCCATCTGGCCACTGGATCCCGCACTCCCTCCCCTGCGCCCCCGTGGCTCTCGTCAGGCTGGCTTGTCGCCCTTGGATTCACGATGTGAGGCCTGTGGTTGGGTTCGGGTCCACCCGGAGGGGCGTTGCCTGTGCAACCCGCGGGAACGCTGCGTGCGTTGCGGTCTGCCCCTGGCGAGTCCCAGGGACCTGCTGGCACCGTCGCGCTTTCGTCCGTCGCAGCACTTCCACGGCATGGTGCATCGCTGCGTCACGTGGACCCATCTGACCCTGTAATCCGGAGCCACCATGAAACTTCTTGCCTTCGCCGATCTACATGGCCGCTGGTGGCGGGATGCTGCCCGCCTGATCCAGGACCTCCACCCCGACTGGGTGGTGCTGTTAGGGGACATGCTGCCGGATTTCGATACGGTTCCGGGCACCGCGCACCGAGCCGCCTGTCAGACCCGGTTTGTGGCCGATCACGGCGCTGCCTTTATGGGTCCAGGCATTCCGACCCTGGCGATTCGTGGCAACCATGAGGCCGAGGGTTGGACCATCCCCGCGGAATGGCAGGGTGTGCCCTCGAACCTTGCCGCACGGCTGGTGTGCTGGCCCGAGTCCACTCCGATCGAGAAGGCCAGTCCCGCCCACGATCCCACCGCACCGCCCATCGTCCTGAGCCACTGTCCTCCGCTGGGCTGCCTGGACGGAGCCATGGATGGTGAGGGCATCGGAGATCCTGTTCTTCGCCAGTGGCTGGAAGCTCCCGCGTGTCCTTCGGGCGGCTTGGTGCTCTGCGGCCATGTTCACGAGGGCTTTGGCCTGGGACGGTGCGGAGATGCCCTCGTGGTGAACGCTGCGGAAGGCTATGCCCTGCTGGAAACCGCCTCCACGGGGCGCTGGCAGGTGGTGCGCATGGAGCGGATGGAGACCGTGCGGGCCCAACGAGACCTTGATGAAACCTGGGACTAGGAGCACACCATGAACGACACCCCCAATACCCATGACCGCAAGTCGACCCACCAAGATCTGCTGACGGTGACAACTCCAGAGGAACTGCACCAGGTCTCGCTGGAACTGGCCCTCGCGGACCTGCGCAGCCGCATGGTCCTCCCTGAACCCGATACCGGCGATGGGCTCCTGGTCTTGGCATGGACCAAACGCCCCCTGTTGTTGGACCTGTTTCTGTCTACGCTTGAGCGGTTTGGCGTCAAAACCGTGGAGGTTCCCGGCAGGACCGTTCCAGATCAAGCTTCGTGCACCATCCTTCTGGCGACCTGGTTGAGTCACGATGACTTCGTTCGCTTCAAAGCCTGGTCCCCCGTGGCCCATGCCTGGATCCATCACGAGTGCCTGACTTCTGGGGCCTCTCTCTCGGGTTTCCAGGATGAACTGAAGGTGCTGCTCACCATGCCCTTTCCCGTGGACACCCATGCGTTGCTGGAGCAGCGGCAGCGCCTGGCTCAGGCTGCCACGGCGCCACCGAGGGTCATGGAGGATGGCCTCGGATCGGATCTGTCCTTCGACTACACCGCCTTCACCGGTCTGCATCCGGAGGAGTCCGGGCTCTGCTATTCGCACTGCCATTGGTCGGTGGATTCCGACGACCATGTGGCGTTGAGCGAAGAGCCGCATTGCTGCTGGGAAGTCCACCACAATGCCAGGCTCCAGGCGGCAGCACCGATGCTCTACGAGGTCCTGCGGGGAGTGCGCCGCGGGGACCCCGATGCCCAATCCCAGGCAAACGCCGCGCTAAATGCGGTGGAAGACGCCGAGTGGAACACCTTCTTTCAGAGCGGCGCGAAATCACCGTTCGGCTACGAGGCAATACACTTCCTGCGTCTGGCCGGTGCACTGCCGGCGCTCCAAGACGATGGAGTCTGCGACCATGACTAAGCCGTTCAAGGTCCGTCAAGACTGGCGCTACGACTGGCAGGACCTCCGGGATGTGACCACGCTGGATGATCTTCATCGGGTGAGCTATGGGCGGCTGATGCACCGACTCATCAATGGTCCCTATGCCCTCGACGAGGAGCTTGCCATGATCCGGATCGAGCCGGTGTTTGGGGCCCCCTCGGATCCGATCCAGGCCCTGCGTGCGCACCTACCAGGGTTCAGCGGGCCCATGGAAATGCTGCCGGCACGGGATGTGGCCACTGGACAAAGGGTGTCCATCCTGGCCATGGGTCGCCTGACGGCAGAGGCCTGGTTTCAGCTTCCGGACTGGACCCGACCCAAGATCCTGTTTGGACTGGATTCGGCGTTCTCCGAAAACCACCTGCACGCGCTCGTGGAGGATCTGGGGGCCCACCTCACAGAATCCCTGGATCACCCGCTGGATGGGCTCGGCCTGATGGCGCGCCACCAGTACGGCGTGGCGGACATTCCCGGAATCCGCGAAGGCGTTCCTGCGGTTCCTCCCGTTACGGGACCCAGCGTCGAGGAGTGGGTGCTGATGGGTGCCGGTGTCTTCTGGCCGGAGGAAGCCCATGGCTGGGAACCGCACCTGCTTGAGGGAAGGGCGGTGGAGACCACGGTGGGGGGACACCGCATCGCAGGACGGTATGCACGGCTGGAGATGGGAAGAATGGTCATCCAGCTTCAATCGGATACACCGCACTTCATCACCACCGCCCGTTCAATGGAGACGGATCCTGATCACCTGCACGCCTTTGCCGAAACGCAGCTCGAAGCGCTGTTTCGCCTGAGCCTGTTCCTGGCCCCGGACCGATTCCAGCTCCGGGAGGACTTCATTCGGTTGACCACCCACGTCAGAGCCATGGCCGAATCCCAAGCGCTTTCATGCGAGGGCATTCTCGACACCCGGCAGACGTTCTTCGACACCCTGCCCAAGCGCCTCGCCAGTCGTGGGGCCAACGCGATCCCCGTCCTGCTGATTCAGCCGACGCCAGAAATCCAGGCCCAGGTGTTGCATCGGATGGGGTTCGGACCCTTCGCCGTGTGGCCCGGGAATGTGCTGTGGCGGCTCGCACAGGAGGTGGATGGATGAATCCGTTGCCGCCTGGTTCAGGCATCCTGGTGCTCACGGGTGCGGGGATCTCCGCAGACTCAGGGCTCCAGACATTTCGGGATGGCGGTGGACTCTGGGAGAACCACCGCATCGAGGATGTTGCAACGCCCGAAGCCTTCGATCGGGATCCGAACTTCGTCCATGGGTTCTACAACGAACGTCGTCGGCAGCTGAAAACGGTACAGCCCAACCCTGCCCACCAGGCGCTGGTTCGGCTGGAACAGGCATGGCCCGGACCTGTCCTCATCGTCACCCAGAACGTGGATGATCTGCACGAAAGGGCGGGAACCCAGGCTCTGATTCACATGCATGGCGAACTGACCAAAGCCCGCTGTCTTACTTGCGGAGCCATCAGTGCTTGGACCGGAGACCTCCAGATTTCCGATCCTTGCCCAAGGTGCCGTTCCCGATGGTGTCTCCGGCCGCACGTCGTCTGGTTCGGTGAGACGCCCCTCGACCTGGAGCGGGTCTATGCCGCCGTCCAAGCCTGTGGACTGTTTGCCGCCATCGGCACTTCTGGAGCCGTTTATCCCGCTGGAGGGCTGGTCACCTTTGCCCAAAAGGCCCTACACACCGTGGAACTCAACCTGGGGCCCAATGCCGGAAGCAGCCGATTCGAGCAACGGCGAATGGGTCGAGCCTCTGAAACCGTACCGCGCTGGGTCGAGGCCTTGCTCTCAGGGGGGGGGTGAGGGCACCAAACCAAGGTTTTTGACGTGATTGCCTGCAACAGCGCTTATTGAGAACCGAAAATCCTGGAGAAACCCCATGGTCAAGCTGCGTTTTCACGCCCACGGCGAATCCCTCCCCGCGGAGGCCTGCCCCGAGGTCGTTGCCGAGTTCGATGGCATCCGCTACCGCGCCAAGGTCACCAAGGCTAGTTCGCGAATGTTCCGCGCGGAACTGATCGAGCCCTTCTCCCGCAGCATCACCTGCGAGATGCCGGTCTTTGTGGTCGCCATGTCCAGCTTCCGCCTCGTGCGTGATGGGCAGCCCACCACGGAGATGTTGAAGCTGCTTCATTCCAAGATGGAGACGATCCACCAGGATGGCCTTCGCCAAAGCGCCATCGAGGTGGCCTTCGCGGTGAATGGCCCCAGACTCGAAGGCCTCTTTCGGGAGGCAGAAGCCCGCCATGGGAACCTCACGACAGAAGAACAGGAACATGCTCGGGGTATGACTCGATTGGTGTCCACCGTGCACAAATACAAAGGCAAGCTCCGGCGGGAGATTCAGCCCGGGATGCGGGGTGGGCGCATTGGTCGCGAGGAAGGCCTTGCCATGCTTCAGGACCATCACGCCCTCCGCACAGCGGCGGAGGCCCAGTTGCCGGAAGAGGCCAAAGCCATCGAATCGCGGAAGACGCGGCTGGATGCTGTTCGGACCGCCAAGGAGCAGGTCGCCGCCGAGTTCCTGAAACAAACGGGGTTCAGCCTCGAGGCCTTTCGCTTGTTCATGAAGGGAAGATCATAGTTCCATCAAGGCACTGCCTTCTCACCGGAGATTCCGATGATGACGCTGGAAGAAAAGCATCTGAACGCGATTCGACGCGCTCCGGAATTGCGGGCGACCTTGATGAGCAGACTTCCCAGCCCGGCCCTCCTGACCAAGGCGGTGAAACGGATGACCCAAGATGAACGGGCGGAACTCTACGACGCCTGCATGGATGCCTGGATGAACGAGGCGCCCTGTGTCTTTTCGTGCGAGCGGGAACCCGAGTACGACTCGGATGATTGCTTCACCTACAGTGTGTGTGGTGTCCGAGGGGCCTACTTCGTCCAGACCATTGAGTGTGATGATCTGGGGCCTTTCACCTCGAAGCGTGAAGCCATTGAAGAGCTGCGCGCGGCATACCTCTCTTGATGGCTGGTCGCCAGGCTTTGTAGAACCGGGACAAATTCGACCTGCATGAAGGCGGGCCACACCGATAGCCCTGCGTGGGAGTGGCCCTGCAGCAGGCTCGCCCATGATTGCCATCGTAGGTGTTGGTGGCAGCGCGTCATTAAGGCGCTCCACCGAAGGTGCATCTGCGCCCCAAAACCCCCTACATGGGGGTGCGGAACCGCGGTCAGCTCCCGCGTGGCCCGCCCCAACCCATCCGAGCCGACCTACGGCTCATTGCAGGAGGTGCATCGATGTTCGAACCTGATGGTCGCAACAGCGTCCAATCCCTTGGCCACTGGGCTATCGGGATCCTGAAGGTCTTCCTCTGGGCCGTCTTCATCGTCTGCGTCGTGCCGGTGATCTTCGTGATCTATATGTGGCAGACGATGGAGATCCAGCAGGGGGCTATGCGGTCGCTGCCTCAGGACACCCGCATCCAGGGGGTGCTGGTGGACTTCAATGTTGGGACGTTCGAGCTGGCCGACATCGAGGCCTGGAAGGTCTGGGCCAACCAGACCGAGACCGTGGTGGACCCCGCCCTCCAGGCGCTCCCCTTCTCCACGACGATGCTGAAGGACCAGCACCCAGGCGGACACCTCGCCTGGACCCCCGTCGAGATGCCCAAGGGTGGGGCCTGGATCTACTACAGCCTGCCCTTCGAGCAGGACGCCGTCCGGGACCCCCACTACGGCGCCGCCTTCCACGACTGGATCTACAACCCCACGAAGCGGGACGTAGACCCCATCGCCCTGGAGTCCCTGCACAAGCCCCTGCAGAGTCTGGACACCGTGGGGATGGCCGACATGCTGAGCGACCCCTGGTTCCTCCAGGGCTTGGGGAAGCTGGCCCCCACCAAGGACTGGGACTGGAACTCCCCGCTGCTCCTGGCGCACGCCAAGGCCAGCTACAACCACAAGGCCTATGTGGGTGCTGCCCGCGCGGTGGCCCGGATGCGGATGTTGGTGGCCCTGATCGCCGCTGGCCAGCCAGCCTCGGGCTACATGCAGGGCCGAGGGCTCAACCCGGTCTACGTGGCCAAGGACATGGACCCCACCAGCCAGAAGGTCTTCCGCCAAGCCTACGTCGGGGCCTTCCAAGGCACCCTGCCCCAGATCCTGCTCCTGGTGCAGCCCCTGGATGACCAGACCATGCTGAACACCGAGGAGATGCGGGACTGGCGCCGTCAGATCGACGGGACCACCTGGGACATGCGGATCCGGGTCAAGGCCACCGCCCGGTCCCCGTTCATCACCGGCATGGTCAAGTGGTCCGGGTATCATCCCTACAGCCGGGAAGCGTCCCTCATGACGTTCTCCCGGGGGGACTTCCTCCTCCGGTCCACGCCCACCAGCCTCCCGGCGGTGGAAGAGGCCCAGGACACCCTGACGGTCATGCAGTCCTTCGCCTTCTGGGAGCCCCTGCTGCGCAGGCACGGACTCAAGGATGACGAGCTTGCCAAGGCTCGGAAGCTCCTTGAGGACAGCGCTCATCGGTTGGCCCGGGAGGTGCGGTTTGTCCGGCGCCACGGGCACGAGATCTACCATGACTAGGCTCTGGGGCTGGGTTCCGACCTCATGGCCTTGTGGTTCCCTTTCGCGCGGCACGTCCTTTCAAGGGGGCATCGCCCAGAGCCGCTCTGGTGAGCTGCCCCTGACCATCCGTGGTGCATCGTTCGCCCACGTTCCCCTACATAGGGGGTGCTGGATCCCTTGGCTCCGTTCTCTGGAGGTTCACCCGTGATCAACTACCTGATTCTGTATGGCGTGCTGGTGGGAGCCTGGCTCCTGGTCTACCACCACGGGCGTGTGGTGGTTCCCAGGCTGGAGCACAACTTCGTCCGGGGGTTGGGGCTGTTTGTCATCCGCGGGTGGGTCTTCACGGCCGTGATTCTCTTTGGCCTTGGGGACATGCCCGGTGCGGGATACCGGTTGTGGTGGGAGAACTACGTCATCGACCACTCCATGATCCTGTGGTGGGCCCTGACCGTCCCCGTGACCCTGATCCTTTGGCTCGTGAAGTCCTTGACCTTCCAGGTGCTGAAGGCCCCAGGGAGCTACCACTGGTGGGAGAACGAATCCACACCCTGCCTGCACAAGACCAGCATGGGGGTTCCCGCTGTGTGGTACGGAGTCTTCTGGAGCTGGTTTCTCTTTTCGCCCACCCTGCCGTTCTACACCTGCTTCATTCGCGGGTTCCTGTTCAAGACCCCCACTCATACCTTGTTTCCGATTGGCTAATGGCTGTCATTTCATGGTTTGTGCTGGATGATTCTGTCTGTTGTTTTGACTTGTCCATGCATCATGGACGATTAAAAATTTTGGACAAAAGGTATTGCCTCCATGCTTTGGGTGGCTATCTTATTTGTAAGGCTGTCCATGCCTCTTGGACTGCATCGAAAAATGGACACGATGGATGGACAACCAAACCCCAAACCTGACCGACCAGATCGTGGATGCGGCCAAGAATGCCCTCCCTGGTGCCTTCGGCCTGAACCTGATCCTGGTTCATGACCTGGATCAAGGCGAGCAGCTCCTGGTCGTTCAAGGGAGGGGGGAGCGGACCGAGTTCCGGGTCCTGACAAAGACCGTTCGCCGCGTGGAGGACCTTGGGCTGATCAAAGCCCAGGTGGCGGACCTGAGGCACAGGGTTCTCATCACGCCCCATCTCACCGCCCATTTGGCTCGAAAGGCGATGGAGCTAGGAATCCAATTCCTCGACGCGGCAGGGAACATCCATGTCGCCACTCCTGGCATGTTGCTCTGCTTGACCGGCAACAAGGCGCCAGAGGGGGCGGAGGTCGGGGGGCGGGCAGGGGTCTTCAAGGGGTTCAACCGCAAGGGGCTGCAGGTCCTGTTTGGTCTCCTGGCGGGCGGGGCCTTGAAGGACACGCCCTACAGGGACTTCGGAGCGGCTGTGGGGGTCGCCCGGGGAACCGTGGGCGAGGTTCTGAAGGACTTGATCGCCACGGGGTATGTCCTGCAGAAGGAAGGGGAGCGGATCATCCTGCGGCAGGAACGTCTGCTGGAGGGTTGGATCGCCACCTATCCCCACAAGCTGAGGCCCCACCTGGAGCCGAAACGGTATCGAGCCGGGGCACCCGGCTGGTGGAAGAACGTGGTTCTCGATCCAGCTCGGGCCCAGTGGGGTGGCGAGGTGGCGGCGGACAGGTTGACGGGTGACCTCCAGCCAGGCACGGTGACGGTCTATGCCACCGAGCCGCCTGAGAAACTGGCGGCCAGGTTTCGCCTCCGACCCGACCCCCAAGGCGACATCGAGATCCTCCAGCGGTTCTGGAACTTCCCGAATCCAGAGGGTTACCCCGCGGATCTCGTCCCGGCCATGCTGATCTATGCGGACCTCATCGCCAGCGGGGATCCACGCAACCTAGACATCGCCCGGAAGATCCATGACACCCATCTCGCTCCCTGACGATCGCCGCCTGGATCCAATCCTGGTTAAGGTCCTGGGCAGGGTCGATGCCGTGGCCCGATCGCGAGGTGAGGCCTATCTCCTCACGGGTGCGATGGCCCGGGAACTGCTGCTGGTCCATGTTCACGGCCTTCCCCCTGGCCGTG
The DNA here is from genome assembly GCA_964292295.1 of uncultured bacterium. Classification (GTDB taxonomy): domain Bacteria; phylum Acidobacteriota; class Holophagae; order Holophagales; family Holophagaceae; genus CAXYVC01. The sequence continues at coordinate 11,534 of CAXYVC010000083.1, forward strand.
CGACACGGGATGTCGACTTTGGCATTCAGGTGCGGGACTGGGCGCAGTTCAACGCCTTCAAGGGGGCGCTGGTGGATTGCGGGGATTTTGGGTTCTTCGCCGTTTCACGTGGGTAGTGGGGCTGGGCTCAGCGGGTTATTGAGG
>CAXYVC010000084.1:0-11647 GCA_964292295.1 uncultured bacterium
CCCCCGAGCGCTCCCGGCCGGCGATCCGTCCCCGCCCCGCCCCCGGGCCGGCCGGGCCCGGACAGCCCCCTTGCCTCCCTCGCCGGAGGAAGGCTGGCCGGAACCGCATCATCCGGGTTCAGTGGGGAAGGTGGTGCGGGGCGACGCCCACGCGGCTCTTCAGGGCGGCCTTGCGCTCGGCGATGATGGCGTCCGCGACCTGGCCGACGCGCATGGTGAGCCACTTGGCGGTGGGGCTGGCGGGTTCGTAGTTGGCGGGGCCGTAGTGGTCCACGCGGCCGTCCCGGCGCATGCGCTCCACCTGCTCGAGGCTGCGCCGGCTCTCCAGTCGGCTGCGCTCGGTGCGGTCATCGTCGAGGTACACCGCGAAGGCGGTGCCCCCGAACTGGCGCATCACGCTGAAGGCGGGGATGTCGCTGGGGCCGTCGGCGATGTAGATCATGTGGTCGAAGGGCACGCGGCGGTCCTCTTCCCGCATCTTCGCGTTCACGTCGATGCCGGCGTCCACGTGGCTGCCCTTGTTGATCTCGAAGAGGGCGCGGGTCTTGGAGGTGTTGTCGTAGGCCACGGCGATCTGGCTGATGGCGTGGGTGGGGATCATTCCCGTGTTCCGGGGCCCGTCCAGGTCGAGGGTGGCGTCCGGGTCGAAGCCCGGGGGCATGGGCGTCTCCAGGAACTCGCTGGCCCAGATGCCGTCCACGTAGGGGCGGATGGCGCTGCCCTCGACCATCTCCTTCAGGCCCGTGGAGACGATGTAGTGCTCGAGGCGCAGCTCGAAGCGCTCCGCGTCCGGGATCCGCGCCAGCTCCTCCTTCAGGCTCCTGAAGAAGCCCGGAAGGCCCGGGTGGAAGACGATGCGCGCACCCAGTTCCCGCAGCTTGGCGTTCGTGAGGTCCGGCATGCGGTTGAAGTGGACGTGGTTCAGCAGGTGGTTCAGGTAGGCGATGTCGGGGTGCAGGTGCACGCCCATGCGGGCATACAGGCCGGGCAGGGCGTTGGTCTCGGCCCAGAACTGGCCGGGATCCACGCCGTATTCGGCGAAGATCGGGTCCTGCATGTAGCCCGGGATGAGGGTCTTGTCGAAGTCCCACACGAGGGCGATCACGTTCTGGGGGTGGATGGAGGGCGTCATGGGGTTCCCGATCTGGCTTGGTTTCGATCCTAGCGGGAAGAGGGGCACCGGATCACAGGCGGGGCTTCCTATAGTGGAGCCTTGTAGGTCCTGCCCTGCGGGGGCTGGCGGGATGAACCCGCAGGCCGCGAGGCGCGCTTCCGGTGCGGGAGCACGTGTCGCCCCGGGGGCACGGGAGGCACTGTGAAAGTCCTGGTCGACGTCCTGAACCAAAGCCCGCTGCTGCTGCTCTTCCTGATCGTGGCGCTGGGGTGGCCCCTGGGGAAGGTGAAGATCGCCGGGGCCTCCCTGGGCATGGCGGCGGTGCTCTTCGTGGGCGTGGGGCTGGGCTGCCTGCCGGGCATCAAGCCGCTGCCCGACATCATCTATCTGCTGGGGCTTTCCCTGTTCGTGTACTCGGTGGGGCTCAGCAGCGCCCAGGGCTTCTTCGCCGCCATGAACCTGCGGGGGCTCAAGAACACGCTGATCACCGTGCTCGCCATGGTCTTCGGGGCCGTGGTGATCGTGGGCCTCGCAAGGCTCCTCGGCTGGAACCACTTCTTCGGCGCGGGGCTCTTCAGCGGCGCCTTCACCAACGCACCGGCCCTGGCGGGGGCGGTGGAGGCCATCAAGGCCCAGGGCGGCACGGCGGCGGACCTCTCCCAGCACGCCTTCGCCTATTCCATCGCCTATCCCATGGGGGTGCTCGTGCCCCTGGTGGTGATCCTCCTCGCCCGCCATCTCTTCCGGGTGGACCTGCAGAAGGAGGCGGAGGGGCTCACCCAGGTCCGGAGCGGCGCGGCGCGTCTGGAACCCCGCACGGTGCGCGTGACGCGGGCGGAGGCCGAAGGCCTCACCCGCGCCCAGGTGGCGGCGCGCCAGAAGTGTGACGTGGTCTTCGGGCGCATCCTGCGCGAGGGGCGCCTGATGCTCTACAGCGGGGAGGTGGGCCTGCGCCTCGGGGACGTGCTCACCGTGGTGGGGGAACCCGCCAGTGTGGATGCGGTGGCGGCCCTCCTGGGCGAGGCCATCCCGGCCCCCATCGACCAGGTGGAGGGGCTGGCCGGGGATTTCGAGTACCGCATGTTCTTCGTAAGCCGGCCCGAGGTGGTGGGACGTCCTCTTGCGGCGCTGGAGCTTCCCGCGGAATTCGATGCCGTGGTGACGCGCCTGCGGCGGGGCGACCTGTGGTTCGTCCCGAACGACGACACCCGCCTGGAGCTGGGCGACCGCATCCGCGTCACCATGCGCCGGGAGCGCGTGGAGGAGCTGCGGGCCTTCTTCGGCGACTCCTACCGCGAGGTGAGCGAGGCGGACTTCCTGACCTTCGCCCTGGGCCTGGCGGCGGGTCTGGCCCTCGGCATGGTGCCCATCCCTTTGCCCGGCGGCATCACCTTCAAGCTGGGCTTCGCCGGGGGGCCCCTTGTCATGGCCCTCTTCCTGGGCAAGGTGAACCGCGTGGGGCGCTTCGTGTGGCACTTCCCCTACGGCGCCAACCTCACGATCCGCCAGCTCGGCCTGCTGCTCTTCAGCGCCGGCATCGGCAGCATCGCGGGCATGGGCTTCCTGGAGAACCTGCGGGGCGGCATGGGGCTTCCCCTCTTCCTGGCGGGGGCGGCCGTGACCTTCGTCACGGGGCTCTTCCTGGTGGGCGTGGGCCACAAGCTGCTGAAGATCCCCATGAACCTGCTGCTGGGCATCCTGGCCGGGGCCCAGACCATGCCCGTGGTGCTGGGCGCCGCGAGCGACCAGACGAAGAACGACCTGCCCGCCATCGGGTACGCCACCAGCTACCCGGTGGCCATGATCTTCAAGATCGTGCTGGCCCAGGTGCTGCTGCTCCTGATCCGCTGAAGGGCAGGGGGCCTGCGGTAGCATGAAGGGGAAGGGCCCCTTCGCGGCCCGGTTCCTGTTTTTTCGGCCTGTCCCCATCGCGTTGTCGTATTCCTAGGGCGCGCGGGCGCCTGATGTTGGAGAGTCCATGCTGAACGCCGTGTTGAACTTCCTTGCCCACAATCCGCTGCTGCTGCTCTTCGCGGTGGTGGCGCTGGGCTACCCCATCAGCAAGATCAAGATCGCCGGCGCCTCCTTCGGCATCGCCAGCATCCTCTTCGCGGGCATCGCCCTCGGCGCCATCGTGGTCTCCCCCGGCCTGGATCCGGCCGTCAAGAAGGACATCTCCAAGGAGATGAAGCTGGTCTACGAGCTGGGCCTGGCCATCTTCGTCTACGCCATGGGCCTCGGCATCGCCCACAGCTTCTGGAAGGCCTTCACGAAGGAGGGCATCAAGAAGAACGCCGTGGTCGCCATCGTGATGATCTTCAGCACCTTCCTGATCGTCGTCATCGCCAAGAAGCTCTTCCGCTTCGACAGCCGCTATGCGGCGGGCCTGCTCACGGGCTCCTTCAACAACATGCCCGCCCTGGCCGGCGTCATCGAGGCCCTGAAGCGCCTCACCTCCGACGCCATGGAGATCGCCAAGCCCACCGTGGCCAGCGCCATCGCCTATCCCCTGGGCGTGCTCATTCCCATGCTCTCCATGCTCGTGAGCCGCCGCTTCTTCAAGGTGGACCTGCAGAAGGAGGCCAAGGGCCTGCGCGGCTACAGCGCCGGGGCCAGCCAGCTGGTCGCCGGCACCATCCACGTGGAGGCGAAGGGCGCGGGTTGCACCAACGCCGACCTGCGGGAGCGCGGGGAGTGCCGCGTGGTCTTCAGCCGCATGAAGCGCGGGGACGCCTGGATTCCCGCTCCCCTGGGCGTGAAGCTGGAGGAGGGTGACCTGCTCATGGTGGTCGGCAGCGCCGACGAGGTGGCCAAGGCCACCGCCTTCCTGGGGCGCGAGGGCGAGGTGGCGCTCCAGAACGACATCCGCGAGTACGACTCCACCCGCATCTTCGTGAGCCGCCACGACGTGGTGGGCCGCCCCCTGCGCGAGCTGCAGCTCCCCGAGCAGCACCGCGCCATCATCACCCGCCTGCGCCGGGGCGACGTGTGGCTCACGCCGGACGGCGACACGATCCTCGAGCAGGGCGACCGCATCCGCGTGGCCACCGCCAAGGAGAACATCCCGGCCATCGAGGCCCTCTTCGGCGACAGCTACCGCGAGATTTCCGAAGCGAGCTTCCTGACCTTCGCCATGGGGCTGGCCGTGGGCCTCGCCGTGGGGCAGATCCCCTTCCCGCTCGGCCACGGCATGGTGTTCAAGCTCGGCTTCGCCGGCGGTCCCCTGGTGGTGGGCCTGGTCCTCGGCCGCTTCCACCGCTTCGGCTCCTTCATCTGGAACATCCCCTACAGCGCCAACCACACGATCCGCCAGTTCGGCCTCGTGCTCTTCGCCGCGGGCATCGGCATCATCTCCGGCGAGGGCTTCCGCCAGATCCTGTCCAAGAACATCGCCTGGCTGCCCATCTTCCTGGCGAGCGCCCTCATCGTGACCGTCCTGGCCGATTCCCTCGCCTACTGGGTGGGCCACAAGCTCTTCAAGATTCCCCTGAACCTGATGTTCGGGATCGTGTCGGGCATGCACACCCAGCCCGTGCTGCTCGGCTACGCCTGCCAGCAGACGAAGAACGAGCTGCCCAACGTGGGCTTCGCCACGGTCTACCCGCTGGCCACCATCCTGAAGATCATGCTGGCCCAGGCGCTGCTGGTGCTGGCCGCCTGATTCAGGGGCGCAGCGCGGGGACGGTCCGTCCGTCCGGCGCCTGCGCCCAGGTGATGTCCAGCCACGCGGCCACGGTGGGGGCGAGATCCCAGAGGGGGAAGGCCGGGATCTCGCCCGGGGCGCGTACCCCGAGCACCAGGAGCCAGCCCTGGAGCTCGGGGCTGGGCCTGAGGCTGCCGTGGGCGCCCCGGCGGGTCCCGGCCTCCTCACGCCGCGCCTCCTCCGTGGCGCCCTGGCTCAGCCAGGCGTCCGCTGGGGCCTGCACGACCACGCCGCCCGTTCTTGGACTGCCCGACAGGTGCAGGGCGCGCGGCAGCTCCGTCCGGGACCAGGCCTCGAGCCCCGCGGCCCGGCAGCGCGCCAGGAGCGGGCCCGGGTCGCTGCCGGGCCGCAGGTGGAAGGAGGCGCTCAGGCCATGGGCCTGGATGCGCAGCGTTTCGGGGCCCGCGAGGGGGGCGAGGTCGATGCGGCGGACGGGCGCCGCCATGCCGTGGTCCGCCGTGAGCACCAGGCGCAGATTCCGGTGGCGGGCCTGCGCCTGGGGGATCCAGGCGCCCAGCGCGGTGTCGATGCGGGCCAGTTCGGCGCGCCAGGCCCGGCTGCCGGGGCCGTGGCGGTGGCCGGCCTCGTCCACGCCGGGCAGGTAGGCCATGACCAGCTCCGCGCCCTCGTCCAGGGCCCGGGACACGGCGCGCAGGGTGAAGGCCTGGCTGTCCTTCGGGTCGAAGGGGCGCAGGCGCCAGGGGCGCACGCCCTGCCAGGGGCCGGTGGCGCAGGGCCATCCGAAGACCGCCGTGCGCTTCCCGCTCCGGGTGGCGGCAACCCACAGGGGTTCGCGCAGGAGCTGCTCGGCGACGGCGGCGTGGCGCACCCAGCCCGCGGCGGGATCCAGGTAGGCGTTGGCCACGATGCCGTGGTGCTCGGGCCAGCAGCCCGTGGCGTGGGTGGCGTGGCCGTTGAAGGTGGTGGAGGGGCTGGGGGGCAGCACGCGCCCGCGGAGGCCCTTGCGGGAGAGCGCCCACAGGCGGGGCATGGTGGCCTCGGTGAAGGCGTCCGCCGCCAGGGCATCGAAGCTGAGCACCACCACGGGCTGGGCGAAGGCTCCAAGGGTCCACAGGATGCAGAGGATCAGGATGGCCGCGTTCCGCATGGAAGCCTCCACGGCAAGGCTACCGGATCGGCGATGATGGAGGCATGGACATGTCCGCCTGGCCCTATCCCATCCTCCGCCTCAAGCCCGGCAAGGAGGCGCTGCTCGGGAAGCGGCACCCCTGGCTCTTCTCGGGCGCGCTGCTGGATGCCGTTCCCGCGCCCCTGGTGCGCCTGGCGGACGCGAAGGGCCGCGTGCTCGCCGTGGGCAGCGCCTCGGCCACGAACCCTCTCGCCGCGCGCATCTTCCGCTTCCAGGAGGCGCCGCTGGACGCGGCCTTCTTTGGGGAGCGCTTCAAGGCGGCCCTGGAACTGCGGAAGCTGCTGGGGCTCTGGGAACCGGAGGGAGGCTGCCGCTGGATCTTCGGGGAGGGCGACGGCCTGCCGGGTCTGGTGGTGGACCGCTACGCCCATGCCCTGGTGCTGCACGTGGGCACGGCGGGCCTGGAGGCCTGCCGGGACGCCTGGTGGCCGGTGCTGCAGGAGCTGGCCCGGGCCGAGGGACTGGAGACCTTCGTGGAGCGCAGCGTATCCGGCCGCAAGGACGAGGGACTGCCCGCGGAGAACCGCATCCTGAAGGGCAGCCTCGCCGGGCCCGTCGTGATCCGCGAAGGCGCCGCGCGGCTGTCCGTGGACCTCCTGAAGGGCCAGAAGACGGGCTTCTTCCTGGACCAGCGGGCCCACCGCCTGGAGTTGGGACGGCTGGCGAAGGGAACGCGGGTGCTGAACGCCTTCGGCTACACGGGGGGCTTTTCCATCCACGCGGGCCTGGGGGGCGCGCGGGAGGTGGCCACCCTGGACGTCTCGGGTTCCGCCCTGGACGCCTGCGAGCGGGACTGGGCCGCCAACGGGCTGGATCCGGCCCGCCACGTGCGGATGCAGGGGGACGCCTTCGAGCTGATGCGCGGCCTCGAGGCCGCCTCCTACGACCGGGTGGTGGTGGACCCGCCCGCCTTCGCCAAGACCCGCAAGGACGTGGACGCCGCCTTCAAGGCCTACAAGGACGTCTTCCGCCTGGGGGCCCGGGCCACCGCGCCCGGCGGTCTGCTCTGGTGCTTCAGCTGCAGCCAGCACCTGGACCGGACCCGCTTCCAGGAGGCGGTGTGGACGGCCCTGCTGGAGGCGGGGAGGAGCGCCCAGGTGCTCGCCCACCTGGGCCAGCCCATGGACCATCCGTATGCCCTGGACCACCCGGAAGGCTTCTATCTCAAGGGGCTGATGCTCCGGGTGGGTGCCCCGGAGGGCGGCTCCCGCTAGACTGATTCCGCGCATCCGCCACACCCGGCGGAGAAGCTGTGCGATGCGGAGGCACGCAGGCATGTGGCACGCCGAGCACACCCTGGAGACCACGGCCCCGCCCGAAGCGATCTGGCGGTGCTGGGCGGACCCCGCCACCTGGACCGACTGGGACGCGGGGCTGGATTGGGTGCGGATGGCAGGCCCCCTGAAGCCTGGGAACGGCGGCACCCTCAAGCGGCAGGGGGCCTCCAGCCTGGTCTTCACCATCGCCCAGGTGGAGGAGGGCCGCTCCTTCACGCTGGTGGCCCGCAGGGCCTTCTCCAGCCTGTGCTTGGTGCACCGCCTGGAGCCCAGCCCTCTTGGAACCCGCGTCACGCACCGCCTGGAGGTGAAGGGGCCCATGGCCTGGTGGTACCACCTCACCCAGGGGCGGCGCTTCCGGGAGAGCCTGCCCCCGGCGGTGCGCATGCTCGCCCGGATGGCGCACCGGGGCTGACATGTTCCTGCTCGAGACCACCTGTCTTGCCCTGGCGCTCTCCCTGGCGCCCCCGGGCGCTCCATCCGGGCGCCTGGCCCCCTGCGACACCTGTGTGCCGGGCGTGCGGAATGCCGCCCGCGTTTCCGAATCGCTTTGGCGCGGGGCCCAGCCCACGGCGGAGGGCTTCCGCGAGCTGGAGCGCCGGGGCGTCCGGACCGTCATCAGCCTGCGCACGGACCACGATGACCTTCCCCTGCTTCGGGGGACGAAGCTCCGGCTGGTGCGTCTTCCCGCCAGGGCCTACCGTCCCGAACGGAAGCTGGTGGCGCGCTTCCTCAAGGTGGTGTCGGATCCCGCCCTCGCCCCGGTCTTCGTGCACTGTGCCCAGGGGCGCGACCGCACCGGCTACTGCGTGGCGGCCTACCGCATGGTTGTGGACGGCTGGAAGGCCGAAGAGGCCATCGACGAGATGAAGGCTTTCCACTTCAACGGGGTTGGGGCCGCCAATCCGGGGTGGCTGCCCCGCCTGGATCCGGGAAGCCTTCGGGCCGAAGCCGAAGCGCAGGACCCTCCACCGGTGGTCGCGCCCTAGCGTTCCCGCCCGAGATGCTTCCGCACCTGGGCGCGCAGCACCAGGAAGGTCACGAGCGTGGCGCTGAGATCGGCCACGGGTTCGGCCATCCACACGCCGGAGAGGCCCCAGCGGAGCGGAAGCAGGACGAGGAGCGGGACCAGGAAGTGCAGCTGCCGGGAGAGGGAGAGCACGACCGAGGCCTTGGCCCGGCCGATGGCCTGGAAGAAGCCCGAGGTCACGATCTGGAAGCCCACCAGGGGATAGACGGCGAAGATGAAGCGCTGGGCCGTGACGGCCTGGGCCACCAGCCGGGGGTCGTCGGTGAAGGCGCGGGCGACCGCGGCGGGGAAGAGCTCCCCCAGCAGGAAACCGCAGGTGGTGATCGCGGTGGCGGCGAGCACGGCCCCCCGGTGGGCGCGGAGCACCCGGTCGAAGCGGCGGGCGCCGTAGTTGAAGCCCGCGATGGGCTGCATGCCCATGACCACGCCCACCACGACCATGATGAAGAGGCTCGCCAGGCCGTTCAGGATGCCGAAGGCACCGACGGCATAGTCGCCCCCGTGGCGCCCCAGCTGCACGTTGTAGACGGCGGCGGAGAGGCTCACGCACAGGAGGGTCGTGAAGTTCGACATGCCGATGGCGAAGATGTCCCGGATGATCCCGAGGCGCGGCCGCCAGCAGCCCGGGACGAAGCGCACGGCGCTGTCCCTGCGCAGGAAGTGCCGCACCGTCAGGAGGGCCCCGAAGGCCTGGGCGCACACCGTCGCCAGGGCGGCCCCCCGGATGCCCCAGCGGAGGACGAAGATGAAGAACGGCGCGAGCGCGAGGTTCACGCCCACCGTGAGCAGCGTGGTGACCATGGCCTTGCGGGGGTAGCCCGAGGCCCGCATCACGCCGTTCAGGCCCAGATAGAGGTGCGTGAAGACGTTGCCGAGCAGGATGACCTGCATGAAGGAGCGGGCGTAGGGAAGCGTCTCCCGGCTGGCGCCCATGGCCAGGAGGATGCGGTCCAGGAAGGCGAGGCCCAGGACCGTGATGCACAGGCCCAGCACCACGTTGAGGAAGAGCGTGCTGCCCAGGATGGCGTCCGCCTCCTTCGGACGGCCCTCGCCCATGCGGATGGAGACCAGGGATGCGGCGCCGGCGCCCACGAGGGCCCCGAAGGCCGCGGCCAGGTTCATGACGGGAAAGGTCAGCGCCAGGCCGGAGATGGCCATCGCTCCCACGCCGTGGCCGATGAAGGCCCGGTCGATGAGGTTGTACAGTGAGGCCGCCGCGGTCCCCACGATGGCGGGGATGGAATAGGCGAGGAGCAGCTTGCCGATGGGCCCGGAGGCCAGTTCGCGGGAGACGCGCTCCCGCTCGGCGCGTGCCTCCGGGTCTGAGATGGGGGTGTCCAAGGGATGTCCTGATGGCGGCAGGTCCGCCGGCTTGTCGGCCCCGGATCCCGCGGCTCCAGTCTCGCACGTTCCGACGCGGGAGGGGCGGAGGAAGGTCTCAGCCCGGATGATGCGTTTGGGCTCGACAGGAGGGCTCTTCCAGGACCGGCCTTCGAGCGCTTGCGGCTCGCGACACTCGGGTCGTGCGGGTCCCCGCTTCGGGCGCATGCGCCCTGCGCGACCCGCATCGCCCCTCGCAGTTCGGTCCAGACCGAGCCTGGCCCACGTCCGCTCCACGCCTTTCGCTACCGCGACCATCGGCTGAAGGCCGATAGGGCCGAATCGACGAAGTCGATTGCGGGGCTGAAGGCCCGAGGGCAAAGCCCGAGCCAGAGGCTGGCCGCAACCGCATCATCTGGGTTCAGCGCCAGCTTGGCGCGGGCTTCCCGAGGGCCGCGAGCACTTCCTCGGCGGCGCGCAGGCCGTGGTCCTGGGCCTCCTCGAAGAGGGTGAAGCCGCTCAGGTCGCAGTGGGCGAAGTGGATGCCCCGCCAGGGCTGCCGCGCCTGCTCTAGCACCGGCGAGAAGAGCAGGCCCGGCCGGGGGCGGATCATGGCGTGGGCCCAGCGCATCACGTCCAGACGCGCCACGTGGCGGCGCAGGTCCGGATGGGCGCGCTCGAGGTCCTCGAGCACGAGCCGGGCCGAGGCCTCCCAGTCCATGGCGGCCAGGCGCTTCCAGTCCCCGGGCATGTCATCCCCCGCGAAGGCGCGGTAGTAGGTCCACACCGAGGGGCCGTGGTCCTTCAGGCTCTGGTGGGTGGCTACCACGTAGCCCAGGCCCGCGCTGTCCCGGATCACGTTGTCCCAGGCCAGGGGAAAGCCGTGCTCCGCCGGGCGCTCCCGCAGGGTGAGGTTCGCCACCAGCCAGGAACTGGCCTGGAAGGCCTGGAAGAAGGCGGCGCCCCGCTCCCGGCTCAAGGCCGGGATCATGCGCCCGGCCATGGCCTGGCTGGCCGCGAAGACCACGCGCCGCGCCTCGAAGCCCAAGGGGCGGTGCTCCGACGTGTCCCAGGCCTCCACACGCACCGTCCCTTGAGGGGTGGGATCCAGGCGCGTGACGGCCACGCCGCAGCGCAGGCGCGACCCGCAGGCCTTCGCCAGATGGGCGGCGAGGAAGCCGTTGCCTCCCGGCCAGGCGAGCAGGGGGCGGCTCTCCTCGCCGGGGCCCTCCTTGCGGGCGGCGAAGTAGAAGAGGCCCGCCCAGGCGCTGGCGGTCTCCAGCCGGGCGCCGAAGTCGTCCCGCATGGCGTAGTCCAGCAGCCAGCGCAGGCGCGGGCTGCTGTAGCCCCGCGCGTCCAGCCACTGGCGGAAGCTCAGGCGGTCCAGGGCGCGCAGCTCCTCCGCATCGCTGGCCTTGGCCCGGGGCAGGTCGAAGGCCCGGCGCCCGGCGCGATCCCGCCAGGCCACCCAGGCGTCCACCTCGTCGAAGAAGGCCTTGTACTGGCGCCGCTCCTCGGGGCTCTCCCCCGCGTGGAGGTAGAGGCCCTCCCACCACTGGCCGAAGGCGAAGATGCGCTCGTCGGGGCTGCGCACGAGGTACTGCTCGCCGTAGACGGGTTCTCCCTTGGCGTCGAAGCCCTCCACCACGCCTGCTTCCTCCAGCAGGCGCACCGCGGGGGCGAGGCGTCGGGGCGGCGCGGGCAGGTAGTGCGCGGCGAGCGGGTAGGGGCTCACGCCGTTGTGGCCGGAGCGGGCGGTGCCGCCGGGGCCCTCCTCCAGCTCCAGCAGCAGGTAGTCCCGGAAGCCCGCCCCCTCCAGGCGCCAGGCGGCGCTGAGGCCCGCCATGCCCGCGCCCACGATGAGCACGGGCGTGGGCGTGAAGGAGGAGGGGCGTGGCAGCCCGCTGTCCCGCACGAGGTGCCCCAGGTCCATGGAGGGGCCCTGGAGGCTGCCCGTGAAGGGCAGGGAGCGCTGGGGGGGGCGGGCGGGGGCCGCCGCCGCCCGCGCCCCGGCGCCCCCCCGGGAGCTGTCGCCCGTTCATCGCGGGGCCCC
>CAXYVC010000085.1:0-11613 GCA_964292295.1 uncultured bacterium
GCAGGAGCTTCGGCTCCCCGCCCGTGGCGGGGTCGATCCGGTAGCTGCAGGTGCGGCGGGTCTTCCACCAGCCGTCCTCGACGATGGCCAGGTGCTCGTTGCCCCACACGGCGCCCTGGTAGCGGTTCTGCAGGCGCGCGAGGAGGCGCGGCTCGCCCTTGAAGGGCGCCTCCAGCTGGTAGAGGGCGTCCCGGTGGGTGGCCGCGGTGGCGGGGTTGCCGCCGTCCAGGGCCTCGGCCCACACCAGGGTGGCGCCGCGGTCATCCCGCCATTCGAAGGCGCGGCGGCCCGCCTCGCAGGCGTCGAAGTCCACGGGGATCTTGTCCTGCAGGGGCTTCTCGGCGATCGTGGCCACGGGCCTGCCGGCCGCGTCCACCACGCGCACACGGCTCGGGAAGCGGTTCAGGGGGAACTGGTAGGAGAAGGGCTTCTGGAGCTCGCTCACCAGGAGGTGGCTGCCGTCCGGGGAGGGCTGGACGCCGAGGTAGAGGGCGGGGGGCAGCAGCGGCGTGGCCCGGCCCTCCAGGTCGATGCGCTGGAGCGCGGTGGTGGCGTAGAAGGTGAACTTCGCCTCGTCCGCAGGGTTCCGGAGCAGGTCCTGGTACGTGCGGGCCGGCGCCTTCACGCCCAGGGCGTCCTGCACCGAGGGGCCCTCGGGCAGGCTCTGGGTTTCGGGGTAGGCCTCCGTGGTGGGGCGGGTGCGCGCCAGGAGGCTCAGGCCATCGGGGGCCCAGGTGTAGGGGCGGCCCATGGTCGCGCTGAGCACCGGGCCGCTCAGGCGCTTGGCCTGGCCCGAGGATACGTCCACCACCCACAGGGCCAGGCCGCCGGCCTGCACCTCGACGAAGGCGAAGTGGGCGCCCGTGGGCGAGAAGGAGGGGTATTCCAGGCCGGAGCCCGCCGGCAGGCCCTGCACGGGGATCGGCTTCCCCTCCAGGGTCTGCAGCGTGAAGCCCGAGAAGGGCCGCGTGCGGGAGGCGTTGTGGGTGCGCGGGTTGATGCGCAGGCCCGCCAGGCGCAGCTCCGGCTGGGCCAGGTCCGCGAGGGACAGGAAGGCGGGGCGCTTCAGGAGGGCCAGCGTGCGGGAGCTCGGGTCGAGGAGCGGCTGGGGCGGGTTCTCCACGTCGAAGACGTCCAGGATCGCTTGGGGGGGCTTCTGGAAGGAGAGGGCCGCCTGGGCCGGGAGGACCGGCGCGAGGGCCAGGGCCGCGAGGCCGGCCACGAGCAGGTTGCGGGTTCGGAGCATGGAGTGACCTCGTGAGACGATGGTCCGGTCAGTCTAGCCTGGGGTGGAGCGCGGCATGGGGGGAATCATGGATGGAGCGGTGGCGGGGAAGGCGGCGGCGCTGGCCGCGGCCGCCCTGTGGGCCGTGACCGTGACGGTGCTCACCTTTGCCTCCCGGCGCCTGGGCTCCCAGGTGGCGAACGGCGCGCGCCTAGTGCTCGCGGTGCTGCTGATCGGGGTCATCCACTGGGCTGTGGCGGGCACGCCCTGGCCCGGGGGCCTCGGGGGCACGCGGACCCTCTGGCTGCTGGCCTCCGGCCTCCTGGGCTTCACCCTGGCGGACGGGCTGGGGCTGGAGTCCTTCGTGCGCCTGGGCGCCCGGGACGGCATGCTCGTCCAGACCCTCGCCCCGGCCTTCTCGGCCCTCCTGGCGCACCTCTTCCTGGGGCAGCGGCTGGGATGGCTCCGGGGCGGCGCGGTGCTCCTCACCCTGGCGGGCATCGCCCTGGTGGTGGCCCAGGCCTCCGGGGGCGAGGCTGCCGGGCACCGCCGCGGCCGCTGGATCGGCGTGTCCTGTGCCCTCGGCGCGGCGATGGCCCAGGCCACGGCCCAGCTGGCCTCCATCCTGGGCATGGCGGACGGGGTGCCCGCCCTCTCCGCCACCGTGGTGCGCCTCGCCGCGGGGAGCGCCGGGGTGCTGGTCTTCCTGGGGCTGCGGGGACGCCTGCGGGGGCTCAAGAGCGCCTGGCGGGACGGGGCCGCCGCGGGCCAGGTGCTGTCGGGCACGCTGCTGGGTTCGGTGGTGGCGGTGCCCCTGTCCCTCTACGCCCTGGCCCACGCCCCCGCGGGGGTGGCCGCCACCCTCATGTTCATGGTGCCCGTCTTCCTGCTGCCCCTGTCGCGCCTCTTCCTGAAGGAGCCCATCACGCCCGGCGCCCTGGCGGGGACGGGGCTCACCCTGGCCGGGGCCTCCGCGCTCTTCCTGCTGTAGCGCGGGAGGCCCCCCGGGTCCCGGCCTACACCCGAACCAGCAGGGCGGTGAGGAAGTCCCAGAAGCGCGCCACGGAGGCGATGTCCACCCGCTCCTGGGGCGAGTGGGCGTCCAGGATGTGGGGGCCGAAGGAGATCATCTGGAGGCCCGGGTGCTTGTCGCCCAGGATGCCGCACTCCAGGCCCGCGTGGATGGCGCGCAGGGTGGCGGGCTGGCCGTTCCGTTCCGCGAAGACCGCCTGGGCCAGGTGCACCAGCTCCGCGTCGGGGCAGGGGCTCCAGCCGGGATAGGCCCCTCCGTGGGCGGCTTCGAAGCCGTGGGCGCGGGCGAGGAGGGCGGCCACCGAGCCGGCCTCGTCCCGGGCGGAGGCCAGGGCGCTGCGGTGGCTGAGGAGGATGCGCAGCGTCTCGCCTTCCTCCTCGAGCACGGCCAGGTTGGTGGAGGCCTGCACCAGGCCCGGGATCTCCGGGCTCATGGCGTGGACGCCGTGGGGCAGCACCCGCAGCAGCGCCACCACGCGGTGCGCCTCCTCCGGAGTCAGGACCGTCTCCGGGCGCGGGGCGCAGGGCTCCAGGGCAAGGGCAAGGGCGGGGTCGAAGGCGCCCAGCTCCGCGCGGAAGCAGGCCTCGCACCGGGCGACCACGCCGGACAGGTTGCCGGCCTGCTCCGGGGGCGCCAGCAGGTGGGCCGAGGCCTCCCGGGGGATCACGTTGCGCCGGCTCCCGCCCTCCAGGCCCGCCAGGGCGACGCCCGGGAGCTCCATGAGGGCCGCCAGGGTGCGGCCCAGCAGGCGGAGGGCGTTGCCTCGGCCCTGGTGGATATCCACGCCGGAGTGCCCGCCCCGCAGGCCGCCCACGCGCAACGCGAAGGCGAGGTGGCCCGCGGGCGCCGCCTCCCGGGTCATGCGCCGCCGCGCCTCCGTCTCGAGGCCCCCGGCGCAGCTGATGGTCAGCTCGCTCGGGTCCTCGCCGTCCAGGTTCAGGAGGTAGCGGGCCTTCAGCCAGCCGGGGCGGCAGGCCACGGCGCCCGTGAGCCCCCGCTCCTCGTCCACGGTGAAGAGGCACTCCAGGGGGCCGTGGGGCAGGTCCCGGGAGGCCAGCACCGCCAGGGCCGCCGCGGCGCCGATGCCGTTGTCCGCGCCGAGGGTCGTTCCCTCGGCGCCCACCACCTCGCCGTCGCGCACCAGGGCGATGGGATCCCGGGAGAAGTCGTGGGCCGTGCCGCGGTCCTTCTCGCACACCATGTCCACGTGGGCCTGGAGGGCCACCGTGGGGGCGCCCTCCCGCCCCGGCGCGGCGGGCTTGCGAAGAAGCACGTTGCCCACGGCGTCCTGTTCCGCGGAAAGGCCGAGCCGTGCCGCTTCCTCGAGCAGGAAGGCGCAGGCCGCGGCCTCGTTTCCGGAGCCTCTCGGGATGCGGGACAGCGCGGCGAAGGCGCGCCAGAGCCTAGTGGGCTCGAGGGTGCTGGGATCGAGGGGGCTTGCCATGGCTTCTCCTTGGCCTCTCCGGGCCGGGTGATTGTGGTAGTAGCATACGCTGCTAACACAATCGGGCAAGCCCGATCCGCGACCGTCTATACTGGCCCGATGCAACGGCAAGCCATGGCTTCGGGCGCAGCGGCGCTATCCGCCCTGGGCTTCTCGGAGATCGAGGGCCTGGTCTACTGCTTCCTGCTCCAGGAAAGCCCCGCCACGGGCTACCGGGTGAGCCACGCCATCGGAAAGCCCACCGCCAACACCTACAAGGCGATCGCCTCCCTGGCCGCCCGGGGAGCGATCACGGTGGACGACGGGGACAGCAAGCAGTGCCGGGCCGTGCCGCCGGAGGAACTGCTGGCGCGCATGGACCGGAGCTTCCAGGACCGCCGGCGCGCGGCGGAGGAGCAGCTGAAGGAGCTGTACCACGACGACGCCGACGACCGGGTGTACCGCCTCGCCACCGTGGACCAGGTGCTGGAGCGGGCCCGGGCCATGCTGCAGCGGGCGGAGGAGCTGGTGCTGGCGGACGCCTTCGTGGGGCCGCTGGACGCCCTGGAGGCGGACCTGAAGGCCGCCGCGGCCCGGGGGGTCACCGTGGTGCTCCAGGCCTACGACGCGCGCAGCATCCCGGGCGCCCTGGTGCTGCGGAACGACCGTCCGGCCGGGCTCATCTCCCATTGGCCGGGCCAGCACTTCACGCTGGTGGTGGACGCCAAGGAGCACCTGCTGGCGCTGTTCTCCCGGGACTGCGCGGCGCTGCACCAGGCGGTGTGGAGCCGGAGCGCCTTCCTGTCCTGTCTGCAGCACAACCACCTGGCCTGCGACTTCGCGCTCACCGCCACGGAGACCCTTCCGGAAGGGGACCCCCGGCGGGAGCGCATGGCCAGGCTCAGCCTGCTCCAGGCGGAGCCGAAGGGGCTGCGGGAGCTCTGGGCGCGCCTGGACCGCCCCCTCAGCTGAAGAGCTCGATGTCGCTCGAGGCGGGGGCGCGGCTCACGGCCTCGAAGAGGCGGGACTCGCGCACGAAGAGCGTGTCGTTGCGCACCTTCCGGATCAGGTGCACGTACACCTCGCCCTTGGCGGGGAGGAAGTAGATCTTCCGGGGGAAGGGGCCGCCCAGGTCCTCCGCCAGGAGGGGGATGCGCTCCTGCTCCAGGAAGCCGCGGATGAAGGCGTTGTTGCGCTCGCCGATGTCCGAGAGCCCCTGCACCACGCGCGCGCCGCCGAAGACCTTCGCCTCGAGGCGGCTGCGCCGGGCGCCCAGGTGCATCAGCTCGTTGATCAGGTATTCCATGGCGCCCACGCCGTAGCGCGCGGCGACGCGGGGATCGTCCTGCTGGCGGCTGGTGGCGGGCAGCAGGAAGTGGTTCATGCCCCCGACGCCGGCCACGGGGTCCCGCAGGCAGGCGGCCACGCAGCTGCCCAGGATGGTCACGATGGCCTCGTCCTCCCGCGTGGCGTAGAACTCGCCGGGAAGCAGCTTCATGGTGAGCCGGTCCAGGCGCGGGTCGCGGTACTTGGGGCGCTGCCCGGGGTGGGGCAGGGGAAGGGGGGCCTCCTCGGCGGCCCGGGCCCCCTCGATGCGCTGCTGCCAGCCCTTGTGCAGGTTCATCGCGGATCCGGCAGGACGCGCTGGAGCACGTCCAGCAGGCGGTCGCCGTCGAAGGGCTTGACGATCCAGCCGGTGGCGCCGGCCTCCCGGGCCCGCCGCTTCTGCTCCTGGGCCGTCTCGGTGGTGAGCATCAGCACGGGCAGGAAGCGCGTCTCCGGCGCCCGGCGCAGGGCCTCCAGCAGGCCGAAGCCGTCCAGGCGGGGCATGTTCACGTCCGTGATGACCAGGTCCACCGGAGCCTCCCGCAAGCGCTCCAGGGCCGCCTCGCCATCCTCCGCGGCGAGCACCTCGTAGCCCTCGGGTTCCAGGGCGGAAGCCACCACCGCCCGGCTGGCGGCGGAATCGTCGACGATGAGGACGCGCCGGCCCTGGGACCCCGCGTCCGGCTCCGGGGCGATGAGCGCCCCCCCCCGGCGGGAAGGGCACCGGGGGGGGCGGGCAGGGGCGGGAGGCTGCCGGGGGCGAAGCGGGGCAGGGGCTCCGGGCGCTCGGCGAGGTGGTAGGCCACCGAGGCCAGGATCGTGGCGGTGCGGGCCAGATCCTCCGCGGGCACGCGCTCGGGGGTGTCCACGCTCGTGTGCCAGGTGAAGGCGCCGTACTCCAGGCCGTCCTGGATGACGGAGACGCCCGGAAGCCCGGCGTGGGTGAAGGCCGTCACGTCCGTGTAGTCGGGCTTGGGCAGGCGCACCACGGAGCGTCCGGCCCCCACGGCGCCCAGGTCCTGGAAGGGGGCGAGCAGCTCCCGCAGCACCTGGGCGGCCTCCGCGGGGCCGAAGACGCTGAGGCCGCGCAGCGCGCCGGCGCCGCCGTCGGCGTTGAAGACCGCCACGAGCTTCGCGAAGTCGGCCTTCGGCGCCTCGGCGCTGCCGAAGTGGGCCTGGACGTAGGCCTGGCTGCCCAGGAGGCCCTGCTCCTCGCCGTCGTAGAGGACCACGCGCAGGGTCCGCCGCGGTTGCACGCCCAGGGCCTTCAGGATGCGGAGGGCCTCCATCATGGTCACGGCGTTGCAGCCGTTGTCCGTGGCGCCCGTGGCGGTGTGCCAGGAGTCGAAGTGGGCGCCGAGGAGGATCACCTCATCCGGCTTCTCGCGTCCCTTCAGCTCGCCCACCACGTTCAGGCCCGCCGTGCATTCCGGGTGCAGGCGGTTGCGGATGTCCAGGGCGAGGGTGGCCTCGCGCCCCCCTTCCATCAGCCGCCACAGCCGCCCGTAGTCCTCCCGCCGCATCACGACGGAGGGGACGGCCCGGGACGGGTCATAGCTGCGGTTGGCGAAGGCGCGGATCTGCCCGTGGCGGAGCCCCGCGTCGTCCACCCGGGCCAGGGCGCCGTGCTTCACCAGGAAGGCGTCCACGCGGGCGTCCACCTCCCGCGGGGGCAGGGCCCCCTGGGGGCTGGGGCCCGGGCGGGAGGGCACGCGGGGGGAGGGGGCCGGGGCGGGGCCGAAGCGCTTCGCCTGTTCCGCCGCATCCAGGCGCGGCGCCTGGGGCGTGGGGAGCACCGCCAGGGGCTTCGGGGCGCCCACGAAGACGATGCGTCCCTTCACGGCCTTCCCCTGCCGGGCCATGAGGGCGTCGAGCTCGGCGGGCAGGGGTTCCGCCGGAAGCTCCAGGCGGAGGGCCCGTCCCTTGACCTCTCCGGGGGTGGAGGGCGTCCAGGCCACCACCTCCACGTTCACCGGGTCCTGGTAGGGCGCCAGCACGTGGGCGCTGCAGCGTGCGTTGCTCCAGCCCGGGTGCCCGAAGGGGAAGGGCTCCAGCCTGGCGGTGAGCCCCCAGCCCTCCAGGCGCCGGACCGCCCAGGCAGCGGCGTCCCGGTAGGTTGGCGGGGCCATGGGGCGCGGCCCGAAGCCATCGCAGAGCTCCAGGAGCAGGGGCATGGCCTGGCTGCGGGCCAGGCCCCCGGCGCGGATCCGGGCGTTCAGGGCGGCGTCCACGGGCTCCTGGGCGCTCAGGACCAGGGCGGGCAGCAGGGCGAGGGCGGGCGTGCGCATGACGGCTCCAATTTGCATCATGATACTAGGCTAGGCCCCCCGGGGCCCCTCCAGTACCCTGGAAACTTCCACCTGCATCCGGAGCTCTCATGACCCTTCCCAAAGCCCTGCTGCTCGCCGCCGTGCCCGCCCTGCTCGTGGCCGCGCCCAAGCCCTCGGACAACCCCCTGCTGGCCCCCTGGAAGACGCCCTTCGGCGTGCCGCCCTTCGCGGCCATCAAGCCGGAGCACTTCCTGCCCGCCCTCCAGGAGGGCATGCGCCAGCAGAAGGCCGAGGTGGCCGCCATCACCCGCAGCAAGTCCGCTCCCACCTTCCGCAACACCATCGAGGCCTTCGAGCGCACGGGGGAGACCCTGGGCCGCGTCGAGCGCGTCTTCACGCACCTCACGGGGGCGGAATCCAGCGAGGCCTACCAGGCGCTCGAGGAGAAGGTGCAGCCCATGCTGGCGGCCCACCGGGACGACCTGGCGCTGGACGAGGCCCTCTTCCGCCGGGTCAAGGCGGTGTACGAGCAGCGGGCCTCCCTCAAGCTGGATGCGGAGCAGCGCACGCTGCTCGAGAAGACCTACCGGCGCTTCGCCCGGGGCGGCGCCAGCCTGACGCCCGCGCAGAAGGAGCGCTTCCGCGCCATCAACGCCGAGCTGTCGAGCCTCCAGGTGAAGTTCGGCGCCAACCTGCTGAAGGACACCAACGCGTACAAGCTGGTGGTCGAGAAGCAGGAGGACCTGGCGGGCCTGCCGGCGGACCAGGTGGCCTCCGCCGCCGAGGCCGCGGCGAAGGCCGGGCTGAAGGGGTGGATCTTCACGCTCAAGGCGCCGAGCATCTGGCCCTTCCTCCAGAGCGCCCAGAGCCGTGAGCTGCGCCGCCAGATCCTGGAGGCCTACATCCATCGCTGCGAGGCGGGCGACACGGACAACCGCCCCGTCTTCGCGAAGATCGCCGCCCTGCGTGCCGAGAAGGCCCAGCTGCTGGGCTTCAAGACCTGGGCCCACTTCATGCTCGACGACAACATGGCCAAGGTGCCCGAGAAGGCCTACGCCCTGCTGGAGCAGCTGTGGAAGCCCGGCCTGGCCCTGGCGAAGCGCGAGGCCGCGGACATCCAGGCGATGATCGACCAGGAGAAGGGCGGCTTCAAGCTGGAGCCCTGGGACTGGCGCTTCTACGCCGAGAAGGTGAAGAAGGCGAAGTACGACCTGGACGAGGAGGCCCTGAAGCCCTACTTCCCCCTCGACCAGGTGCGCGAGGGGGCCTTCGCGTTGGCGGGCCGTCTCTACGGCATCACCTTCCACGAACGCAAGGATCTGCCCGTGTGGAACCCGGAGGTGAAGGCCTACGAGGTGAAGGAGCGCGATGGCAGCCACCTGGGCGTGCTCTACATGGACGCCCACCCGAGGCCGGGCAAGCGCAGCGGCGCCTGGTGCGACACCCTGCGCGACCAGCAGGTCAAGGGCGGCAGGAAGGTCAGCCCCGTGGTCTACAACGTGTGCAACTTCTCCCGGCCCGCGGGGGACGCGCCCGCGCTGCTGACGCCGGACGAGGTGGAGACCCTCTTCCACGAGTTCGGCCACGGCCTGCACGCCCTCTTCTCCAACGTGCAGTACCGCAGCCTCTCCGGCCTGAACACCGCCATCGACTTCTGCGAGCTGCCCAGCCAGGTCATGGAGAACTGGGTCTTCGAGCCCGCCATGTTGAGGATGTACGCCAAGCACTGGAAGACGGGCGAGCCCATCCCCGCCTCCCTGGTGCTGAAGCTGCGCAAGGCTGGGAACTTCAACCAGGGCTTCCTGTGGACCGAGCGCCTCGCCGCCTCCCTCCTGGACATGGACTGGCACAGCCTGGCGGAGCCCAAGGTGCAGGACGCCACGGCCTTCGAGAAGGCCAGCCTCGACCGTTGGGGCCTGATCCCCGAGATCGTGGTGCGCTACCGCACGCCGTACTTCAACCACGCCGCCACGGACTACTCCGCCGGCTACTACAGCTACACGTGGTCCGAGGTGCTGGACAGCGACGCCTTCCACGCCTTCGTGGAGAAGGGCAACCTCTTCGACCCCGCCACCGCGCGCTCCTTCCGGGAGAACGTGCTCTCGAAGGGCGGCAGCGAGGATCCCATGCTGCTCTACACCCGCTTCCGCGGCCGTGAGCCGAAGGTGGAGGCCCTGCTCGAGAAGCGCGGCCTGAAGTAGGACGCGGCCGCGTCCCCGCAACGGTCCCCGGGAAGCCGGGGACCGTTTTGTTCCAGGGCCGTCACGGGGGCGTCGGAGGCGGCGCCCAGCATGGATGCGGAGGGTTCCATGCTTCCCGCGCTTCTCCTTCTTGCGCTCTTGACCCCGGTTCCGGACGCCGAGCCGGACGGCTCCCGGCCCAGCGGCCAGGTCCAGGCCTTCCGGGCGGAGCCCGCGCCCCCGGGATGGCTCCGCGCGGCCTCCCACGCCGTGGCGGCCGTGGACACGCGGCACTACCTCTACGAGGTCTACGCTGGGCCCAAGGACCGCTGGCTCGTGCGCTACGTGATGCTGCCCGAGGGCAACGAGGCCTTCCGGGAGATCGAGCAGGTCTTCCTCTTCTCCGGTTCCTCCCCGGCCCGGAAGCCCTTGGATCTTCCCCCAGCGGAATGCGCCTTCGACGTGGGCACCGCCGTCTGGAAGGGGCAGGCCTGGGCCCTCGTGGAGCGGAGGGACCTGCTGAAACCCTAAAGGAAGCAGTACGATGGAGGCACTTCTGTACGGGGTCCTCCCATGCGCAAGCTCCTGACGATCACGGCCATCCTTGCCGCCGGCGTGCTGGCGGGCTGGTGCGGCGGGCGCGCCGCCCTCTCCCGCGGCCCGGCGTCGCCGCGTCCCGTCGTGCCCCGGGGCGCGCTGCTGCCCGTGGAACAGGCGCTGGTGGAGCGCTTCAGGGAGTCCCGGGCCTCGGTGGTCTACATCACCACCCTGGCCTACCAGCGGGACTGGTTCAGCATGGACGTGGAGAAGGTCGCCACGGGAACCGGCTCGGGCTTCGTGTGGGACGAACAGGGCCACATCGTCACCAACTACCACGTGGTGGAGCAGGCCCAGGAGCTGGAGGTGACCTTCAGCGACCACAGCACCCGCCGCGCCGTGGTGGTGGGTCTCGCCCCCGAGAAGGACCTGGCCGTGCTGCGCCTCGCCGAGCCGCCGAAGGGCGTGCGCCCCATCCCGCTGGGCAGCAGCGGTGACCTGCAGGTGGGCCAGTCCGTCCTGGCCATCGGCAACCCCTTCGGGCTGGACCAGACCCTCACCACGGGCGTGGTGTCCGCCCTCGGGCGCACCATGACGAGCCCCTCCGGACGGCGCATCGGCGGCGTGATCCAGACCGATGCCGCCATCAACCCCGGCAACTCCGGCGGCCCCCTGCTGGACAGTGCGGGACGTCTCATCGGCGTGAACACCGCCATCCAGAGCCCCAGCGGCGCCAGCGCGGGCATCGGCTTCGCCGTGCCCGTGGACACCGTGAACCGCGTGGTGCCCCAGCTCATCGCGAAGGGGCGCCTCCAGCGCCCCGACCTCGGCTTCGAGGCCCTCAACCCGGGCTACGCGGGCTACTTCGGGAATCCCAAGGGCGTGATCGTGCTGCGCGTCCGCGCCGGGGGGCCCGCCGCCCGCGCCGGGCTCCAGGGCGTCGGTCGCAGCGGCCGCCGTTTCGTGCTGGGGGATGTCATCGTCGCTGTGGACGGCCACCCCGTGAAGGATCCGGACGACCTGCTGGACCGCGTGGAACAGGCGGCCCCGGGGAGCGTGCTCAAGCTCGAGGTGCTGCGGGAGGGGAACAGGGTGTCCCTCCCGTTGCGGGCTGGCGCTTCCGGGGACGCGGACCGGGACGTCTGACGCGCTACTCCACCAGGCGCTCCAGGTCGGGTGCCATGCGCTGCGGGCGCGGGCCGACCACGCGGCGGCGCACGGTGCCCCGCACGGGGAGTTCGGCCTCCAGGGGGCCGATGGACAGCCGCTGGCGGTAATCCAGGCGCACCACGCAGAGCGGGCCCAGATCGTCGGCCTCCTGGTGGACGCGCACGGCCTCGGGCTGCAGCACGATGTCCCGGAAGCCGAGGGCGAAGGCGCGCCGGCGCAGTTCCTCCCGCATCGCGTCCAGGTCCATGCCCTCGCTGCGGCTCGCCAGGTCCGAGGCCTCGTGCAGGGAGGCGGCCCGCCGCCTGGCCAGGGGGCCGAGCAGGAGGGGCGCGCCGACGGGTGGCGTCAGCACCCCGGCACCCCCCAGGCGCGCAACTGCCGCCTGGTGGAGGGTGCCAACCTGACCGTGGTGGAAGGTCTGCGGCCACAACCTGCCGCGCCCGCTGCCG
>CAXYVC010000086.1:0-11562 GCA_964292295.1 uncultured bacterium
GCCCACAACCAGCGGGGCGTTATCACCATTGAGGTCCGGTCGACGTTGGACGAAGGCCAGCATCCCCACCTGATCTGGATCGAAGAGCTCATTGCCGTAGCTGAGGCATCGGGGTCCTCGCCGGTGTACCCGCTGCTGAAGCGTGCTGACGAGCGCTACGTCACCATGCATGCCTACGACAACCCCGTTTTTGTCGAGGACATGGCGCGCAATGTCGCGGCCAGGCTCCAGGAGGATCCTCGGATTGCCTGGTTCCATGTCCATGCGGAAAATTTTGAAAGCATCCACAACCAATCGGCCTTTGCCAGCCTTGAATGGCGCCGAGCTTGATCCCGGGTAGGGGCGCGGGCTTGAGGGCCAACCTCCTCAGACCTCATTGCCGTCCATGGGCCATGCCGCAAGAGCTGTCCCAATCGATAAAGCCAGCCACTTTTTTGGCCCAACAAGGGCTGAAAGTGGCCGGGCTGCAGGGCTTGATCTCTCGGTTGCCGTCAACGGTCCATGAAAGACCGAAGTGCTTCAACGTGATTTTGTGTTCTCAGATCTTCGCAAGGGCCTGCTTGAGGTCGGCGATGAGATCGTCGACGTCCTCCAGGCCCGCGCTGATGCGGATCATGTTTTCCGTGATGCCGGCATGGAGCTTCTCGTCGGGAGCCATGTCGGAGTGGGTCATGGTGCTGGGATGCTCGATGAGGCTCTCCACGCCGCCCAGGCTCACGGCCAGCTTCATGTGCTGGATGGCGTTCAGCATGCGGAAGGCCTCTGCCTCGCCGCCCTTCACCTTGAAGGTGATGAGGCTGCCCGTGCCCGTGCACTGCTTCTTCCAGAGCATGAGCTGGCGCTCGCCGGTCTGGGGCAGGCCGGGGTAGGACAGCTCGTAGACCTTGGGGTGGGCCAGAAGGAAGTCCACGATCTTGACGGCATTCTCCTGCTGCTTCTCCATGCGCACCTGCAGGGTGGCCAGGGAGCGGTGGATGAGCCAGGCGGTGTCGGGGTCGGCGATGGAGCCCAGGATGGTGCGGAAGACCTTCACTTGGCTCATGAGGGCCTTGGAGCCCATGGTGAAGCCGGCCACGAGGTCGGAGTGCCCCCCGAAGAACTTGGTGGCGGAGTAGATCACGAGGTCGGCGCCCTGCTTCAGCGGGCTGCAGAAGATGGGGCCCATGAAGGTGTTGTCCACCATCACCAGGATCTTCCGGTCCGGGGTGGAGTACTGGTCGGCCAGCTCCCGCGCCGCGCCGATGTCCGAGATCATGATCGTCGGATTGGCGGGGCTCTCCAGGTAGATGGCCTTGACCGTGGGGTCGCCCTTCACCAGGGCTTCCATCTCGGCCTTGGTGGCGCCCGCAGGGAAGTGCTTCGTCTTGATGCCGAAGAGGGGCAGCATGTGGCGGAAGAAATACTCCGTGCCGCCGTAGACGGGGTCGCCGAAGACCAGGGTGTCGCCGGGGCGCAGGAAGGCCAGGCAGGTGCTGCTCACGGCGCCCATGCCGGAGCCGAAGAGCGCGGCCTCCTCGGCGCCGTCCCAGCAGGCGGCCTTGTCCTCGAGGATCTCGGTGTTGGGGTTGTTCACGCGGGTGTAGATGAGGGCCGGGCTCTCGCCCTCCTGCATGGGGCTGAGGCCGTAGGCGATCTCGAAGGCCCGCTTGCCCTCCTCGGCGGTCTTGAAGAGGAAGGTGGAGGTGCGGAACACGGGAGGGGTGGCCGCGCCCTCGGAGCGCTGGGGATCGTAGCCCTTGCTGAAGATCTGCGTCTGGGGCTTCACGGAAGGATCGTGGCTCATGGGAGGACTCCAAGCGGACGGAACGCCTGCTTGACGGTAGGATTCGAAAGGATTCGTATCCATCGAATCCTTTTCGGAGAAAAGCCGTGGAATGGAAGCTGGATCGAACGGATCACGAAATCCTGGCTTGTTTTCAGAAAAATGCGCGCATCTCCAACAAGGAGCTGGCCGCCACGGTGGGTCTGGCACCCTCCAGTTGCCTGTCCCGTGTGCAGCGCCTGCGCGCCGAGGGCATCCTGGGCGAGGCCCACGCCGTGGTGGCGCCCGCGGCCATGGGCATCGGCCTCCAGGCCCTGGTGGCCGTGCGGCTGCGCCAGCACAGTCGCCAGCACGTGAAGGCCTTCTGGAAGCACGCCCTCGGCCTGGAGGAGGTGCTGGCGGTGTACCACCTCTCCGGCGCCCAGGATTTCCTGGTGCATCTGGCCGTGCGGGACACCGCCCATCTGAGGGACCTGGCCCTGGATGCCTTCACTGCCCGGCCCGAGGTGGGCCAGATCGAGACGAGCCTCCTCTTCGACCACGCCGTGAAGCCCGTGCTGCCGAACCTGAACGCCATGACCTGACGGCTCATCCGCCGGGGATGCCCTGACTTCAAATCCCTCCGCCGGGCATCCCTCCGTTCAGACATCCCTCTGCTCAGGCATGAAAAGGCCCCCTTGCGGGGCCCTTGGATCTGGAGCCAGCGGAGGGATTTCGCGATGCGCCGCACGCATCCTGCAGCCCGGCCCTGGTCGCCTGCGACCGTCCGGGTGGACGGTCTTCGGCGGGGCCTACCGGCCGGGGATGCTGTGATTTCAAATCCCTCCGCTCAGACATGGGAAGGCCCCCTTGCGGGGGCCATGATCTGGAGCCAGCGGAGGGATTTCGCGATGCGCCGCACGCATCCTGCAGCCCGGCCCTGGTCGCCTGCGACCGTCCGGGTGGACGGTCTTCGGCGGGGCCTACCGGCCGGGGATGCTGTGATTTCAAATCCCTCCGCTCAGACATGGGAAGGCCCCCTTGCGGGGGCCATGATCTGGAGCCAGCGGAGGGATTTGAACCCCCGACCCTCGGTTTACGAAACCGATGCTCTACCCCTGAGCTACGCTGGCGCAGACCTAGGATTGTGCCGGAAGCGGGGCCTGCTTTCAAGCCCCAGGCGGCTCAGGGGAAGGCGGGGGGCAGCTTCATGCCGAGGCTCTTCAGCAGGAAGGCCCACATGTCCGCCCGCTCGGCGATGGTCTTGGCGGTGGGCTTGCCGGCGCCGTGCCCCGCGTTGGTCTCGATGCGGGTGAGGATCGGCGCGTCGCCCGCCTGGGCCGCCTGGAGGGTGGCCGTGAACTTGTGGCTGTGGGCGGGCACCACGCGGTCGTCGTGGTCGCCGGTGGTCACCAGGGTGGCGGGGTAGCGGGTGCCGGGCTTGAGGTTGTGCAGGGGGGAGTAGCGGATCAGGTTCTCGAAGCCCTCCTTCGTGTCGGAGCACATGTAGTCGCTCTGCCACATCCAGCCGATGGTGAAGTGGTGGTAGCGCAGCATGTCCAGCACGCCCACGGCGGAGATGGCGGCACCGAAGAGGTCCGGGCGCTGGGTGAGGCAGGCGCCCACCAGCAGGCCGCCATTGGAACCGCCGTAGATGGCCAGCTTCGGGGTGGAGGTGATCTTCTCCTTCACCAGCCACTCGCCCGCGGCGATGAAATCGTCGAAGGTGTTCTGCTTGGTTTCGCGCTTGCCCGCGGCCCACCACTCCTTGCCGTACTCGTTGCCGCCCCGCAGGCAGGCCACCGCATAGACGCCGCCCATCTCCATCCACACGAGGTTGGCGGGGCTGAAGCCCGGGGCCTGGGGCACGTTGAAACCGCCGTAGCCGTAGAGCAGGGTGGGGTTCGTGCCGTCCAGCTTCAGGCCCTTCCGGTGGGCCAGGAAGAGGGGCACCTTCGTGCCGTCCTTGCTCGCGTAGAAGACCTGGCGCACCTCGAAGGCGTCGGGCTTCAGATCCACCTTGGGCTGGCGGAAGACGGTGCTGGTGCCGCGCTTCAGGTCGTAGCGGTACAGGGTGGGCGGCTGGTTGTACGAGGTGAAGGTGTAGAAGACCTCCCGGTCCTTGCGCTCCCCCTGGAAGCCGGAGAGGGTGCCGATCCCCTTCAGGGCGAGGCTCTTCTGGAAGCGCCCCTGGAGGTCGTAGAACTTCACGGCATTCAGGGCGTCGATGCGCCAGGTGACGGCCAGGGTGTTGCCCAGCAGGCTCACGCCTCCGATCACGTCGCGGTTCGCGGACTGGGGGATGATCTCGCGCCAGGCTTGCGGGGCTGGGCTGCGGTGGTCCACCGCCACCACGCGCCCGCGCGGGGCCTGGAAGTCCGTGGAGACGTAGAAGAGATCGCCGTCTTTGCCGAGGATGTGGTACGCGCCGTCGAAGCGGTCGAAGAGGGGCGTCACGGGCCCGTTCGCCTTCAGGTCCTTCAGGAAGACACGGTTGCGCCGCTCGGTGCCCTGGCTTTGCGTGATGACCAGGAAACGCCCGTCATCCGTGAGCTCGGCATGGAAGCTCCAGTCCGGCTGGTCGGGGCGTGCGTAGATGACGGGGTCCTGGCTCACCGGGGTGCCCAGACGGTGGAAGAAGAGCTGCTGGTTGCGGTACACGGCGGTGAGGGCCTTGCCCGCCTCCACCTCCGGGTAGGCGCCGTAGTAGAAGCCGCTGCCGTCCTTGGCCCAGGCGTCCACGGAGACGCGCCCCGTGGGCAGCGCGTCGGGCAGGTCCCGGCCCGTGGCGACCTCCCGGATCCTCCAGGTGCTCACGTCGGAGCCTCCCTTGGAGAGGTTGTAGGCCATGTACTTCCCGTCCTCGCTGAAGACGGTCCCCGCCAGGGACACGGTTCCGTCCGCGCTCAAGGCGTTGGGGTCCAGCAGCACGCGCCCCTTCTCCTCCAGCTTCTCCGTGAGGTAGAGCACCGCCTGGTTCTGCAGGCCGGAGTTGTGGCTGTAGACGTAGGCGTTGCCGTGCTTGCGGGGAGCCCCGAACTTCTCGTAGTTCCAGAGCCGGGTCATGCGCTCCCGGATGCGGGTGCGCTCGGGGATCTGCGCGAGATAGGCCTCCGTGGCCGCGTTCTGGGCCTTCACCCAGGCCTGGGTGTCCAGGCTGTGGTCATCCTCCAGCCAGCGGTAGGGATCGGGCACCTTCACGCCGAAGTAGGTATCCACCACGTCCAGCTTCCGCGTGGGAGGCGGCTGGACCGGGGCTTGGGCCACCAGGGCGGTACAGAGGGCAAGGGGCAGGGCGAGGGGGGTCACGGGGCCTCCGGCTGAGGAGATCATCATACCATCGTGTTGCGAGGCTCTTGCGGAAACCCGCATGCTGCTAGGCTTTCCGTCAGGGCGTTCCGGCCTGTTCCGGAGTTGACATGGTTGCTTCCAGCAAGAAGGTGTTCGTGCTCGACACGAACGTTCTGCTCCACGATCCGAAGGCGATCTTCCACTTCCAGGAACACGACATCGTGATTCCCATCGTGGTGATCGAGGAGATCGACACCTTCAAGAAGGACCAGACGGAGATCGGGCGCAGCGCCCGCACCGTGTCGCGGGACCTGGACCGCCTGCGGGCCAAGGGCAGCCTGAGCCAGGGGGGTCTCCTGGACGGCGGGGGCACCCTGCTCGTGGACGTGCACCCCTACAAGGGCGAATCGGCCTTCTCCACCCTGGACAAGCACAAGGCGGACAACCAGATCCTCACCTGCGCCACGGAGCTGCTGAAGACCCGCAAGGAGCGGGTGGTGCTGGTCACCAAGGACACCAACCTGCGCATCAAGGCCGATGCCTGCGGCCTGCAGGCGGAGGACTACACCACCGATCGCGTGGCCATGGAGGAGCTCTACACCGGCCACCGCAGCTGCGAGGTGTCGCCCGAATCCATGGAGCTGCTGTACGACGGCGGGCTGCTCCCCCCCGAGGGACTGGAGGCCTACCCCAACCAGTTCATCACCCTGGTGGACCAGGGCAACGAGAGCCACACGGCCCTGGCCCGCTTCCATGCGAAGGAGGGGCGCCTGCTGCCCCTGAAGCGCCAGGAGGCGCCGCCCTGGGGCGTGAAGGCCCGCAACCGCGAGCAGCAGTTCGCCCTGGAGCTGCTGCTGGACGACAGCGTCCAGGTGGTGACGCTGCTCGGGAAGGCGGGGACGGGCAAGACCCTGCTGGCCATCGCCGCGGGGCTGCAGCAGGTGGTGGACGAGGAGCGCTACAACAAGCTGCTGGTGAGCCGGCCCGTCATGCCCATGGGCCGCGACCTCGGCTTCCTGCCCGGCGACGTGGGCGAGATGCTGCCCCCCTTCATGCACCTGATCTACTACAACCTGGATTACTTCGAGGCCGCCCACGGCGGGCGGCGCCGCCGGGTGGCCATGTCCACCTCCCAGCTGGAGGAGGGCGGCTACCTGAGCGTCGAGCCCCTCACCTACATCCGCGGCCGGAGCATCCCGAACCAGTACATCATCGTGGACGAGGCCCAGAACCTCACGCCCCACGAGGTGAAGACGATCCTCACCCGCGCAGGGGACGGCACGAAGATCGTGCTGACGGGCGATCCCTACCAGATCGACAACCCCTACGTGGACAGCGCCACCAACGGCCTGAGCTACCTGGCGGAACACTTCAAGCAGCTGGACGTGGCCGGGCACGTCACCCTTTCGAAGGGCGAGCGCTCAACCCTGGCCGAGCTGGCCAGTAACCTCCTCTAGGGGCGGATCCATGGTGGTGGATGGCAGCTGGGACAACGCAGGGGTGCCGGTGGCGCGCCGCCGGGGCATGCCCCTCTGGGGCAAGATCCTGGCCGGCTGCGGCATCGCCTTCGTGCTCATGCTGGGGAGCTGCGTCGGGCTGGTGGTCTGGGGCGTGAACCGCGTGACCTCCGCGGCGGACCGCGCCTGGGAACCCGTCGCCCAGGTCATCCAGGAGCTCCGCACGGAGGAGGGGGGGCGCCGCGTCTACCGTGCCCACCCGGATCTGGCGGACCGCTTCCCCACGGAGGAGGCCTTCCAGGAGGCCCGCCTCGGCTGGCAGGAACGCCTGGAGACCTTCCCGGCGCGCCGTCCCCAGCTGAAGGACCTCTTCCGGGACGGGAGCTCCCACGGGTGGAACCTGGAGGCCAGCAGCCAGGACGGCCGCGAGGTGATGCGGGTGCGCATGAAGCTGAAGCGCGGCGAGTCCCTGGTGGTGGAAGTGGAAGGCGACCGCGTGGTGGATGTGCGGGTGGACGACTGAGGGCCTTGCCGGAATCTGGATGATCGGCGCGCTTTCCGCCAAACTGGCTGGATGAGCACCGCTTCTGTTCCGGAATCCCTCGAGCTCCTTCTGAAGGGCACCGTCACCTGCCACACCCGCGAGGATCTCGCGAAGCGTCTGGCTTCTGGCCGCCCCCTGCGCGTCAAGGCGGGCTTCGATCCCACGGCGCCGGATCTCCACCTGGGCCACGGCGTGCTGCTGCGGAAGATGGCCCAGTTCCAGCAGCTCGGCCACACCGTGGTCTTCCTGGTCGGCGACTTCACCGCCATGATCGGCGATCCCACGGGCAAGAAGGCCACGCGGCCGCCCCTGAGCCGGGAGGAGGTCAAGGCTAACGCCGAGACCTACATGGCCCAGGTCTACAAGATCCTGGACCCCGAGCGCACCGAGGTGCGCTTCAACAGCGAGTGGCTGGACGGCCTGCACGGTCCCGACTGGATCCGCCTCGCCTCCCGCTTCACCGTGGCGCAGATGCTCGAGCGCAACGATTTCCAGAAGCGCATGGGGGCGAACGAGCCCATCAGCTTCCACGAGCTGCTCTATCCCCTGGTGCAGGCCTACGACTCCGTGGCCCTGAAGGCGGACGTGGAGCTGGGGGGCAACGACCAGCTCTTCAACCTCATGCGGGGCCGGGATCTCCAGGAGGCCCTGGGGCAGCCCAGCCAGATCGTGCTGACCGTGCCCCTGCTCCTGGGGCTCGACGGCGTCGAGAAGATGAGCAAGAGCCTCGGCAACTACATCGGCTTCTTCGAGGACGCGGACACGCAGTTCGGCAAGGCCATGAGCATCAGCGACACCCTCATGTGGGAATGGTGGCTGCTCCTCACGGACCGCCTGCCCGCGGAGATCGAAGCCATGAA
Organism: uncultured bacterium; assembly: GCA_964292295.1. GTDB lineage: Bacteria > Acidobacteriota > Holophagae > Holophagales > Holophagaceae > CAXYVC01. Next base: position 7,894 of record CAXYVC010000086.1, read on the forward strand.
GGCGGGTCACCCCATGGAGGCCAAAAAGGCGCTGGCCGGCGAGATCGTGCGCCAGTTCCACGGCGAGGCCGACGCCCGTCAGGCCGAGGAACGCTGGGTGCGCCGCTTCTCCGAGCGCAAGGCCGACGATGCGCCGGAGGTTCCGGTGGCCCCCACGGAAGGCGAGCAGCCCCTCGCGCGCCTGCTGGTGGAGCGGGGCATGGCCGCCAGCCGCAAGGAGGCCGAGCGCCTCATCGCGCAGGGGGCCGTCAGCCTGGACGGCGAGAAGGTCTCCGATCCCGGCTGCCGCCTGGCCCTGCGGCCCGGGGATGCCCGGCTCGTGAAGGCCGGGAAACTGAAACTCCAGCGGTGGGTGGTGTCATGAGCCTTCTCGCCCTTCAGGACCTCTTCCGGCGGCACCGCGAGAAGGCCACGGGCGTCTGGCGCCTGGGGCGCGAGCCCGGCCGCACGGTCTTCCTGGACATGGGCGACATCGTCTTTGCCCAGAGTACCCACGCCATGGACCGCCTCACCCACCTGCTGGTGGAGCGGGGGCGCCTCACCCAGGCCCAGCTGGACTATGCCCTGGCCAACCTCAAGCCCGGCCTCAGCATCGGGAAGAACCTCATCGACATGGGCTTCATCACCCAGCGTGACCTGCTGGAGGTCGCCCGCTTCCAGGTGGAGCGCATCGTGGCGGGGGCCCTCGGCACGCCCGACCAGACGCCCGAGTTCCAGGCCACCGAGCTGGAGGGCAGCGTGGTGCGCCTTCCCCTGGAGAGCCCGCTCCTGCTCCTGAACGCCCTGCTGGGGCTGAAGGACCGCGAGGGCATCCTGGAGCTGCTCGGGCCCCTCAACCAGGTGGTCGTGCTCCAGGGGCGGCGCGCCCTGGAGATGAGCCTGCCCGCGGACCTCGCCAAGCTGCCCCCCTTCTTCGACGGGACCCACACCCTGCTGGAGCTCAGCCGGGAGGGGCTGGCGGAGCCCCTGCGCCTGGGCGCCTTCGCCCTCTTCCTCCGGGAGATGGGCTGGGGGCGCCTGCACGAGATGCCCCCCATCGCCCGGCAGGCGCTGGACCTGGCGCTCACCCCCGACCCTTCCACGCCGAGCGAGCCCCTGCCGGAGCCCACCCTGGAGACGGTGCCCAGCCTCTTCTCCACCATCGAGGCCGCGGCCCGGCCCACGACCAACCTGGACCACCTGAGCGCCGCCCTGGACGCCCTGCCGGATCCCGTGCTGGACGAGGAGCCCCCTCCGCCTGCCGAAGCGGCCCTTCCCGGCTTCCTGCCTGCGCCTGAAGCACCCGTGGAAGTCCAGGAAAGCCCGGTGGCCACGGGCCAGGCCTTTCTGCCGACCCCCTCCTTCCCGCTCCCGCCGCTGCCGGAGGATGTGCAGGAGCCTGAGTCAGAGCGGCCCGTGGCCATTCTGCCCGATTCCTTTGGGACCGTGGATCCCCTGCCTCCCCCCCCCGAGGACCCCATGGCGACCCCGTCCCGGAGCCGCGTACCGGCCCTCGGGCTGTTGCTGGTGCTTCTGGGCGGGGGGCTCGGCGCCTGGTTCTGGATGCGCCAGCGCCGGATGCCCCAAAAGCCCCAGGTCTTAGGGAATTCGGCTGGGAATATCAAGGCTCCTGAAGCTTTGAAGGTCGTTGAAAAACCTGCGCCTGCTCCCGTGTCTGAGTCCGGAGCGCCGCCTGCAGCCCCCGTAGAGGCGCCACGGGCCGCGCCGGCGCCTGTTCCGGCCAAGGAGGACGCCAAACCCGTGCCCTTCGATGTAGCTGCGCGCCTGGAGGCACTGAAAAAGGGTGACCTGTCCCTGGCGGTCCGGCAGGGGGCGCGGCGGATCCAGGCGGCGGGCAAGGGGCAATGGACCCTGCGTCTGGAGATTGCCTGCCAGAGGGAAACAATCCAGAAGGCGGTGGGATTTTTTGGAAGCGAAAAACCGGACCTGTTTGTTGCTCCCATGACTCTTCGTGATGGACGTCCCTGCTACCAGGTCTTCTTCGGCCACTTCCCGAACCAGGCTGCTGCGGAACGACATGTGAGGGCGCTCCCGTCTATTTTCCGGTCCCACGGGAACAAACCGAAGTCCTTCAGATTCTCTGAAATCCCTTCAAAACAATAACGACCGGATAGGCGACACTCCGTCGTCTGCCAAGATGGGACTTCAAGGCCAGCGCTCCTGCTGGGGGTTGCCGAAAAGCCTTTCGGCTTTACAAAATGGAAGGGCGGGCTAGAATGGTCGGATGGGCCTTGCGGGGCCCCCGCTCATTCGGAGTCCCATGGAATTCAACCCCTTCGATACCCAGAGCTGGAACCGGGCCTTCAGCATTTGGATCTCCGACATCCAGGTGTGCTTTTCAGAACCGGTACGGGACATGGGCAGGCTCCGCGGGGGTTTCCTCCGCTGGGTGCGCGGAGGGACGCGGCTCGGAGCGGGGCTCGTGGCGCTCTTCTTTAGCCTCCACTGCACCCAGCCCCGGGTGCCCCTTGCCGTGGTCCCCGCGCCGACGCCCCTGGAGGGGGCGGGCGCCTCGTCGGGCTACTCCGAGACGGGCCAGGCCAGCTGGTACGGCGGGGAGGAGGACGCCTTTGCCGGAAGGCCCACGGCCACCGGGGAGGTCTTCGATCCCGAGGCCCTCACCTGCGCGCACCGCACCCTTCCCTTGGGCACCTACGTCGAGGTGGTGAACCTCGCCAACGGGCACAGGACGGTGCTGCGGGTGAATGACCGCGGCCCCTTCGTCCGGGGGCGCATCCTGGACGTCTCCCAGCGGGCCGCCCGGGAGCTGGGCTTCCACGGCAGGGGGACCGTCGGGGTACGCATCCGCAGCGTGAGCCAGGACGGTTCCCTGGCGGCGGTGCGCCAGGACCAGGATGACCCCTTCACGGTGCAGGTGGGTTCCTTCAGCGACGAAGCCAACGTGGACCGCCTGGTGCGCGAGCTGCGGCGCCATTTCCAGGAGGTCACCGTGCAGGCGGCCATGCTGGGGAACGGAAGCCGGGTCAAGCGCGTGCGGGTGGGCAGCTATCTACACCAAGCCGAGGCCGCGAGGGCCGCGGAGGACATCGCCCGGAAGCTGGGCCACCGTGGTGTCGAGCCCTTCATCACCCGCCGGGGGCGCCAGGGTTGAGCTTCCGGGGCGGAATCCGGACACTGGATTCCGAGGCACAGGATGACCCAGGTTCCGATCCATCTGTTGATCCCCGCGGGAGGACGCGGCCTCCGCATGGGGGGCGGCTGTCCGAAGCAGTTCCGCGACTGGGGCGGGGTGCCCCTGCTGCGGGCCACCGTGGAGGCCTTCCTGGGGCCGGGGATGCCGGTCCTGGCGGGCATCGCCCTTGCCGTGCCTCCGGAATACCTCGAGGCCGTGAGAGCCTGGGACTTCCCGGTGCCCGCCTGGGTGGTGGCGGGCGGGGACAGCCGCCAGGACAGCGTGGAGGCGGCCCTGGCTGCGCTGCCGGCCTTTCCGGAGGCTGTGGTCCTCATTCATGACGCCGTGCGCCCCTTTCCGCCCGCGGGGTCGATTTGCGAGGCCATCGCGGCTCTGGATGCCTGGGATGGCGCCGTGCTGGGGGAGCCCAGCACGGACACCCCGAAAGGGGGGGGTAGAGAGGGGGGGGGGGTGGGGGACGGGCCCCCCGGCCGGGTCTTTCCCCCCCCGGCGCCCCCGGGGGGCAAGGACGGTCC
>CAXYVC010000087.1:0-11499 GCA_964292295.1 uncultured bacterium
AGCTGGCGGTACAGGAACATGGTTTCAAGGTGCGGCTCGAACTTGGCGCGCACCCGGGCCAGCCCGCTGGCCACGGAAGCGCCCGCCCTGCCCGGGGGCGCGGCGTAGCCCCCGCCGGGTAGACCCTGCCCCGCGCGGTACAGCTCCGTCCCCCACCGGATCGGCGCCTCCAGCGCCTCGGCGGGAAGCTCCCGCAGGAAGCGGCTGGGCATGCCGAGCATCTCGGTGCCGAACACGCGGCGGCGGCGCGCCGCGCTCAAGTACAGCTTCCGCTGGGCCCGCGTGATGGCCACGTAGAAGAGGCGGCGTTCCTCCTCCAGCCCCTCCTCGGTTTCCCGGGCGTTGCGGTTGGGGAAGACGTCCTCCTCCAGCCCCGCGAGCAGCACCACCGGGAACTCCAGGCCCTTCGCGCAGTGGATGGTCATCAGGCTCAGGCGGGCGGCCTCTTCCACCTGGTCCGCGTCGGAGGCCAGGGTGATGCGGTCCAGGAACTCCGCCAGGCGCAGTCCCAGCGACTCCGCCTCCGCCGCGGCGGAGACGAACTCCTCCAGGTTGCGCAGGCGGCCCTCCGCCTCCATCGTCCCCTCGTCCTCCAGCATCTGGACGTAGCCGCTCTCCACCAGCATCCAGCGCGCCATCGCGGCGGCGCCCAGGTGGGGCAGCTCCCCGGAGGCCCGCCGGAAGAGGTCCAGGAACTTGCCCAGCTCGCGCTGGGCGCGCCCCTTCAGCTCGCCGCTCCGCAGCAGGGCCGCCACGCCGTCGAGGGGCGTGCCGTCCTCCGGGATCGCCGCCTCGATGCGGGCGAGGGTCGTGGGCCCCACGCCCCGGGAGGGCGCACTCACGCTGCGCCGGAAGCTCACCAGGTCGAAGGGGTTGGCCAGCAGGCGCAGGTAGGCCAGCAGGTCCTTCACCTCCTGGCGCTCGTAGAACTTCACGCCGCCCACCAGCTTGTAGGGCAGGTTCACCGCGCGCAGCGCCTCCTCCAGCTGCCGCGACTGCCAATTCGCGCGGTAGAGCACGGCGATGCGGGCCTCCGGAGCCCTCGCCATCTCGTCCAGGATGCGCTGCACGATCCACTCCGCCTCCAGGCGGCCCTCGTCCAGGAGGCGGAAGCTGATGCGCTCGCCCTCGCCCTTGAAGGTCTCCAGGCGTCCCTTGCCCTCCACGCGCTGCGTGTTGTGGGCGATCACCTCGGAGGCGGCGTCGAGGATCTCCCGGGTGCTGCGGTAGTTCATCAGCAGCTCGATGCGGGTCGCCTCCGGGAAGTCCCGCTGGAAGTCCAGGATGTTGCGGATGTCGGCGCCGCGCCAGCCGTAGATGGACTGGTCCTCGTCCCCCACCACGCAGAGGTTGTGGTGCTGGCGCGCGAGGTGCTGCACGAGCAGGTACTGGGCGCGGTTCGTGTCCTGGTATTCGTCCACCATCAGGTAGCGGAAGCGCCGGGCGTAGGCCTCCTGGACCGCCGGGTTCCGGAAGAGGCGCTCCGTGTGCAGCAGCAGGTCGTCGAAGTCGCAGGCGCGGTGGTTGAGCAGCGCCTTCTGGTACAGCGCGTAGGCATCCAGGGCCTTGCGCGTCCAGGGATCCAGGGCCTCTTCCGCGGCCTCCTCGGGCAGCAGGCAGCGGTTCTTGAAGTCGGAGATGAGCTCCAGGATCTTCTTGGGGTGGTACTGCTTCTCGGGCAGCTTCAGCTCCGTGAGCACCTGCTTCACCAGGCTCTTCTGGTCGGAGGGGTCGAAGATCACGAAGTCGCGCCCCACGGGCGTGCGGTCGCCCTCCCGGCGCAGGATGCGGGTGCAGAAGCTGTGGAAGGTGCTCACCCAGAGCTGCTCCGCGGGCACGGTCACCAGGCGCTGCACGCGCTCGCGCATCTCGTCGGCGGCCTTGTTCGTGAAGGTCACGGCGAGGATCGCCCCCGGTGGCACGCCCTCCTCCTCGATGAGCCACGCGATGCGCCGCGTGATGACGGTGGTCTTCCCCGACCCCGCGCCTGCCAGCAGCAGCAGGGGCCCGTGGGCGTGGGTCACCGCCTCCCGCTGGGCAGGGTTCAGGTTCTGGAGAAGCGGGTGCCCGCCGTCGTCATGGCTCATGCCAGAAGTCTACCAAGCAGGCTAGATTGGAAGGTGCGGCTCGCATGGCGGAATGGCAGACGCCGTGGACTTAAAATCCACTGTCCGGAAGGGCGTGCCGGTTCGAGTCCGGCTGCGAGCACCAGGCACAAGAAACGAGGGCCCCTCGCGGGGCCCTCATTCCGTGCGCCAGGACGGCGCGGGGCTACTTCACGTCATCGACGCTCTTCACGGGCATGGTCAGCTTGGCCATGTTCTCGTAGACCGCGAAGCGGTTCGTGACCTCGCGCTGGGCGCTGGCCATCAGCTTCTGGAAGCCCTCGGGGTCCATGCGCTCGACCATGCGGTAGCGGGTCTCGTTCAGGACGTACTGGCTGAGCGGCACCTTCGGGGCCGGGCTGTCCAGCTGCAGCGGGCTCTCGCCGGCTTCCACGCGGCGGGGGTCGAAGCGGAAGAGCGGCCAGTGGCCGGAATCCACCGCCAGCTTCTGCTGCTCGCAGCCCATGGAGAGGTCGAAGCCGTGGGCGATGCAGTGGCTGTAGGCCAGGATGAGGGACGGACCGTCGTAGCTCTCGGCCTCCTGGAAGGCCTTGACCGTCTGGGCGTCCCGGGCGCCAAGGGAGACCTTGGCCACGAAGACGTTGCCGTAGGCCATGGCGATCATCGCCATGTCCTTCTTGGGCTGGGTCTTGCCGGAGAACGCGAACTTCGCCGCGGCGCCGATGGGCGTGGACTTGGAGGCCTGGCCGCCGGTGTTGGAATACACCTCGGTGTCGAGCACCAGGATGTTGACGTTGCGGTTCTGGGCGATGACGTGGTCGAGACCGCCGTAGCCGATGTCGTAGGCCCAGCCGTCGCCGCCGATGATCCACACGCTCTTCTTCACCAGGTAGTCCGCGATCAGGGCCAGGCGCTGGGCGTCGGGGCTGTTCACGGAGGCCAGCTTGGCCTTGAGGGCCGCCACGCGCTCGCGCTGGGCCTGGATGCCCGCCTCGGTGGCCTGGTCGGCGTTCACGAGGCCGGCCACCAGCTCGTCGCCCACCACGGAAGCCAGCTTCATCAGCAGCTCGGTGGCGAACTCCGTGGTCTTGTCCACGGAGAGGCGCATGCCGAGGCCGAACTCGGCGTTGTCCTCGAAGAGGCTGTTGCACCACGCGGGACCGCGGCCGTTGGCGTCCGTGGTGTAGGGCGTGGTGGGCAGGTTGCCGCCGTAGATGGAGGAGCATCCCGTGGCGTTGGCGATGAGGGCCCGGTCACCGAACAGCTGCGTGAGCAGCTTGATGTAGGGCGTCTCGCCGCAGCCGGCGCAGGAGCCGCTGAACTCGAAGAGGGGCTTCATGAACTGCGTGCCCTTCACGTCCAGCTTCAGCGCGGTGCGGTCCACGTCGGGGATGTTGAGGAAGAACGCGAAGTTCTTGGCCTCGGCCTCGCGCAGGGGCATCTGGGGCGTCATGTTGATGGCCTTGCGGGTGGGCTCGGCCTTGTCCTTGGCGGGGCAGACGCTCACGCAGATGCCGCAGCCGGTGCAGTCCTCGGGCGCCACCTGAATGGTGAACTTCTTGCCCGCGAACTCCTTGCCCTTGTAGTCCACGCTCTTGAAGGTCTCGGGCGCGCCGGCAAGCTCGGCGGGATCGTAGACCTTGGGACGGATGGCGGCGTGGGGGCAGATCGTCGCGCACTTGTTGCACTGGATGCAGAGATCCTTCTCCCAGACGGGGATGTCGAGCGCGATGTTGCGCTTCTCCCACTGGGTGGTGCCCACGGGCCAGGTGCCGTCCACGGGGAAGGCGCTGACGGGCAGCAGGTCGCCCTTGCCGGCCATCATCACGGCCTGGACCTTCTTGGTGAACTCGGGCGCGGCTTCGGACACGAAGGGCGGCATGCAGCGCGTGGTGGTCACGGCGGCGGGAACCTTCACTTCGTGCAGGTGGGCCAGGGTGTGATCCACGGCCTCGAAGTTCTTCTGCACGACCGCGTCGCCCTTCTTGCTATAGGACTTCTTGATGGCCTTCTTGATCTGGGCGATGGCCTCCTCGCGGGGCAGCACGCCGGAGATGGCGAAGAAGCAGGTCTGCATGATCGTGTTGATGCGCACGCCCATGCCCGTGGCCTTGGCCACCTCGTAGGCGTCGATCACGTAGAGCTTCATCTTCTTGGAGATCAGGGCCTCCTGCACCTCCTTCGGCAGGGTGTCCCACACCTCGTCCTTGGAGTAGGGCGTGTTCAGCAGGAAGGTGGCGCCGTCGGCGGCGCTGCTGAGCATGTCGTACTTGTCGAGGAAGCTCGTCTGGTGGCAGGCCACGAAGTTGGCCTTGGTGATCAGGTAGGCGCTGCGGATCGGGCGGGGCCCGAAGCGCAGGTGGCTGATGGTCACCGCACCCGCCTTCTTGGAGTCGTAGACGAAGTAGCCCTGGCCGTAGTTGGAGGTCTCCTCGGCGATGATCTTGATGGAGTTCTTGTTGGCACCCACCGTGCCGTCGGAACCCAGGCCGAAGAACATCGCGCGCTTCACGTCCGCAGGCTCGATGTCGAAGCCGGCATCCACGGGCAGGCTGGTGTGGGTCACGTCGTCCACGATGCCCACCGTGAAGTGGTTCTTGGGCTTGGCGGCGGCCAGGTTCGCGAAGACCGCCTGGACCATCGCGGGCGTGAACTCCTTGCTGGACAGGCCGTAGCGGCCGCCGACGACCTTCGGATCGAGGGCGGTGAGGCCCTCCTCGCGGGCCTCGCGCAGGGCGGTGACCACGTCCATGTAGAGCGGTTCGCCGGCGGCGCCCGCTTCCTTCACGCGGTCCAGCACGGCGATCTTCTTCACGCTCGCGGGCAGGGCCTGGGCGAAGTGCTTGAGGGAGAAGGGCCTGAAGAGGCGGACCTTCAGCACGCCCACCTTCTCGCCCTGCTTCATGGCCCACTCGACGTACTCGTGCGCCACGTCGGCGCCGGAGCCCATCACGATGAGTACGCGCTCCGCATCCGGCGCGCCGAAGTAATCGAAGAGCCGGTACTGGCGGCCGGTCATCTTCGCGAACTTGTCCATCTCCTCCTGCACGATGTCCGGGCAGGCCATGTAGAAGGGATTGCAGGCCTCGCGGGCCTGGAAGAACACGTCCGGGTTCTGGGCCGTGCCGCGGATCGCGGGACGGTCGGGCGTCAGGCCGCGCTGGCGGTGGGACGCGACGAGCTCGTCCGTCACCATGGCGCGGAGGTCCTCGTCGTTCAGCATCTCGATCTTGCTGACCTCGTGGCTGGTGCGGAAGCCGTCGAAGAAGTGCAGGAAGGGGACGCGGCTGCGCAGCGTGGAGGACTGGGAGATCAGCGCGAAGTCGTGGGCGGCCTGGACGCTGTCGGAGCTGAGCATCGCGAAGCCGGTCTGGCGGCAGGCCATCACGTCCGCGTGGTCGCCGAAGATCGACAGGGCGTGGGTGGCGATCGTGCGCGCCGTGACGTGCAGCACGAAGGGCGTCAGCTCGCCCGCGATCAGGTACATGTTCGGGATGAAGAGCAGCAGGCCCTGGGAGGCCGTGAAGGAGGTCGCCAGGGAGCCGGCCTGGAGCGCGCCGTGCACGGCGCCGGCGGCGCCGCCCTCGGACTGCATCTCCATGACGGAGGGAACCGTGCCCCAGATGTTCTTGCGGCCCTGGGCGGACCACTCGTCCGACCACTCGCCCATGTTGGAAGAGGGCGTGATCGGGTAGATGGCGATCACCTCGTTGGTGCGATGGGCAACGGATGCTGCCGCCTCGTTACCGTCGAGGGTAACCATGCGTCTTTCGGCCATGAGGACCTCCTTCGTGTGCCGGCTCGGTGTTGTTTCCGTGGGCGGCGGATCGCGCTCTTGAGGAAGACGGGATTCACACCTCGAACGGAAGCCCGCCTCACCTGCGCGAGTCTAGGCCCCACAAGGCTTTTTTGCAAGGATTGCGGGCCTTTGCGGGGACCCTGGGCCGCCCCCCGGCAGGATCCGCCTGCCTCCACCCTTCCGGGTGTATCCTGCGGGCCATCCCATGCGACCGGCTCGCAGGATCAAGGAGACCCCCCATGGAACTCAGGCAGAGCCAGACGGCCCAGAACCTCCTCAAGGCCTTCGCCGGCGAAAGCCAGGCCCGCAACCGCTACACCTATGCCGCGGCCATCGCGCGCCAGGATGGCTTCCAGCACATCGCGGCGGTCTTCGAGGAGACGGCCCGCAACGAGCAGGAACACGCCCGCCTCTTCTACGCCCACCTGGCCCCCATGGCCACCGAATGCATCGAGATCACCGCCTCCTACCCCGTGGTGGCGGGCGACACCCTGGCCCAGCTCAAGGCCGCCGTCGACGGCGAGAACGAGGAGTGGGCGGCCCTCTACCCCGCCTTCGCCAAGGTCGCCCGCGAGGAGGGCTTCAACGAGGTGGCCAAGACCTTCGAGTGGGTCTCCAAGGTCGAGAAGGAGCACGAGGCCCGCTACATCCGGTTGCGCGACCGGGTGGCCAACGGCACCGTCTACAAGCGCGAAACCGCCATCCAGTGGCGCTGCATGGAGTGCGGCCACATCCACGAGGGCCCCAACGCCCCGGGCGCCTGCCCCGTGTGCAAGAAGCCCCAGGCCTTCTTCGAGCCCGTGGCCGAGCAGTTCTGAGCCCCGGAGACCCGGCGGAAGGGGCGGCGCAGGCCGCCCCTTCCGCGTTGTAGAGGCCGCCCTGGCCGTGCAATCATGGCGTGCAAGGCTCCGCAGGTGCGGACCCCGAATCGAGGCTCCCGATGCTGACCTTGCCCCTGATGCAGGCCCTGACCTTCGACGATGTGCTCCTGGTCCCGGGGGCCTCCGAGGTGCACCCCAACCAGGTGGACCTCTCCACAAGGCTGACCCGGACCATTGGCCTGCGCATCCCCATGGTTTCCGCCGCCATGGACACGGTGACGGAAGGGCGCCTCGCCATCGCGCTGGCCCAGCAGGGCGGCCTGGGCATCATCCACAAGAACCTTTCCATCGCGCGCCAGGCCGAGGAGGTGGACAAGGTGAAGCGCAGCGAGTCCGGCATGATCACGGACCCGATCACCATCCGTCCCGACGCCCGCATCTCCGAGGCCGAGGCCCTGATGGCCAAGTACCACATCAGCGGCGTGCCCGTGGTGGAGAACGGCAAGCTCGTGGGCATCCTCACGAACCGCGACCTGCGCTTCGAAACGAACCTCGAGCTGCCCGTCAGTGATCGCATGACCAAGGACAACCTGGTCACGGTGCCCGTGGGCACCACCCTGGAGCAGGCCAAGGCCATCCTCCAGCGGCACCGCATCGAGAAGCTGCTGGTGGTGGACGGGAACGGCGCCCTCCGCGGCCTCATCACCGTCAAGGACATCGAGAAGGCCATCAACTATCCGAACAGCTGCAAGGACGGCCTGGGCCGCCTGCGGGTGGGCGCCGCCCTGGGCGTGGGCAAGGACATGCTGGACCGCGCGAGGGCCCTGGTGGATGCCAAGGTGGACGTGCTCTGCCTGGACAGCTCCCACGGCCACAGCCGCGGTGTCCTGGACGGCCTGCGCAGCCTGAAGGAGGCCCTGCCCGAAACGCAGGTCATCGCCGGCAACGTGGCCACCTACCAGGGCGCGAAGGACCTGATCCTGGCCGGTGCGGATGCGGTGAAGGTGGGCATCGGGCCCGGCTCCATCTGCACCACCCGCATCGTCACCGGCGCGGGCATGCCCCAGGTCACCGCGGTGGCCGAGGCCAGCCGCGCCTGCCGGGAGCTGGGCGTGCCCTGCATCGCCGACGGCGGCATCAAGTTCAGCGGGGATGTGGCCAAGGCCATCGCCGCCGGGGCGGACTGCGTGATGATCGGCAGCCTCTTCGCGGGCACGGACGAGGCCCCGGGCGAGATGGTCTTCTTCCAGGGGCGCACCTTCAAGAGCTACCGCGGCATGGGCTCCATCGGCGCCATGAAGGCGGGCAGCAAGGACCGCTACTTCCAGGAGGGGAAGGACGAGACCAAGCTCGTGCCCGAGGGCATCGAGGGCCAGGTGCCCTACAAGGGCCGCGTGGCCGACCTCGTGGTGCAGCTCATGGGCGGCCTGCGCGCGGGCATGGGGCTCGTGGGCGGCGCCAGCATCCCCGATTTCCACGCCAAGGCCACCTTCGTGCAGATCACCGGCTCCGGCCTGCGCGAGAGCCACGCCCACGACGTGATGATCACGAAGGAAGCCCCCAACTACCGGCTGGACTGACGCCGGAGCCCAGGAGCCCGTCCAAGTAAACCGAAGCATCTGTTGTACGTTGATGTGGTATGGGCAAGCGATTCCGTGAGTGGAACCCGAAGCAGGTGTGGCTGTTGCCGCCATCGGTGGATGAGTTCATCCCCGAGGGGCATGTGGCGCACTTCGTCCGCGATCTGGTGGCCGACGAGTTGGATTTGTCGGCCATATTTCCCAGAGCCTCCGAAGGTGGACCCCAGGGCCCAGCGGAACTTCACGGATCCCGAGAGCCGGGTGATGCCCACGAAGGACGGCTTCCAGCAGTGCTACAACGCGCAGGCCGCAGTGGATGCGGACGCGCAGGTGATCGTGGCCTGCGATGTCGTGGCGACGAGTGCGGACATGGCGCAGCTACTGCCGATGGTGGACCAGGTGTGGAGCAACACTGGCCGCAAGCCGCGCCAGTGCTCGTCGGACGCAGGCTTCTGCTCCGAGGAGAACCTCAAGGGATTGGCGGAACGTCGGATCCGCGGCTACATCGCCACCGGGCGCCAGAAGCACGGGATGAGGGCGGCCGTGAATCCTGGGCGCGGCAAGGCGGGAAGCCTGATCGCATCGATGCGGGAACGGTTGAGGCGTGGCGGCTGGCGAAGTCCCTACCGATTGCGGAAGCAAACAGTGGAGCCCGTGTTCGGCCCGATCAAGCAGGCGAGAGGGTTCCGGCAGTTCCTGACCTACGCACGCTTCTTCCAGTCCCTGCGCGGCCAGCACCAGGTCGACTTCTGGGAGATCGTGACGGTCTGGACCTTGGCGCGCCTGCCGGGTTACACCCTCGACATCGACAGCACCGTGGTCGAGCGCTTCGGGGAGCCGATGGCCATGGCCACCTGCAACGCCGGAGGGCTCGAGGGGCTCGACAGCCGAATCCACGATCTGTCCGTTGCGGTGAAATGCGAGGCCAAGGGGGAGCGGACCAGAGTCGAGGCCGAGTGGAGCGGTTGGTGGAAGCCGAGGCGCGGTGGGGGATTTCCGCCCGTTGAGCCCCTCAAGTCCAGGGGCCGGAGGGCATGTCCCGCCATGCCATCACCTGGGCCAGGGTCCGGGACTGGGATGTCTCCCCGCCGTAGACCAGCACCTTCTTTGCCACCGAATCGGGCCCCAAGCGCTTGGCCAAGGTTTCCAGGTGACGGAAGAACTCGGAATCCACGGTCTGGGCGGACTTCGCTTCGACCAGCACCCAGCCGGTGCCGGTGCGCACCATCAGGTCCACCTCGGGGCCTCTTGGCTCGCGGTAGTGGAAGGCTTCCGGAGCCAGGCCGCGGTTGAGGCGGGCCTTGAGCACTTCGGACACCATCCACGATTCGAAAATCGCCCCGCGCAGGGGGTGCAGGGCAAGTTGGGTTGCGTCGCGGATGCCAAGCAGGTGGCAGGCCAGGCCCGAATCCAGGAAGTGCAGCTTGGGGGCCTTCACCGCCTGCTTGCTGGCGTTGGCGTGCCAGGCGGGCACCAGGGCCACCAGGTAGCTGGCCTCCAATACCGAGACCCAGGCCTTGAGGGTGTTCACGGCGGTGCCCACGTCGGAGGCCAGGGCGCTGAGATTCAGCTCCTGCCCGGTGCGCCCGGCGGCCAGGCGCAGGAAGGTGCCGAAGGTGCGCAGGTCGCCCACGTTCAGCAGGCGGCGCACATCGCGCTCCAGGTAGGTGGCCACGTAGTCGGCGTACCAGACCTGGGGAGGCATTTTCCGGTCGAAGATGCGGGGATAGCCGCCGTGCCACAGGGCCGACCACAGCTCGTCCGGGGCTTCGGGGAAGGCGGTGACCTCCTCCCGGGCGCAGGCCAGCAGGTGCAGGAGGGCGGTGCGGCCCGCCAGAGACTGCGCCACCGCCGCGTTCAGGGCCAGGTTCTCGCTGCCGGTAAGGACAAAGCGGCCCGGCCGGGGATCGCGGTCCACTTCCTCCTGCAGGTAGGACAGCAGCCCCGGTGCCTGCTGCACCTCGTCCAGCACGGCCCCGTCGGGAACCTGGGCCAGGAAGCCCCGGGGGTCGGATGCCGCGAACTCCCGCGCATCCAGGGCCTCCAGGCTGACGTAGGGCTTGTCCGGGAACAGCATCCGGCACAGCGTCGTCTTGCCCGACTGGCGCGGGCCAGTGAGGGTCAGCACCGGATAGAGGGCGGCGCGTTCTTGAAGGGCCTGGGCGAGGGCGCGGGGAATCATGGAGTCAGGGTGGTTCTGCATGGATTTGCAATCAAGATGAAAATATATGAAAAGCACCCCTTTTCGGCATCGCGCCTGGGTGAGGACCGGGTCACGTCGACCGCTCAAGGGTTCCTGCGGGCCAGCTCGTCCGCAGCGTCACGCGCACCGAACCGCAAAGCCCTGCTGCCCGCATTGCAGCACGGCGATTCCGCAGGACCTTCTGGTCCGTGGTTCGGAGGCAGGGGTGGATCCTGGCTCGTGCGTTTGTGTGGTTGCTCCTGGTGGTTCCAGTCGGGGCCTTGCTTGGACGGTTCGTTGCGCCGCTGTTTGGTGCGGGGCCGCGAGGCCTTCTCGCGGGGTGTGCAGTGCTTGGGGGTGGTGTGCTCCTCTGCCTCACACCGTGATGACCACGATCTCCGGGTCCACCTCGGCCTTCAGGATGCCCTCGATGGCCATGAGGGTGCCCGTGAGGCCCGCGGGACAGGTGGTGCAGGCGCCCATGTAGCGGATCATCACCTGCTTCTCGTGGCGGCCCACGAGCTCCAGGCCGCCGCCGTCGGCGGCCAGGGCCGGGAGGATCTGCACGGTGAGGGTCTTGCGCACCTTCTCCAGGAAGGGGTCGTCGGGGTCGTTGATGGGGCTGGGAAGCTCGCGCGCAGGGGGGACTTGGGCGGCGTCCCCCAGGCCCCCGCACAGTGGAGCAACCCGGAGGAGCACGACGGCGGCCGCACCGCCAGCCCTCTGTCCGTAGCGCCGCAGCCCACACCCGGCGCCCCCCCCGTGCCCACGCCCTGGTGACCCAGGGCGGCCAGACCGGACCGGAATCCATCGCGCACAACACGCGCGTGGTCGGTTCCGGCGCCGACGGCCGCCAGCGCTACGAGCTGCTCGCCGAGCGACACGAGCATCTCCCCGCCGGCGACATCACCCGCCTGCACCTGCCGCGCCTGCACATGCAGGGCGAGGACAACGAGACCCTGATAACCGCGCGCAGCGCCGACGTCTCGCCCGGTGGCGAGCAGGTCGATCTGTCCGGCGAGGTCAAGGTGCGCCGCCCCGGCGCGGCCGA
>CAXYVC010000088.1:0-11499 GCA_964292295.1 uncultured bacterium
TGGCTGGCCACCACCACGGAGGCGCCGCCCTCGAGCAGGTGGCGCAGGGTGGGCAGGGTCTCCTGGATGCGGGTGGCGTCCTTGATCTGCCCCTCCTTGATGGGCACGTTGAGGTCGGCCCGCAGGAAGACACGGCGCCCCTGGAGCGGCAGGGTCGTGAGGGTGCGGAAGCTCATGGCGCATCTCCTTGGTGGATGGGTCATTATCCCGTACCCGTCCAGGAAAGGGTTTTCACCGGTCTGCTTCCTGAAAAGGGCCAGCCACCGGGGGCTGCGCGTCGGGTCGAAGGGGGCGCCCTCGGTGTCGCCCCGTTCCGCCGCGGGGAGGAGGCCGCAGCCGCGGGCCATGGCCCTGAGCGCCTCGGGCGCGTACAGGTGCAGGGATTCGATCGCCTCGCGGCGGCTTCCGTCCGGCCTCTCGATGCGGATGCGCTTCACCAGGCGTTCCCCCTCGAAGGCGCGGCGGATGCACACGCGGCAGCCTTCCCGCGCCTGTTCCTCCTCTGGCACCAGGGTTCGGCGGAGGCGTCCAGCGTTGGGGAGGTCCAGGAGCAGCACGCCGCCGGGGCGGAGGAGGGTGGCCAGGTTAGCCAGCAGGGCTTGGTTCTCGGCGTCGCTGAAGTAGCCGAAGCTCGTGAACCAGAGGCAGACGCCGGAGAGACTCTCCCGCCTCAAGGGCAGGCGGCGCATGTCCGCGCGCAGCAGCCAGGGGCGCAGCGCCTCCGGGGCTCCCGACAGGAGCTCCCCCGAGAGGTCGATGCCGACGGCCCGCGGGCTCGCGGGGCGGAGGGCCCCCGGGGGGCGGCCCGCCCCCCAGGCCAGGTCCAGCACGGGGCCGGAGCCCAGCCCGGGCGCAAGCCGGAGCGCGGTCTCCACCGCGCGCGCGGCCTCCGCCGCGTCCCGGTGGGCGTACAGGGCCGCGTAGTCGGCATCGAACCAGTCCCGGAACCATTCCCGCATGTCCCATTCTCGCCCGGTACAATGGGGACTGGTGCACACCGCGCCGGAGATCCCATGCTTCGCCCCGAACAGCTTGAAGACCAGGTCCACTTCCTTCTCTCCACCCTCATCCAGCGGGAGCTGCGCGATCCCGAGCTGGGCTTCGTGACCCTCACCGCCGTGCGCCTCACGGGCGATCGCAGCATCGCGCGGGTCTACTACACGGTGCTCGGCGAAGAGGGCCAGAGCGAGCGCACCCGGAAGGCCCTGGGGCGGGCCGCGGGCTTCCTGCGCACCCAGCTCGCGAGCCGCATGAAGCTGCGCCGGGTGCCCGAGCTGCGCTTCTTCCCGGACACCACGCTGGAGGAGGGCAACCGCATGGAGGGGCTGCTGGCGGAGCTGGAGCGGGAGCGCGCCAGCCGGCCCGCGGAGGAGGCGCCCGAGCCCGATCCCGAGGACCGCCGGGGGGACGCCTGAACGCCGCGGCCCCCGTCGCGCCGGGCCTGCACCTCGCCCACAAGTCCGTGGGCCGCACCAGCTTCGACCTGGTGCGGGCCTTCACGGCCCGGGCGCGGGAGGCGGGCCAGAGAAAGTGGCCCTTGGGCCACGGCGGCACCCTGGACCCCTTCGCCCACGGGCTGCTGCTGGTGCTTTCGGGCCAGGCCACCCGCCTGATGGAGCTGCTGCACCCCCTGCCCAAGACCTACGAGGCGGAGATCGTCTGGGGGCGAGAGACGGACACCTGCGACCACCTGGGCCAGGCGGTCCTGGAGGCGGATCCTTCGTCGCTTTCCGAGGCTGCGCTGGAGGCCGCGCTGCCCGCCTTCCTGGGCTGGACGGACCAGGTGCCCCCGGCCACCTGCGCCAAGAAGATCGACGGCGAGGCCGCCTACCGCAAGGCCCACCGGGGCGAGGCGGTGGAGCTTCCCCCCAGCCGCGTGTACCTGCACGAGGCGGCCTGGATGGCCCACGAACTGCCCTTCCGCAGCCGTCTGCGCCTCACCTGCCGGGGCGGCTACTACGTGCGGAGCCTGGCCCGGGACCTGGGCCGCGCCCTCGGCGTGGGCGCCCACCTGGCCGCGCTGCACCGCACGGCCATCGGGCCCTGGGTGGATCCCGGCGAGGGCTGCGAGGTGCTGGTGCAGGGGCGGGACCTGCTTCCGTGGTGTGCCGCGAGGCCCCTGGACGACGCGGAACTGGAGCACCTGCTGCACGGCCGCCCCGTGGACCCCGGCTGCCTGGAAGCACCTGTGGGCCGCCTTCCCGAGGGCTTCCCCGACCCCGGTGCGCCCATCGCCGCGCTGCACGAGGGACGCCTCGTGGCCCTGCTGCGGGCGAAGGAGGACGGCCGCCTCTGGACCTTCGCGAACCTGCGGGGCGGCCTGTAGCGCCTACAGGAGGCCGTGGGCTTCCAGCTCCCTGCGCAGGACAGCGGCGCCCATGAAGCGGTGGGCGCGGAGCCCCACGGCGCGGGCGGCCTGCACGTTGGCTTCCAGGTCGTCCGTGAAGAAGGTGGCGGCGGCCTCCAGGCCGTAGCGGTCCAGCAGGCGGCGGTAGATGGCGGGATCCGGCTTGATCAGGCCCTCCTCGCAGCTGGCCACGATCCCGTCGAAGCGGTCGAAGAAGGCGTAGCGCGCCCGCACCACGGGCCAGCTGCGGGAGCCGAAGTTGGTGAGGGCATACAGGGGCACGCGCCCGTGCAGTTCCTCCAGCAGGGCCACCGTGTCCTCCAGGGGGCCGGGGATCGTCACGTCCCAGCGGTCCCGGTAGGCGTTCAGGGCCTCGGCGCGGTGGGGAAAGCGCGCGCAGGCCTCCGCGAAGGTGGCCTCCCAGGGCTCGCCCCGGTCCAGGCGCTGGTTCAGGCCGTGGAAATCCACCTCGTCCAGGAAGGCCTGGACACCTTCCGGGCCGCCCAGCATCGGGCCGTACAGCAGGGCGGGCTCCCAGTGCAGGAGCACGCGGCCCACGTCGAAGACCACGGCATGGATGCCGGACACGGCGACGCCTTCCTGCATGGGGCCTACTTCACCACGAGGCTCAGCAGCTTGTCCTGCACCCAGATCACCTTGGCCAGGCTCTTGCCCTCCAGGTGCCGGGCCACGTTCTCGTCGGCCTTGGCCTGGGCGAGCACCTCCTCCTGGGCGGCGCCCACGGGGAAGCGCAGCTTGCCGCGCACCTTGCCGTTCACCTGCACGGCCACCTCCACCTCGGAGGCCGCGCACAGGGCGGGATCGAAGGGAGGCCAGGGCGCCTGCTGGATGCTGGGCGCGTGGCCCAGCTTCTCCCAGAGCTCCTCGGCCATGTGCGGCGCGAAGGGGTGCACCATCTGCACGAGGGTCTCGACGCAGAAGCGGGGCAGGGGGCCCTCCTTGGGCAGATCGTTGATGAAGATCATCAGGGCCGAGATGGCGGTGTTCATGCCGAGGCTCTCGATGTCCTCGCCCACCTTGCGGAGGGTGCGGTGGGTGAGGCGCAGCAGGGCCTCCGGGCAGTCCTCGCAGAGCTCGCGGTGGGCCAGGGACCAGACCCGCTCCAGGAAGCGCCACACGCCCTGGATGCCGCCGGTGCTCCAGGGCTTGGCGGCCTCCAGGGGGCCCATGAACATCTCGTACAGGCGCAGGCTGTCGGCGCCGAACTTCGCCACCACGTCGTCGGGGTTGATGACGTTGCCGCGGCTCTTGGACATCTTGTAGGCGCGGCCGTCGATCACCAGCTCGGGCTGCGCCTTCAGCACGAAGTCGGCGCCCTTCTTCGTGACCTGGTCCTCCGGGACGCGCTCGCCCTTCAGTTCCTCGCCCGTGGCCTTGTGGCGGAGCCCGCCGCCCTCCAGGAACTCCACCTGCTCCTTGCTCACGGGCGCTCCCGCGAGGGTGGCGAAGCGGGTGTATTCCACCTCGCCCAGGATCATGCCCTGGTGCACGAGGCGGGTGAAGGGCTCGGGGCAGTCCAGCAGGCCTTCGTCGAAGAGCACCTTGTGCCAGAAGCGCGCGTAGAGCAGGTGCAGCACGGCGTGTTCGGCGCCGCCCACGTAGAGGTCGACGGGGAGCCAGCGCTCCGCGGCCTCCTTGGACCAGGCGGCCTCCGCGTTCTTCGGGTCGATGTAGCGCAGGTAGTACCAGCAGGAGCCCGCCCACTGGGGCATCGTGTTCGTCTCGCGGGCGAACCAGCGGCCGTCCTTCTGGAAGAAGCGCCAGTCCACGGCGCGGGCCAGGCAGCCCGCCGGGTCGTCGCCGGGGCGGAAGTCCTCCATCTCGGGCAGGAGCAGGGGCAGCTCCGCTTCCTCCAGGGGGATGGGCTGGTCGTAGTGGATGGTGTGGGCGTCGCCCTTGCGCGGGTCGCCGTCGCAGCTGACCGGGAAGGTGATGGGGAAGGGCTCGCCCCAGTAGCGCTGGCGGCTGAAGACCCAGTCCCGCAGCTTGGTTTCCACGGGGCGGCTTCCGGTGCCCGCCTGCTCCAGGTCCTCGCCGATCTTCGTCTTGAAGGCGGCGGCCGGCAGGCCGTCGTAGGCGCCGCTGTTCACGGCCACGCCGTGTTCGGTGAAGGCGGCCTCCAGGGGTTCGGTGCGGGGCGTTCCCGTGGCGCTCACCACCTCGATCACGGGGATGCCGAACTTGCGGGCGAAGGCGAAGTCGCGCTCGTCGTGGGCCGGAACGGCCATGATGGCCCCGGTGCCGTAGCCCCAGAGCACGTAGTCCGCGGTCCAGATGGGCACCTTCGCCCCGTTCACCGGGTTGATGGCGTAGGCACCCGTGAAGACGCCGGTCTTCTCCTTGGCGGCGCGGCGGTCCAGCTCGGAGCGGTTGCGGGCCGCGTTCACGTAGGCCTCGACTTCGGCCTTGCGGTCAGGCGTCGTGATCCGCGCGACGGCGGGGTGCTCGGGCGCCACCACCATGAACGTGGCGCCGAAGAGCGTGTCGGGGCGCGTGGTGAAGACCTCGAGCTCGCCCTCGTGCCCGTCCAGCCTGAAGCGCACCTCGGCGCCCTCGCTGCGGCCGATCCACTCCTCCTGCATGGTCTTGGTGGAGTCGGGCCACTGCACGTGCTTCAGGTCCTCCGCCAGGCGGTCGGCGTAGGCGGTGATCTTCAGCATCCACTGGCGCAGGGGAAGGCGCACCACCGGGTGCTGGCCGCGCTCGGAGCGGCCGTCGATGACCTCCTCGTTGGCGAGCACCGTGCCCAGCGCCGGGCACCAGTTCACGGGCTTCTCGGTCTGGTAGGCCAGGCCGCGCTTGAAGAGCTTGAGGAAGATCCACTGGGTCCACTTCACGTACGCGGGGTCCGTGGTGTCCACCTGGCGCTCCCAGTCGTAGCTGAGGCCGAGGCTGCGGATCTGGCGCCGGAAGTTGGCGATGTTCTTCTCGGTGGTGACGCGGGGGTGCACGCCGGTCTGGATGGCGTACTGCTCCGCGGGCAGGCCGAAGGCGTCCCAGCCCATGGGATGCAGCACGGCGTAGCCACTGGCGCGGTAGTAGCGGCAGAGGATGTCCGTGGCGGTGTAGCCCTCGGGGTGTCCCACGTGCAGGCCCGCGCCGCTGGGGTAGGGGAACATGTCCAGGACGTATTTCTTTGGCTTGGAGGGATCGTCCGGGGTGCGGAAGGTCTGGTGCGCCTCCCAGTAGGCCTGCCACTTGGGCTCGATGTCCTGGGGGCTGTAGCGGGATTCCTGCATGGTCACTCTCGAGAAGCCGGAGGGCGTGAATCCTCCAGGTTAGCAGCCGCGCCGGGGCTTCTTCCCGGCCGGATCAGCGCGTGGACCAGTGGAGCTTCTCCTGGAGCAGGTGGAAGAAGCGGTGCTCTGGGCTCTGCAGCAGCGTGATGGTGCGGTCGGAGCGCTGCAGCACCACGCGGTCGCCGGTCTCGACGGGGTGGACCTGCTGGCCGTCCAGGGTGAGGTGGGCCTCGCCCGTGTCCTCCAGGGAGATGGTCACGCGATGGTCGCCCCGCACCACGCTGGGGCGCAGGGTCAGGCTGTGGGGGCAGATGGGCGAGATCACCCAGGCGTCCAGGTCCGGATGCAGGATCGGCCCCCCGGCGCTGAGGCTGTAGGCGGTGGAACCCGTGGGCGTGGCCACGATGAGGCCGTCCGCCCGGAAGGCGGCCGCGTCGTGACCGTCCACCCGGAGCTGGAAGGAGATGAGGGGGCTCAGGGTGCCCTTGGTGAGCACCGCGTCGTTGAGCACGGGCTGGCTCACCAGGGTGCGCGCGTTGCGCCACAGCTCCGCCTGGAGCATGGCGCGCCGGTCGGGGCGCAGGAGTCCCGCCAGGTAGGCGTGCACGGCAGCCTCGGCCCCCTCCGCCGGGTGCGCGGCCAGGAAGCCTAGGGAACCCAGATTGATGCCGATGAGGGGCGTGCCCCGCAGGCCCACCAGGCGCGCGGCGGTGAGCAGGGTGCCGTCCCCGCCCAGGCTGAGGGCCAGCTCCGGCACGGGGCCCGTCGCGCCGAAGTCCGCGTCCACCTCCAGGGGCCCCTCGGGGAGACCGGCCTCCCGCCAGGCGGGCAGCGCCAGCGGGTGGAGCACGGCGCGCCAGCCCAGCTCCAGGAAGGGCGGCACCGCCACGGCCAGGGTGCGGGCCAGCAGGGGCGAGGCGGGCTTGGCCACGAGGGCGAGGATGGGTGAGGCCATGGGCCTAGGGTACCCTGGGGGCATGGCCGCGAAGACCCCCAAGAAATCCTCCTCCTTCCGCCGCTGGCTCCTGTGGGGCTGGATCGGCCTCCTGGGCGTGGGCCTTGTGGCCTTCGCCGCCACCTGGTCCTTCATGGGGCGGGATGCGGACCGCTTCCTCACCCTCTTCGCCTACCGCGAGGTGAAGACCATCTCCAAGGTGCTGGACCGCAACGGGAACGTGATCGGCATCCTGGCGGACGAGCAGCGGGTGGCCATCCCCTACGGCGACATCCCCAAGGCCTTCGTGAACGCGGTGATCGCCACGGAGGACGCGGACTTCCTCAGCCACCACGGCACGTCGACCCGGGGCTTCCTGCGGGCGGGCTGGAACTTCTTCAGCAGCTTCGGCCGGCGCCGGGAAGGGGCCTCGACCCTCACGATGCAGCTGGTGCGCACGGTGACGGCCAAGCGCCAGAAGCGCCTGGACCGCAAGCTCAAGGAGATCATCCTGGCCCGGAAGCTCGAGAAGGCCTACACGAAGAAGCAGATCTTCGAGATGTACGCCAACGAGGTCTGGTTCGGCAGCAACCGCTACGGCATCGAGATCGCGGCCCGCTACTACTTCGGCAAGAGCGCGCCCCAGTTGAACATCGAGGAATGCGCGTTGCTGGCGGGCATCATCCAGAACCCGGGCTACCTGAACCCCTACACCCGCGATCCGAAGATGCGGGAGATGGTGCGCCAGCGCCGGAACCACGTGCTGCGCCGCATGGTGGCCGAAGGCACGCTGGGGGAGGCGGACGCGAAGATCCTCTGCGAGCGTCCCGTCCGCCTGGCGCGGCAGAACGCCCAGGAGGAGGCCGTGGCGCCCTACGCCGTGGAGGAGGTGCGGCAGTACCTCTACTCGAAGTACGGCAAGGAGGCGGTCCTCAAGGGCGGCCTCGAGGTGCACACCACCATCGATGCCGTGTGGCAGCAGGCGGCGAACGACGCGGTCCAGCGGGGCCTGAAGGCCGTGGACCGCCGCCGCGGCTTCCGCAAGGAGTCCCTCCAGTTCGTGTCCGACCCCGACAAGGCCCAGCTCCCCGGCTGGAAGCGCTTCCTGGAGAAGGACGACTCGGTCCGGGGGGTCATCCTGGGCTGGTCCGGGGACAGCGCCACGGTGCGCATCGGCGCCCGGGACCTCCGGGTGCCGGGCAGCGCCTTCGCCTGGGCGGGCAAGGAGATCCAGAAGCTCCTGGTGCGCGGCGCGGCGCCGCTCTTCCTGGTGAAGAAGGCGGATGACGACGGGAACCCGCTGGAGGTGGAGCTGGACCAGGATCCGGACGTGGAGGGCGCGCTGCTGGCGGTGGAGCCCCAGACCGGCGAGATCCGGGCCATGGTGGGCGGCTACGACTTCCGCCGCAGCATGTTCAACCGCAGCTGGCAGGCGGAGCGGCAGGTGGGCTCCACCATGAAGGCCTTCGTCTACGGCGCGGCCTTCGCCAAGGGGCTCACGCCCGCCACGATGGTGGAGGACGTGCCCACGCGCTTCACCTTCAGCGCCACGGTGTACGAGCCCAAGAACTACGAGCGCGACTTCTGGGGGCCCGTCCCCATCTGGGAGGCCCTCCGGGACAGCCGCAACGTGCCCGCGGTGCGTACCCTGGAGACCGCCGGCCTCGAGGAGGTGATGGACTTCACCCACCGCACCGGCGTGGCGGGCGCCCTGCGCCCCTTCCCGAGCCTGGCCCTGGGTGCCTCCGACCTGACCCTCAAGGACATGGTGCGGGGCTACGCCACCTTCGCCAACGGGGGCCGCCAGGCGCCGCCCCTCTTCCTCATCCGCAAGGTGGTGGACCGCAACGGCCGGGTGCTCGAGTCCTACCAGGGCGGGCCCGGGGAGGAAGTGCTGGATCCCATGAGCAACTTCCAGCTCGTGCAGTGCCTCCAGGGCGTGGCCCAGCGGGGCACCGGCGCGCGCGCGAGCGAGGTGGGCTGGCCCGTGGCGGGCAAGACCGGCACCACGGACGACCACACGGACGCCTGGTTCCTGGGCTTCAGCACCCGGGTGAGCTGCGGCGTATGGGTGGGCCTCGACACGAAGAAGACCATCTACCGGGGAGGGGCCGATGGCGGGCGCGTGGCCCTGCCCATCTGGATCGACTTCATGAAGGTGGCCCTGCCCACCACGCCCCGGGAGGAGTTCCCCTGTCCCGAGGGCATGGAGTGGGCGGACATCGACCGCGTGACGGGGCTGGTCGCCACCAGCGCCACCGCCTCCACCGACGTGGTGCGCCTGGCCTTCAAGCCCGGCACGGCGCCCAAGGAGCCCAGCACGGCCGAGGCCATCCAGAAGGTGCGCGAGGCGAGGGGCAGAGCCAGCTCCCTGCCTCTCGACGAGCGCGCCTGGGGTGCCTCCACCTCCCAGGAGGCGGCGCCGCCGACCCAGGAATCGGAGTGGACGCGCATCGAGCCCGCCGCCAAGCCGTGAAGCCGCCCGGGGCTCATCTGGAACTCCGGGACGGCACCCGGCTGTACCACCGGCTCGAGGGGGCCGCCGGGGCGCCACCCCTGGTGCTCCTGAACGGCCTGCTCTCGGAGCTGGGCCTGTGGAACGGCGCGATGCCGGTCCTCCGGTCCCGCTTCCGGGTGCTGCGCCTGGACGGCCGGGGGCAGGGGCGCTCCGACGCACCGGAGGGCAAGGCCTACACGCCCGGGCAGGGCGCCGAGGATCTGTGGGAGCTGCTCGGGCTCCTGGGGCTGGAGCGCCCCTGGCTCGCGGGCCTTTCCCACGGTGCCCACGTGGCCCTGGAGCTGCTCGTGCGCCACCCCGGCGCCTTCGCCGGGGCCGTGCTGGTGAGCGCCCAGCCCTGCGTGGACCTGGCCATGGAGCTGCGGCTGCGCCACTGGCTGCACTGCCTGGAGCTGGGCGGGCCGCTGCTCCAGTTCGAGGCCGCGGCGCCCGAACTCTGGGGGCAGGGTTTCCTGGAGCGCCGCTATGCCCTGCTGCGGGCCCACCACGAGGCCGTGATGGGAGGCGCCCCCCGCCCCGGGGAGGACCCCTGGTGCGGCCTGCGCCGCCAGGTGGAGGGGGCGCTCGCCTGGGACGCCCGGGCACGCATGGCCTCCATCCAGGCGCCCGTGCTGCTGCTTTGCGGCGCGGAGGATCCCCTTGCCCCCCCCTGGAAGGCCCTGGCTTGCGCCCAGCGCATCCGGGGCAGCCGGCTGGAGGTGCTGCCGGGCATCGGACACGCCTTTCCCGTGGAGGACCCCAGGGGCTTTGCCACGCGTCTGCTGGAATTTGTTGACGAAGTGGAAAGTTGATTTGGGGGAAATCCCGAATCGCGTGTCACAATCCGGCACCTTTTCGATCCTAAGGCCACCCGCTTGGTATGCCGAAGGGAAGGTGCGTCATACTTCCCAATCCCACACACCTGCCATGGGTCCGATCCCGTCTCTACCCGGGGTTCCTTGATGCCTGCTGATCACGCCATGCCCGCCATCCTCAGCCTCCAGGAGCTGAAGGAACAGTCCATCGGGCGCCTGGCCGAGCTGGGGAAGGCCTACGGCCTGGAGAACCCCCTCTCGCTCCGCAAGCAGGAGCTGGTCTTCCGCCTCCTCGAGGCCCAGGCCCAGCGGGAGGGCTGCTTCTTCGCCGAGGGGGTGCTGGAGGTGCTGCCCGAGGGCTTCGGCTTCCTGCGGGCGCCGGAGCAGAACTATCTGGCGGGGTCCGATGACATCTACGTGTCCCCCAGCCAGATCCGCAAGTTCAACATGAAGAGCGGGGATACGCTCTCGGGCATGATCCGCCCGCCGAAGGGCGAGGAGAAGTTCTTCGCGATGATGCGGATCGACGCCATCAATTTCGATCCGCCGTCCGTGGCCAAGGAACGCGCCACCTTCGACAACCTGGTGCCCCTCTATCCGACCCAGATGCTCAAGATGGAGCGGGACGCCCAGGAACTGAGCACCCGGGTGATGGACCTGATGACGCCCCTGGGCAAGGGGCAGCGCGCCCTGATCGTGGCGCCGCCCCGCACGGGCAAGACGGTGCTGCTGCAGAACATCGCCAATTCCATCACCGCCAACCATCCGGAAGTCTTCCTCATCGTGCTGCTCATCGACGAGCGCCCCGAGGAGGTGACCGACATGGAGCGGAACGTGAAGGGCGAGGTGGTCTCCAGCACCTTCGACGAGCCCGCCACGCGCCACGTCCAGGTGGCCGAGATGGTCATCGAGAAGGCCAAGCGCCTGGTGGAGCACAAGAAGGACGTGGTGATCCTGCTGGATTCCGTCACGCGCCTCGCCCGCGCCTACAACACCGTGGTGCCTCCGTCCGGCAAGGTGCTCAGCGGCGGCGTGGATTCCAACGCCCTGCAGCGGCCCAAGCGCTTCTTCGGCGCGGCGCGCAACATCGAGGGGGGAGGCAGCCTCACCATCATCGCCACGGCGCTGATCGAGACCGGCAGCCGCATGGACGACGTGATCTTCGAGGAGTTCAAGGGCACGGGCAACAGCGAGATCGTGCTGGACCGCAAGCTCAGCGACAAGCGCGTCTTCCCGGCCATGGACATCCAGCGCAGCGGCACGCGCAAGGAGGATCTCCTCATCGAGCCCCCGCGCCTCGCCAAGATCTGGGTGCTGCGGAAGATCCTCACCTCCAGCGGGCCCGTGGAGAGCATGGAGCTGCTGCTGGATCGCCTGGGGAAGACCCGCAGCAACGACGACTTCCTGTCGAACCTCCAGGAACCCGCGCCCCGGCGCTGAAGCTCCGGCCCGGGTCAGCCGGCGTCCGGGCCCTCCTGCAGGGCCTCGACGGGGTGTCCGCCCCAGGCGCGGGTGAGGAGGCGCAGGGGCGGGTGCTGCATGCGGCTGGCGGCCAGAATGCGCGCCTCGGGGGTCAGGACCTTGATCCAGGGGGCCGCCTGCCCCAGCACCAGGCCGTGCTCGGGCAGGCGGAAGCTGCGGTCCAT
>CAXYVC010000089.1:0-11307 GCA_964292295.1 uncultured bacterium
CGGGGCGGCGGGCAGGGCGGCGGACAGCACAAGGGCGAGGGGGAGCAGGGGCAGCTTCATGGGGGGCCTCCGGGGTGTCTCCCGTAGCATAGCCAGCCTCGATAGCGCTTCGGGGCCACGACGGAACCTGACGGGGTTGTCTAGGATGCGCTTCGTGCGGGCAGTCCCAGGCCGAAGCGGCTGCCCTGGGGCAGGGGTCCAAAGAAGGCTTCGCCGCCGTGGTCCTGGGCGATGCGCCGGGCGATGGCGAGGCCCAGGCCGGTGCCCTTGCGCTTGGTGCTGAAGTACGGCTCGAAGAGCCGCGCGCGCTGTTCCTCGGGGATGCCGGGGCCCGCGTCGTCCACCTCGAAGCGCAGGCGCTCGCCGGCCACCCGGAGGCCCAGGCGGATGCGGCCCCGTCCCTCCAGGGCGCCCAGGGCGTTGTCCACGTAGTTGATGAGGGCGCGCTTCACCATGTCGCCGTCCCAGCGCGCGGGCAACGCCTGGGGCGGCACGTCCAGCTCCCAGGCCACGCCCGGGTGGTCGTGGGCGTAGAGGGCGTGGACCTGGTGCAGCAGCTCGCCCGCGTCCAGCTCCCGGGGCTGGGGCGAGGGCAGCTTGGCGAAGCGGCTGAAGCTGTCCACGAGGCGGCTCAGGCTCTCCACCTCGGTCAGCACGGTCTCCGCCCCCTCGGCCACGCTCCGGGCGTCCAGGCGCCCGTCCCGGCTGCGGCGCAGCAGGCGCTGGGCGGTGAGCTTGATGGGGGTCAGCGGGTTCTTCACCTCGTGGGCCATGCGCCGGGCCACCTCCTGCCAGGCGGCACGCTTCTCCGCCTGGGCCAGGAGGCTGAGGTCCTCCAGCACCGCCAGCTCGCCGCCGCTCTGCAGGGGCAGCACCACGGCGCGCACGGGGCGCCCTTCGCCCTCTCCGCCGAGGCGCAGCTCCTCCTGGCGGGCGCGGCGGTCCTCCCGCACGGCCTGCACCAGGGAGGGCAGGCCGCCCATGCGGGGCTGGGGGGCCAGTTCCGTCCAGGGGCAGGCGATGGGGACCCAGTCCTCCAGGCCCAGCCAGGCGCGGGCGGCCGGGTTGCAGGTGCGCAGCTCCCCGTCCCGCTGCCAGCTCAGGACGCCCACGGGCAGGGCCTCCAGCAGCTGCACCTGGTAGGCGCGCTGGCGCTCCAGGCGCTCGGCCTGGCTCTGGATGGCCTCCCGCTGGCTGCGCAGGTCCCGGGTCATGGTGTTGAAGCTGCGGGAGAGCAGGGCCAGCTCATCCTCGCCCTCCTCGGGAAGCTGCACCTCCAGGTCCCCGGTGCCCACGCGCTGGGCGGCCTTGGCCAGGGCGCGTACGGGCTCGGAGATGGTGCGGCTGAGGGTGAGGCCCACCCACACCGAGGTGAAGAGCGTGAGCAGCGTGAGCAGCAGGAAGGTGTCCTGGGGCAGGGTTTCCAGGGATTCCCGCCCCGTGTGGACCTGGGCCGCCTCCTCTGCCCGGCGCTCCAGGCGCGTGGCGGATTCCAGCAGGGGCCGGGGCATCAGCACGCCGGCGATGGAGCCGGCGCCGGGCCCGTTCCGGGGCCCCGCCTGGAGCAGCCACACGCCATCCGGCGTCTCCGCCTGCCCCGAAGCGTTCGGCGCCAGGGACGGCAGGGCCGGCGGCACCCGACCCGGAGCCAGATCGAAGCCCCCCCCGGCACGGGCCAGCAGGTCCAGCCCCGCGCGGCCGCGCAACTCCGCCAGGGGGGCCGTCTCCTCCGGGGGCAGGCGCTTCAGGCCCTCCGCCAGGCGCTGCGCCTGCTGGGCCTGGAAGGCCTCGGAGATCCGTGCGCCGTCCCGGATCACCTGCTGGGTCTCGGGCAGGAACCAGCGGGCGACGTTCTTGCTGATGAAGTTCCGCCCGATGAGGAAGAGCATCAGGCTCGGCGCCAGGCAGACGCCGAAGAGGGCCAGCACCAGACGGGTGCGGATGCGGGCGCCCAGGATGCCCTTGCGGCGCTCGAAATAGAGCTTGGCCAGGCTGCGGGCCACGATGAAGAGCAGGGTGGCGATGGCCAGGGTGTTGGCCAGGCCCACGGCGGGCAGGGCCCAGCGGCTGGGGGCGTCCACCCCGGCGGAGACCTGGAGGCTGAGCACCTTGTAGGCCCGCACGATGAACCAGATGAGCACCGCCAGGCCCACGGCCGCGTACAGGCGGTTCAGTTCGGGATGGCGCTTGGGGCGGAAGGGCATGGGCGGCTCTTCCTGCAGGCTACCCTGGAAGCGGAGGATGCGGATGGCGGAAGGAGTGAGTCCCTTCGAGGCGCGGGTGGCGCGCCTGCGGGCCCTGGAGGCCGGGGAGGGCGAAGGGCGGTGGAGCGAGCTGACGCTGGGGGACGCGCGCGTCCCCTGCCTCGCCCGGGCCTTCTGGACCTCCCGCCAGCGCCAGGCCCACGCCCTGCACGAGGTGAGCTACCGCGCCTGCTACAAGCCCCAGCTCCCGCGCCACTTCATCGAACGGCTCACGGCGCCCGGCGATCGGGTGTACGACCCCTTCGGGGGCCGGGGCACCACCGCCCTGGAGGCGGCGCTCCTGGGGCGCAGGGTGGCCTCCAACGACGTGAATCCCCTGAGCCGCATCCTGCTGGAGCCCCGCCTGGACCCGCCGGAGGTGCAGGAGGTGGCCGCGCGCCTGGCGGAGATCCCGAAGGCCGGTTCCGCCGGGGACGGCCTGGACCTCGGGATGTTCTACCACCCCGACACGGAGGCCGAGCTGCGCGCCCTGCGTTCCTGGATCCTGGACCGGGAGGCCATGGGAGCGCTTGACCGCGCGGACCGCTGCATCCGCATGGTGGCCACCAACCGTCTCACGGGGCACAGCCCCGGCTTCTTCAGCGTGTACACGCTGCCCCCCAACCAGGCCACCAGCGCCGAGCGGCAGCGCCTCATCAACGCGCGCCGGGGCCAGGTGCCGCCGTACCGGGACACGCATGCGCTGATCCTGAAGAAGACGCGACAGCTCCTGTCCGGTCTCGGGCCCGCTGAGCGCGCGGCGCTGGCCCGCGCCGCCGCGGATGCGCGGCTGGTCACGGGGGACGCCCGCGCCACGCCGCTGGCCGCGGAAAGCGTGGCCCTCACGGTCACCTCGCCCCCCTTCCTGGACGTGGTGGACTACGCCGGCGACAACTGGCTGCGCTGCTGGTTCAACGGCCTGGACGCCGCCGTCCTGGGGGAGGCCATCACCGCCCCCCGCGCCCTGGATGCCTGGGCCGAGGCCATGGGTGCCGTGCTGCGGGAGCTCTTCCGCGTGACCCGGCCCGGCGGCCACGTGGCCTTCGAGGTGGGCGAGGTGCGCAAGGGGACGCTGCGCCTGGAAGAGGTGGTGCTGCCCCTCGGGCTGGAGGCGGGCTTCCGGGCTCTCGGCGTGCTGGTGAACGAACAGGCCTTCACCAAGACCGCCCACATCTGGGGCGTGGGCAACAACGCCGAGGGCACCAACAGCAACCGCATCGCGCTCTTCGAGAAGGCCTGAGGGCTCCCCTTCGCGCGTCAGGTCGCCTTGGTGTAGAGCGCCGCGTCCTCGCCATCGCGGTAGTAGCCGCGGCGCAGGCCCACCTCGCGCCAGCCCTCGGCCTCGTACAGGGCCCGGGCGGCCAGGTTGGAGACGCGCACCTCCAGGTGCAGGGTGTCGATGCCTGCGGCGCACAGGCCCGCCTCGCTGGCGCGGAGCAGGGCGCGCCCGAGGCCCTGGCGGCGGGCGGAAGGGGCCACGGCCAGGCGCACCAGCTCGGCCTCGCCCGCCACGGGGATGGCCCGCCAGCGGGCCCAGCCCTGTTCCGGGAGCATCCAGAGGCGCTCGTCCTCCTCCAGGGCGCCCCAGGTGTCGCCGAAGGTCTCCCGGTCCAGGGCCTCCGCCCAGGCGGGCAGGGCGCTGCCGGGGCCGAGGAGGACGCCGTTCACCGGGCGTGGCCCCGGCGCAGGGCCTCGGGCAGGTGGGCGCTGGCCTCGGGGAAGTTCACCTCCGCGTCCGTCTCCCGCAGGTAGAAGGGCACGAGGCGGGCTTCCGGCGGCCGCTGCGGCAGAAGGCGGCACAGCTCGGCGAGGGCTGCCAGGGTGGCGCCGGCCTCGTCGGCCAGGGGCAGGGGCGGGCGGCCCAGGGCGGCCTCGGCGCGCTCCCGGAAGGGGCTTGGGGCCCACCAGGCCCGGCTTCCCAGGCGCTCGGAAAGGGCTTCGAGGGGATGCCGCGCGGCCTCGGCCTCGGCGCCTTCCGGTCCCCAGGGCTGGACGAAGGCTTCACCCCGCTGGCCGTCCAGCAGGATCCACGCGGGCGCCTGGAAGCCTCCCGCGCGGAGGGTGCGTGCGCGCAGCTCGAAGGCGCTGAAGCCCCAGGTGGGCAGGCCCGCCAGGCCGAGGCCTTCCGCCGTGGCCACGCCGATGCGCAGGCTCGTGAAGCCGCCGGGGCCCACGCAGACGGCCACGCCGGTGAGGTCGGAAGGGGTCGCACCGGCCTCCGCCAGGAGGCTTGAGAGGCCCGGAAGCAGGACGGCGCTGTGGCTCTTGCCCACGCCCGCCTCGAGACGGCGTGTCCAGCAGGCGGCGCCCCGCAGAAGGGCGAGGTGGAGGAAGGCGGTGGTGGTGTCGAGGCCGAGGATCATGGGGTGCCGCAGAAGGGGGGGAGTACGCGCCAAAGCGGCCACGCGGGCCGCTTCGGAAAGCCGCTCGGGCGGGTGCGGGGCACGCCGCCTCAAGGGGGGCTAGACGTTCTTGGTGACCTTGCCCGCCTGGAGGCAGGAGGTGCACACGCGGATGCGCTTGGGCACGCCGGCCACCAGGGCGCGCACGGTCTGGAGGTTCGGATTCCAGCGGCGGTTGGTGATGTTGTTGGCGTGACTGACGTTGTGGCCGAAGGTGGGCTTCTTGCCGCAAATTTCACACTGACGGGACATGGTCAACCTCTCGTTTCCGGGTACGGCACTGCCAAAGGTGAACCAGTCTACCAGGAGGGGCTGGATTCTCAAGGTCTTTTCCCGGGCCCTTGCGTGGCGCGCGCTGCGGGGCGAAGGTGGCGGATCCCCCGAGCTTCCATGGATCCCGTCTGGTCCCTCGCCTTCACGCTGCCCACCTGGCGCGAGCGCCGGAAGGCGGAGCTGTGGGCCGTGCTCCAGGAAGGCGGCCACCCCGCCCTGGCCGAGGCCGAGGCGCGGGAACTGGAGCGTCTCCGCGCCGGGCTTCCCCGGATCCGGGAGCGGGCGGAGGCGCTGGGCGCACGGCTGCTGCTGGCGGGGGATCCCGAGGCCGAGCGGCTGCTGGCGCCTTTGCCGTACCCCGTGGCGCTCTGGGTGCGCGGGACGCTTCCTCCCGCTTCCGCCGTGGCGGTGGTGGGCAGCCGGGATGCGAGCCCCCGGGGCCGCGCCCGGGCGAGGGCCTGGGCTGAGGTGCTCACCCGGGCGCAGGTGGGCGTGCTCTCGGGCCTGGCCCGGGGCATCGACGGCGCCGCCCACGAGGGGGCCCTGGAGGCGGGGCCCACCTGGGCGGTGCTGGGCTCGGGCCTCGACCGCCCCTATCCGCCGGAGCATGCGGGGCTCCTGGAGCGCCTGGTGGCCGCGGGCGGCGGCGTCCTCAGCCCCTTCCCTCCGGGTGCCGGTCCGAAGCCCTGGCACTTCCCCCGGCGGAACCTGCTGCTGGCGGCCTGGAGCCGGGGCGTGCTGGTGGTGGAGGGGACGCTGCGCAGCGGCTCCCTGGTCACGGCCAAGCTGGCGCTGGATCTGGGGAAGGATCTCTGGGCCTGCCCGGGCTGGCCGGAGGATCCGCGGGCGGAGGGGCCCAATGCCCTGCTGCGGGAGGGCGCCGCGCGCGCGGTGACGCGGCCCGAGGAGCTGCTGGAGGACCTCTCCGCCCTCGTGCGCGCGTGAGCGCCCGCCCGCGCCCGCGCGAGGCAGGGCCTTGACCGCCGTGGGATGATCCCCTTCTGTAGTGCACGGAAGGGAGCCCCGCCTTGACCAAGCTCGTCATCGTCGAAAGTCCGTCCAAGGCGAAGACCATCACCAAGTACCTCGGGAAGGGGTACAAGGTCATGGCCAGCGTCGGCCACATCCGCGATCTCCCGTCCAAGGACCAGGTGGAGGTGGGCGGCGTCAAGCGCGACGTCATCGACATCGAGAATGGCTTCCAGGAGCTGTACGAGGTGCCCAAGGAGAAGGCCAAGGTGGTCGCGGGCCTGAAGGCCGCCGCGAAGGAGGCCAGCGAGCTCTTCCTCGCCACCGACCCCGACCGCGAGGGGGAGGCCATCAGCTGGCATCTGGTGGAGGCCATCAAGCCCCCCAAGGCCCTGCCCGTGAAGCGCGTCCTCTTCCACGAGATCACGCCTGCGGGCATCCAGAAGGCCATGGCCCAGCCCACGGAGATCAAGAAGGACCTGGTGGACGCCCAGCGGGCCCGGCGCGTGCTGGACCGCCTGGTGGGCTACAAGGTGAGCCGCGTGCTCTGGGACAAGGTCAAGCGCGGCCTCAGCGCGGGCCGCGTGCAGAGCGTGGCGGTGCGCCTCATCGTGGACCGCGAGCGGGAGATCCAGGCCTTCAACCCCGTCGAGTACTGGGTGCTGCGGGGCCGCTTCGGCGCCAAGCTGCCGCCCGCCTTCTGGATGAAGCTCACGAAGCTGAACGGCAAGGCGGTGCAGTCCGGCAACAAGGAGACGCCGCGCCGCATCGGCAGCGCGGAGGAGGCCGCCTCCCTCAAGGCGCAGATCCTCCAGGCGAGCTGGAAGGTGAGCGGCCTGGAGACCCGGGAGAAGAAGCGGAACCCTTCAGCCCCCTTCACCACGGCCAAGCTCCAGCAGGAAGCGGCACAGAAGCTGCGTTTCAGCGTGACCCGCACCATGCAGACCGCCCAGCGCCTCTACGAGGGCGTGGACTTCGGCGAGGGGCCCGTGGGCCTCATCACCTATATGCGCACCGATTCGCCCCGCCTCGCGCCCGAGGCGGTGGGGGCGGTGCGGGGCTTCGTGGCGGAGCGCTACGGCAAGGACTACCTGCCCTCCAAGGCGCGGGTGTACCGGGGCAAGGCCGCCGCCCAGGAGGCCCACGAGGCCATCCGCCCCACGGACGTGCGCCGCACGCCCGAGAGCCTGCGGGGGAAGCTGGACGCGGACCAGTTCCGCCTCTACGCCCTCATCTGGCGCCGCACCGTGGCCTGCCAGATGGAGGCCGCCCGCTTCGACGAGACCGTGGTCGTGGCCGAGAGCGCCCTGGCGCAGGGCGAGGTGGCCACCTTCGAGGCGCGGGGCGAGATCGAGCGCTTCGCCGGCTGGCTGGCGGTCTACCGCTCCGACGACGCCGAGTCCAAGGCCGAGGCGGTGGAGGCCGGCGGGGAGGAGGACGAGGATTCCGCGGTGGGCCTGCCGGACCTGCGCCAGGGCGAGGTGCTGAACCTCCAGGAACTGGAGACCGACCAGCAGGCCACGAAGCCCCCGGCGCGCTTCTCCGAGGCCACCCTGGTGAAGGAGCTGGAAGAGGACGGCATCGGGCGCCCCAGCACCTACGCCAGCATCATCAGCACCATCCAGGACCGGGAGTACGTGAAGAAGGTCGAGGGCCGCTTCAAGCCCACGGAGCTGGGCATGGTGGTGACCGACCTGCTGGTGCAGGGCTTCCGGGAGCTGATGGAGCCCACCTACACGTCCGGCCTCGAAGAGAAGCTGGACCGGGTGGAGGAGGGCGAGCTCAGCTTCCAGAAGATGCTGAAGGGCTTCTACGGTCCCTTCGAGAAGCTCCTGAAGAGCGCCGGCAAGGACATGGCGAACCTCAAGGCGGGCGTGCCCTCGGAGCGCACCTGCCAGAAGTGCGGTGCGCCCATGCTGAAGCGCATCGGCCGCAACGGGCTCTTCCTGGGCTGCAGCCGCTACCCCGAGTGCGACCGCACCGAGGAGATCGAGCAGATGGAGGAGCCGGAAGACGCCCCCGAGTGCCCTCTCTGCGGCGCGACGCCCATGGTGCTGCGCAAGGGCCAGTGGGGGCCCTTCTGGGCCTGCCCCAACTACCCGAGCTGCAAGGGGCTCCGCAAGGCCGATCCCAAGGGGCTTCCCGTGCCCGCGGACGAGCCCACCGGGGAGACCTGCCCCACCTGCGGCAAGCGCTTCGTCACCCGCCATGGCCGCTACGGCGCCTTCGTGTGCTGCGAGGACTATCCCAAGTGCGCCACCAAGAAGCAGGCGCCCCGGGAGGTGCTGCCCGTGCCCTGTCCCACGTGCGGCGGCGAGCTGGTGGCGCGCAAGAGCCGCTTCGGCAAGCTCTTCTACGGCTGCGCGAACTACCCGAAGTGCACCTGGCTCTCCTGGGACAAGCCCGTGCCCCGCGCCTGTCCCGCCTGCAAGCACCCCTTCGTGGTGGAGAAGACCCGCAAGCCCCGGGGGAAGGACCCCATCCAGGTGCTGCTCTGCCCCGCCTGCAAGCACGAGGAGCCCATGGGCTGAAGCCTCCGGGCGGTACGGAGAAAGGGCCCGGCGCTGTGCCGGGCCCTTTCGCTTGCCGGGACGGGGGGCGGTCTCAGGCGCCCTGCTCGCTGCGGCGGACTTCCTTCAGGCGGCCGGCCTTGCCCAGCTTGGCGCGCAGGAAGTAGAGCTTCGCGCGGCGGACCTTGCCGCTGCGGACCACTTCCATCTTGTCGATGGAGGGGCTGTGCATGGGGAAGATGCGCTCCACGCCCACACCGTTCGAGATCTTGCGGACGGTGAAGGAGGTGCGGATGCCGCCGCCCTTGATGCCGATCACGATGCCCTGGTAGACCTGGATGCGCTCCTTCTCGCCTTCCTTCACCTTCACGTGCACCTTGACGGTGTCGCCGGGCTGGATGCGGGGCAGGTCGTGGCGAAGCAGGCCGGCTTCGATCTGGTCGATGAGGTTGCTCATGGGATCTCCTGGTGGCCAGCGGTCCGGCGGGATCGCCCGGGGACATGACACGATGCCCGTTGCGTGACGGGCCTACCAGTCTAGCGGATCCCCCTTGAAAGACAAGGGGATGTCTAAATCCGCCACCCCTTCCATCCCTTGGGCTTGGGCTGGTCCCAGGCCTCGGGATGCTCCACCTGCCAGGCGGCCCACTGCTCGGGGCGCGGGAGGCCGGGAAGCCGGTCCCGGAGGAAGGCGGCCCAGAGGTCGGGGCGCAGGCGCCGGGTGCGGGCCATGGCCTCCCGCAGGCGCCAGAGGGCGATGGCGGCGTGGTTGCCGCCCCGCAGCACTTCCGGGACCTCCCGGCCCTCGAAGCGCTCCGGGCGCGTGTAGTGGGGGTGGTCCAGGAGCCCCGAGGCGTAGCTGTCCTGCACGGCGCTCTCCGCGTTGCCCAGCACGCCGGGTAGCCAGCGGCACACGGCGTCGATGAGGAAGAGGGCGGGCAGCTCGCCGCCCGAGAGCACCGCCTCGCCGATGCTGAACTCCTCGTCCACCAGGGCGTCGATGGCGCGCTGGTCCACGCCCTCGTAGCGGCTGCAGACCAGCACCAGCTGGGCGAGGCCCGCCAGCTCCCGCACCTTGGCATGGGTGAGGGGCGGGGCGGCCGGGGTGAAGTGGATCACGCGGCGGGGCGGCTGCGCGGGAACCGACGCGAGGGTGTCGCGCAGCACCTCCGGCCTCAGCACCATGCCCGGGCCGCCCCCGAAGGGCGTGTCGTCCACGTGGCCGAAGGTGTTGCCGGAGAAGGGCCGGTAGCTGTGCGTGCTGAGCGTGTGGCCCAGCTCCCGGAAGGCGCGGCCCGTGACGCCCAGGCGGGCCGCCTCGAAGAACTCGGGGAAGAGGGTGAGCACGTCCACGCGCATCAGGCGCCTCCCAGGTGCATCAGGGCCCGAAGGGCGCGCCATGCCACCTCGGCCGAAAGCAGGAAGTAGAGGGCCGTGCCCAGGGTGAGGAACAGGCCGATCCAGGTGAGCTGGGGCCACTCCTCCAGCAGGGCCACGCCATAGAGGATGAGGGCCGCGGCGGGAAGGACATTGGCGAAGGGCAGGGGGGCGGGCAGGGCCGCCAGGAAGGCCGTGAGGGCCACCAGGAGGCCCAGGAAGCGCTGGCTGGGCGCCCGGCGGATGCGGGTGCCCCTGGAGAGCCACGCGAGGCGGGCCTCGATCCGGGCCAGCAGGTGCTTGATCCTGCCGTGGTGCAGGGGGTGTTCCTGGAGCCTTCTCGGGAGCCAGGGGTGCGGGGCGCCCCAGGCCATCTGGAGTCCCAGCACCAGCGTGGCCAGGCTCAGGATGTTGGCCACGCCCGGCAGGAAGGTGAGC
Source organism: uncultured bacterium (assembly GCA_964292295.1). Classification (GTDB taxonomy): domain Bacteria; phylum Acidobacteriota; class Holophagae; order Holophagales; family Holophagaceae; genus CAXYVC01. Next base: position 10,213 of record CAXYVC010000089.1, read on the forward strand.
AGCGCCAGGAAGAGCACCGCCAGCCCCCAGGCCTGTTCGCCGGCGGCGTGGAGAAGGCGCCCCAGGGTAGGCTCCTCCTGGCTGTCCAGCAGCTCGTGGAGGGCGCTGAAGAAGGGGCGCGGCCGGCGGGGGACCCGGCGCAGGAACCAGCGCCCGGGATGCCCCCAGGCGCCCGCGAGGACGTCCAGGGGGCGGTCCAGCTTCATCCGGCTGCGGGAGGTGGAGTGGCGCGCGGGCACGGAATCGAGGCTACCGGGGCTCGGGTTCGCCCGCATCCTCGCTCCAGCCTTCCCCTTCCTCGGATTCCGGGGCCCCGGCGATCCGGTAGCTCTCCGCGCTCCAGGCTCCCAGGTCCCGGGTGCGGCAGCGTTCGGAACAGAAAGGGCGGGTGGGCGTGGTCTCCCAGGCGACCGGGGTGCGGCAGATGGGGCAGGGAACGGAGCGCATGGGAGGAGTGTAGGGAGGGGCGCCATGGAGCACAACGCTTGTGGCTTCAGGGGGATGGTCCTGGTGGGCGCATGGTCATGAATTTGAACCATGCAGAAAATATGAGTCAAAAAGAGAAGATTGTCTTGACGGCTCTCGACAGGGTTTTACACTGGGCCCCGACAGGCTGGACCCGTCCGGACCCGAATCCTGGAGGAGAACATGGGCAAGATCATCGGCATCGACCTGGGCACCACGAACTCGTGCGTGGCCGTGATGGAGGGCGGGCAGCCCAAGGTCATCCCCAATCCCGAGGGCTCCAACACCACCCCCTCCGTGGTGGGCTTCAATCCGAAGACCGGCGAGCGGCTGACCGGCGCCCCGGCCAAGCGGCAGGCGGTGGCCCAGCCCCGGACCACCGTCTACTCCATCAAGCGCTTCATGGGTCTGCCCTACGCCGACTCCGACAAGGAGCAGAAGCTCGTGCCCTACAAGGTCGACCGCTCCGAGAAGGGCGGCTGTGCCGTGGACATCAACGGCAAGCCCTTCAGCCCGGAGGAGATCAGCGCCATGGTGCTCACCCGCATGAAGGAGAGCGCCGAAGCCTACCTGGGCGAGAAGGTCGCCCAGGCGGTCATCACCGTGCCCGCCTACTTCAACGATGCCCAG
>CAXYVC010000090.1:0-11218 GCA_964292295.1 uncultured bacterium
CTTCAGGGTCTCGTCGACCACGGCGCGGATCTGCGCGCCGAACTGCCGCATCACCTCGCTGGTGATGACCACTTCCAGCTCCTTCCCCTCGTGCGGGGAGACCTTCACGAGCAGGTCGCTCGATTCGAGCGTGCCCGCCATGGCTTCATTGAGAATGTCCATCCATTCCACCTCTCGGGTTCATGGGGCCGCAGGGGTTCCGCGGAGCCTCGGTTGTCAGAGTTTGCCGGCGTATTTTGCGCGCATCAGGTCCAGGGTGGCGGGGGGAACCAGCCCGGCCATCCGCGCGAAATCCCCCGCCTTGAGGAGGCGCCGCACCTCGGAGGCGGAGATGGCGGTTCCCCCGGCCGCGAGGCGCGGGATTTCCACCACCTGGATGGGGGCCGCGGGGGAGAGCTCCGGGGCCTCCAGCCAGCGGCGCATGTCGTCGTTGTAGCGGCGGGTCAGGGGACAGAAGGGCTCGGTGCCCACGTAGCGGTGGGTGATGCCCAGGGCGGGCGCGAGGTGCTCGCGGAAGATCAGCAGGTCGATCGCGGTGCTGCAGGTCTCCACGAGCCCCTGGTCCTTCAGGAAGTAGCTCGGGAAGGTGGCCTTGGAGATCATGTAGCGCGAGCCCGGGTGCACCGTGAGGCGCGGGAGGTCAGCGGTCCCGGCGCGCACGAGCTCCAGGCGGTCGCCGTAGGCGATGGCGGAGGCGCCCTCCGAGAGCACGAAGACGTGCAGCCAGTCGCAGGCCTCCGCTGCGCGGGTCACGAGGTGGCGGTGCCCCAGGGTGAAGGGGTTGGCGTTCAACACGATGCCGCCGATGCGCGCGCCGGGCTGGCGCAGCTTGGCCAGCCGGGCGCAGGCACCCGAAAGGCCCACGGGGGTGTTCTCCATCAGGCAGGCGTGGCCGGGCACCGTGGCGAGGGTGTGGAAGCCGCAGCCCTCGAAGCGTTCGCGCTGCTCGGGCTTCGTGTAGAGGAAGAGGTGGGCGTGGCCGCGTTCCAGGGCCAGGTGGGCCATCTCCTCCAGGAGCTTCAGGCTCAGGTTCTCCCCCCTCATGGACCCGTCGATGGCCACGCACTTGACCACGCCGTCCTCCAGCCCCGCGCAGGCCACGAGGGCGCCGTCCCGGCGGCAGGTCAGGAAGACCTGGACGCCCTTGTCGAGGTCCAGGCCACAGGCGTCCAGCAGGCGGCGGACCTCGGCGAGCTGCGCCTCGTCCCGGGCCGGAACGAAGGTGTCGAAGAAGAGGTCGTGGTCCACGGGAAGGCTCGAGGTGGGGGGAGCGAAGGGATGCGCCCAGCCGGAACGGGCCGGCCGGGCGCGGGGCACTGCGGCGCGCTAGCGCTTGGTGGTGTGGTTCAGGAGGCCGCCGGCGAGGAGGATCTCGCGCTGGCGCTCCGACAGGTTGTAGGTGCAGGTCACGGGCTTCTGGCCAGCCACCTGCAGGACCACGGGCTCGCCCTTCTCGATGGCCTGGCGCCAGTCGGGGGCCTCGAGGGCCACGCCGGCCTCGAGGCGGTCGTAGTCCGCGGGATCCTGGAAGAGCAGGGGCAGGATGCCGAAGTTCACCAGGTTGGCGGCGTGGATGCGCTCGAAGGACTTGGCGACAACGGCCTTGACGCCCAGGTACATCGGGCACATGGCGGCGTGCTCGCGGCTGGAACCCTGGCCGTAGGACTCGCCGGCCACGATCACGTTGTGGATGCCCTTGTCGCGGTTCTCCAGGGCGCGGGTGGAGAAGCTGCCGTCCACGTGCTCGAAGACGTACTTCGCGTAGGTGGGCACGTTGGAGCGGTATTTCAGGCGGGCGCCGGCGGGCATGATGTGGTCGGTGGTGATCTTCTCGCCCACCTTGATGGTGGCCACGCCCTTCAGGGACTGGGGCATGGCGCCGTTCGCCGGGGGCTCGCCGATGTTGGGGCCGCGGAAGATCTGGGTGGAGCGGGCGGCCTCGGACGGGAAGAGGAACATCGAGTCGTCGATGACGAAGGCCTCGGGCTCCTCGATGCCGGGGTAGGCGATGTCCGTGGTGGCGGGATCCGTGAAGGTGCCGGTGATGGCGGCCACGGCGGCCACCTCGGGGCTCACCAGGTAGACCTGGGCGTCCTTGGTGCCAGAGCGGGCCTCGAAGTTGCGGTTGGAGGTGCGGAGGCTCACGCCCGCGCTCTTCGGGGAGAAGTGGTTGCCAATGCAGAAGCCGCAGGCGGACTCCAGGATGCGGGCGCCGCTGTCCAGCAGGTCGGCCAGGCTGCCGTCCCGGCTGAGCATCTGGAGCACCTGCCGGGAGCCGGGGGCGATGCCGAGGCTCACGTTCTCGTGCACGCGGCGGCCCTTCAGGATGGCGGCGGTGGTGCGCATGTCCTTCAGGCTGGAGTTGGTGCAGGAGCCGATGCACACCTGGTCGACCTTCATGCCGGCCAGCTCCTTCACGGGCTTCACGTTGCCGGGGCTGTGGGGGCAGGCGGCCAGGGGCTCGATGGCGGAGAGGTCCACCTCGATGATGCGGTCGTAGGACGCGCCTGCGTCGGCCTTCAGCTCCGTCCAGTCCTGCTCGCGGGCCTGGGCCTTCAGGAAGGCCTTGGTCACGGCGTCGCTGGGGAAGATGGAGGTGGTCACGCCCATCTCGGCGCCCATGTTGGTGATGGTGGCGCGCTGGGGCACGGAGAGGGTCTCCACGCCGGGGCCGCCGTACTCGAGCACCACGCCCACGTTGCCCTTGGTGGTGAGCACGCTCAGCATGTGCAGCACCACGTCCTTGGCGGTCACCCAGGGGCGCAGGCGGCCGGTGAGGCGCGCCAGGTAGACCTTGGGGGCCGTCAGGTAGAAGTTCCCGCCGCCCATGGCCACGGCCACGTCCAGGCCGCCGGCGCCGATGGCGATCTGGCCGATGCCGCCGCCGGTGGGGGTGTGGCTGTCGGAGCCGAGCAGCGTGGTGCCGGGCTTGCCGAAGCGCTCCAGGTGGACCTGGTGGCAGATGCCGTTGCCCGGGCGGCTGTAGACCAGACCGAAGCGCTGGGCGATGGTCTGCAGGTAGCGGTGGTCGTCGGCGTTCTCGAAGCCCACCTGGACCGTGTTGTGGTCCACGTAGGACACGGAGAGGTCCGTCTTGATGCCGGACAGGCCCATCGCCTCGAACTGCAGGTAGGCCATGGTGCCGGTCGCGTCCTGGGTCAGGGTCTGGTCGATGCGGATGCCGATCTCGCGGCCCACCTCGTAGGCGCCTTCCCGCAGGTGGGCCTTGAGGATCTTCTCGACGATGTTCTGGGGCATGACAGGTTCTCTCCTGCGCAGGGGCGTCCTGGGCACACAGCACCCCGCCCGGAAGCATCCGGGTGGACGGCGGTTTGGGTTGGCACCTTCCGGGCTCCGTGCCGGGCACGGATGCGCACGCGGGAGGAACCCCGGGGCGCGGGAGGCACGTGCTTCTGAATAGCGAGTTGCGTGCCAACCTTCATCAATGACGGGCGGGGCGCGGAGCGGGAACAGGATCGATGGGCTGGAAGGCCTTCGGGTTGTAGCGAGGGGGGAGCCGGGTTCCCGGCAATGGTTTTAATGGGCTGAATAGGCTATCTGTTTGACCTGTTTGTGGCCCACCTGACAAAGCCGTGACCCTTGGCGGAAAGCTCGCTTCCGCGGCGCCCCACGCCGGAATGCACCAAGCCGAGGTCGCCGAGGACCTGGAGCACGCCCCGGACCTCGGCCTCGCTCATGGGTTGGTCCTGGGCCTGCAGGGCGGCGTGCAGGCTCTTGCGTCCGGCCCTCATGCCGCGGCTGGCGAACTGGGCCAGGGCGTTCAGCACCGCCAGGGCGCGCTCCTGGCCGCAGCGGGCGCGCAGCATCCAGGCCTCGGTTTCGAAGGACGCCTCGGTGGAACTCCCCAGCAGGTAGGCGGGCAGGGCTTGGGGGCTGACCGGGTTCTCCCCCATCAAGGTGATGTGGTTGGCCACGTTGCCCAGCTCCCGGATGTTGCCGGGCCACTCGTAGCGCTGGAGGAGTTCCCGCGCCTCGGGGGTGAAGGCGAGGTTGCCCCGGCGCTGCCCGGCGAGGAAGTGTTTCAGGAGGGGGAAGATGTCCTCCGGGCGCTCCCGGAGGGGCGGCACCAGCAGGGAAAGGGCGTTCAGGCGGTAGTAGAGGTCCTCCCGGAACTGCCCCGCCTGGATCCGTTCCCGCAGGTTGCGGTTGGTGGCCGCGAGGACGCGGATGTTCACCTGCGTGAGCCGCTGGGCGCCCACGCGCATGATCTGGCGCTCCTGGAGCACGCGCAGCAGCTTGGCCTGGAGCATCAGGGGCATGTCGCCGATCTCGTCCAGGAAGACCGTGCCGTTGTTGGCCTGCTCGAAGAGGCCCTCCTTGCCCTCCTTGAGGGCGCCCGTGAAGGAGCCTCCCGTGTAGCCGAAGAGCTCGCTCTCCAGGAGGTTCTCGGGCACGGCGGCGCAGTTCACGGCCACGAAGGGCTGCTTGCGGCGGGCGGACGCGTTGTGGATGGACTGGGCCAGCAGCTCCTTGCCCGTGCCGCTCTCGCCCATGATCAGCACCGTGAAGTCCGACGTGGCGATGCGCTTGGCCAGCTCGATGCACTGGCCCATGCGGGGGCTGTGGCAGAGCATGTCGGAAAAGCTGTAGCGGGCCGTGAGGCCGCGCTCCCGGAGCTTGCGGCTCAGGTTCTGCTCCAGCTGGCGGATGTAGGTGACCTCCTGGAAGTTGTAGTAGCTTCCGTTGGGCTCCCCGAAGTACTGGACGTCCTGGCGGTTCACGATGATCGAGCGGCCCTTGGATTCCACCAGCCACTCCCGGCCGCGCCCCCGTTCGAGGATCTCCCGGATCTCGGGTTCGAAGACCTCCGTGCCCGCGCCCGTCAGGTCCTCCCGGAGCTGGAGCATCTCCGTGAGGGCGTGGTTGTGGAGGGCCACCTTCCCCTGGCTGTTCATCAGCAGGATGCCTTCGTGGGCCAGGTTCATGACCGCGTCCAGCTCCACGTTCTTCTTGAAGAGCTCCTTGTACTGGCGGTTGACGCCCGTATCCAGGTCGATGTTGCTCTTGGAGTAGTTCAGCAGGCGCTGGTCGATGTTGCGGTCGACGATCCGCAGGCGGTTCAGCAGCTCGATGAAGGTGGAGATGTCGATGCAGCGGTGGCCGATGTCCAGCACCGTGTCGATGCCGGCGGGCACGAGCTTCCGCTCGCCGGGGGTGATGGCGATGTGCAGGCCGCTGCAGTCCATGCCCTCCTCGTAGGGGATGAACTCCAGGTGGTTGAACTCCAGCTGCTGGAGCAGGGCCACGGTCTCCAGGGTGGTCTCGGGCAGGTTGTTCACCACGAGCACCTTCGTGCCGGGCGGAATGGCGAAGATCCGGTAGGCCTCGCTCTCCCGGATGGTGCGCTGCACCGGCAGGATGCGGCGGGCCTCCGCCACGTGGTTCTGCACCTCCAGCGCCTTGTTGCGGGTGGTCACCAGCACCACGTCGGCCTCGATCTGCTCGCCGGGGGCCAGGTCCTCGAAGAAGACGTTCCGGATCTCCACGCGTCCGCTCAGGACCTCCTGGAGATCCCGGGTGAGCACATCGCCCATCTGCGAGTTCCGCTGATCCGTGATCAGGGCGATCCGCTTCATGCCGTCTCCCGGGAGGCCAGGCGCGCCGGGTGCGGCCTCCCCGCCTCATTTCCGCACAGGGCCCGGGCGGGGGCAACACCCAAGGGGCGCCGCGGGGCCCGGCCGCGGCGCGACCATTTCCGGCGGCGCTCCCAAAATCGGGTTCTGCCGCGAAGGTGACGATGAAGGGGCCCAGCTTTCCCTTCGCGCACCGGAGACCGCCATGGCCTGTGGAAGCACCCCCCGCGAGCTGCGCAAGTTCTTTGCGCCGGAGTTCGTTTTCGGGGCGGGGGCGCTGGAACTGGCGGGGCGCTACGCCCAGAACCTCGGGGCCCGCCAGGTGCTGGTGGTGAGCGATCCCGGCGTGCGGGCTGCGGGCTGGCTGGACCAGGTCGCGGCCAGCCTGGAGGGCGTGGGCCTTCCCTGGACCTGCTTCGACGGGGTGAGCCCCAACCCCCGCGCCGAGGAGGTGGCCGAGGGGGCGCGCTTCTACGCCGCCTGCGGGGCGGACGTGATCCTGGCTCTGGGAGGGGGGAGCCCTATGGACTGCGCCAAGGGCATCCTCGTGGTCGCCGCCAACGGGGGGGACGTGCGGGACTACGAGGGCGTGGACGAGGTCGCCCAGCCCGGGCCTCCCCTCATCTGCATCCCCACCACCGCGGGGACCGCGGCGGATGTCTCCCAGTTCGCCATCATCTCGGACCGTCAGGCCCACCGGAAGTTCGCCATCATCAGCCGCAAGGTGGTTCCCGACGTGGCACTCATCGATCCCCGCACCCTGGACACGGCGTCGCCCTTCCTGCGGGCCTGCACGGGCATGGACGCCCTGACGCACGCCGCGGAGGCCCTGGTTTCCAATGCCGGGGGGCCGCTCACCGAACTGCACGCCCTGGAGGCCGTGCGCCTGGTGGCCGACCACCTCCAGGAGGCGGTGGAGAAGGGCACGGAGACTTCCCAGGAGGGCATGATGCGGGCGAGCCTGGAGGCGGGCCTGGCCTTTTCCAACGCCAGCCTGGGGGCCGTGCACGCCATGGCCCACGCCCTGGGCGGCCTGATGGACCTCCCGCACGGCCTCTGCAATGCCCTGCTGCTGCCCCACGTGGTGGCCTTCAACTTCGCCGAAAGCTCCGGCTGCTACGCCCTGCTCGCCCGGGCCCTGGGCGTGGAGGGCGCGGGGCGGGAGGAACTCGTGCGCGCCCTGCTGGACCTGAACGTCCGCCTGGGCATCCGCCAGGGGCTCGGTGACCTGGGGGTGACCCGCGAGGCCTTGGGCGACCTGGCCCGGACGGCCCACCTGGACCCCTGCCTGGTGACGAACCCGCGGGCCGCCAGCCCGGAGGACCTCGAGGTGGTCTATGCCGAAGCCCTCTGACCCGGGTGCGCTCCGCGACAAGATCCTGGGGCTGGGAGAGCACTCCCTCCACAAGAGCCACTTCGCGGAGCTGCGCCAGAGGGTGCGGGAGCTGGAGGCCAGCGAGGACCGCTTCAGCGTGGCCTTCAAGGCCAGTCCGGCCCTGCTCGTGCTTTCCCTCCTGAAGGACGCGCGGATGCTGGAGGTCAATCCGGCCTTCTGCGAGGCCCTGGGCTACGCCCGCGAGGAGCTCCTCGGGCGAAGCGCCCTCGAACTGGACGTGTGGGACGATCCGGAGGAACGGACGCGCATCCTGGCGATGCTTGCCGCGGGCCGCACGGTCAAGGACGAGGAGGTCCACCTGCGGAGGAAGGACGGTAGCAGCATCACCACGCTGGCCTCGGTGGAACGGATCCGCATCCAGGACGCAGACGGCATCTTCTTCCTGGCCCTGGACGTCACCGAGCGCCGCCGCATCGAGGAGGCCCTTCGGGTCAGCGAAGCCCGCCTGCGGGCGGCTTTCGAGCACCTGCCCTTCGACTTCTGGGTGTGCGATATGGAGGGGCGCTACCTCCTCCAGAACCCGGCTTCGGAAGCCCACTGGGGCGATCGGGTGGGACGCCTGGTGGGCGAGCTGGACCTGCTCCCGGAGCTCCGGGTGGTCTGGGAAGGCCGCGCCGGCCGGGCCCTGGGGGGGGGGACGGTGGGCTACGAGGAGGCCTACCCGGAAGGCAAGGAGCTCCGCCACGTGCTGGGGCTGCTGGCGCCGATCCTGGAGGGGGGCAGGGTCCGCGGCATCCTGGGGGTGGACGTGGACGTGAGCGAGCAGAAGCAGGCCGAGGCGGAGCGCCAGCGCCTCCAGGCCCAGCTCACCCAGTCCCAGAAAATGGAGGCCATCGGTCAGCTCGCGGGCGGCGTGGCCCACGATTTCAACAACCTGCTCACCGTGATCACCCTCCAGGGCGAGCTCCTGCGCGAGCGCCTGGAGGTGGGGGGCGCGGTTCCTCCCGCGCTGGAGGAGATCCTGCTGGCGGCCCGGCGCGCCCAGGACCTCACGCGCCAGCTCCTGGTCTTCGGACGCAAGCAGGTGCTCCAGCCCCGCCTCGTCTCCCTGAACGAGGTGCAGACCGAGGCCGAGAAGATGCTGCGCCGCCTCATCGGCGAGCACATCCTCCTGGAGACGCGCTACGCCGAGGGGCTTCCGCCCGTGCATGCGGATCCGGGCCAGCTCACCCAGGTGGTGCTGAACCTCGCCATCAACGCACGGGATGCGATGCCCGAGGGAGGGCGGCTCTTCCTGGAGACCCAGACGGCGGAGCTGGATGCCGCCCACGAGCGGGTGCGCAGCGGGGAGCTGGAGCCGGGCTCTTACGTGGTGCTGGCGGTGGGGGACACGGGCTGCGGCATGGACCGCGCCACCCTCGCGCGCATCTTCGAGCCCTTCTTCACCACGAAGGAGGCGGGCAAGGGCACGGGGCTCGGCCTGGCCACCGTGTACGGCATCGTCAAGCAGAGCGGGGGCCAGATCTGGGTGTACAGCGAGCCGGGCCTGGGCACCCAGTTCCGGATCTACCTCCCCCGCGCGGATGCGGTGCTCGCGGATGCCGTTCTCGCGGAGGCGGCGCCCCAGGCGCTGCGGGCGGGGAGGGGCACGGTGCTGGTGGTGGAGGACGAGGCGGGCATCCGGGAGCTGGTGGTGCAGGCCCTGGACGGATGGGGCTACCGGGTTCTCGCCGCGGGCGATCCCCCCGAGGCACGGCGTCTGGCGGTCACCCACGACGGCGGCATCGACCTGCTCCTCACGGACATGATCATGCCCAACGGCCGCGGGGATGCCCTGGCGGCGGAACTGTCCGCAAGCCGTCCAGACCTGAAGGTGATCATCATGTCCGGCTACACCGATGCGGCGGTGCAGTTCCACGGGGCGGATATGGAGGGCCTCGCCTTCCTGCAGAAGCCCTTCACCCTGCGGGAGCTCAACCGCCGCCTGGGGGAGATGCTGGGGGGCTGAGGACGCGAAGGGCGTTCCTTCTACCTCGTGGCTTCTCCGCGCTCCCAGCGGGTGCGCGTGAGCCACACGAGCAGCTCCTTGCCCTGGTCGTCCCGTCCCGCATAGCGGAGCTTCACCGGGCCGAGGGCGTCCCGCTTCGTGACCGTCACGCCGGGGCCCTTCCCCTCGGTGAGGAGATGGAAGAGCGCCTCCACCGTGCCGGCTTCGGGCAGGAAGGGCAGGGGCAGGCCCGCGAGTCCCGGGCTGTGGCGGTCCACCTGGCGGCGGGGGATCTGGAGGCGGTAGCCGCTGGCAGTGCTGCCCTGGAGGAGCATCAGGCGCTCGCCCAGGCCGTGGAGCTCGAGCACGAGGCTCCCGGATGCGGGCGGGAGGCTGATTCCCAGGGTGCCCTTGCCTTCGCCGTCCGCCCCTGCGTAGCCCCAGGCGTACTGGGCCCGGAGCGGCTCCGGGGCGGGGGCGGGAAGCACCTGGGCCGGCGGGGGAGGCGGGATCAGCAGCATGTCAGTCGTCCTCTTCTTCCTCTTCCCCGGGGTCCTCGGCGCCTTCGGGCTCGCCGTGCGGCGCATCGTCGCCGGCGTCGGCCTCGGGGACCGGATCGAGGCCGCCCTGGGCGCGGGCGATCCGCACGCGCAGTTCCCGGGCGCGCTGTTCCAGGCGATCCCGTCCGGGGAAGGCGTAGGCGAGGGCGCGCTCCCACTGGGCCAGTGCGTCCTCGAGGCGCTCCAGCTTCAGCAGGGCCTCCCCCAGGTGCGCGCGGATCTCCGGGCTGAAGGGCGCGAGTTCCGCGGCCTCGCGGAGGGCCTTCTCCGCCTCGGCGGTACGCCCCAGCTTGAAGAGGGCCCAGCCCCAGGAGTCCATGGTCTGGCCGTTCTTGGGCTCCTGCTTCAGGGCCGCCTCGATGAGGCGGGCGCCCTCCTGCAGGTCCAGCCCCTGCTCCACCAGCAGGTACCCCAGGTTGTTCTGGAGGGTGGCGTGCCCGGGCTTCAGGCGCTGGCCCTCCCGGAGCACCGCCAGGGCCTCGGGAACCCGTCCCAGCTCCTGGAGGGCGTTGGCTTCCAGCAGCAGCAGCTCCGCATCCCGCAGGGGCGCCGCGCGGCGGGCCTCCTGCACCGTCTGGAGGCAGCGGTCCCAGCGGCGGAAGTCGGCCCACAGGGCTGCGGTGGATTCCAGGTCCAGCTGGCGGAGGGCCTGGCGGGAGGCCTTCTTCGCGAAGATCCCCTCCTCGAAGCGGTCGGGCGGCAGGGTGCGAGCGAGCTGGAAGATGCCGCGCTCCGGCCATCGGGCCATGCCCTGGCGCAGCACCGCGCGGGCCTCCCGGAAGGCCTCCTGGCGCAGGAGGGCCTGGGCCTTGAGGGCCGACAGCTCCGGGCTCGTGTCCGCCGGCCAGTCCGCCAGGAGAGCCAGCAGGTCGGTGTTGCGGTCCAGGAGCAGCAGCGCGGCGCCCAGCAGGCCGCGCGCGTTGGTGCGGATCTCCGGGCTCGCGGGGGACTGGAGGAGTTCCCGCAACGCGGGCTCGGCTTCCCCGAGGCGCCCCAGGTTCATCAGGGCCAGGGCGCGCTGGTAGGCGACCTGGGGGGAGGCGCGCAGCTCCCGGGCCTTGTCGAGGCTCTGGAGCGCGTCCGCGAAGCGACCGGTGCGGATCTGGATGAGGGAGACGTTCTCCCAGACCGCCGCTTCCTTGGGAAGGTGGCGGCCCAGCAGGCGGAAGGACTCCTCGGCGTGCCCCAGGTAGCCCTGCTCCACCTGGTAGCGCGCCAGTTCCTCCAGCAGGCGGAGCTGGCGTGCATCCGGCGCGGGGCGCTCCCCCAGGGCCATCACCGCCTCGCGCCTGGCTTCGTAGCGTCCCAGGGTGAAGGCCAGATAGGCGGCGCGCTCGAAGGCCACGTCCGCCAGGGCGCGCCCCTGGAAGCTGAAGGGCGGGCGCATGCGGCCCACCCGCAGCCAGGCGTTCAGCGCGCCGGGCTCGTCCTTCAGGGTCTCGCAGACCTCCGCGAGGCGCGTCCACAGCTCGGGGTCCCCCGGAAGGAGGCGGCCGGCGCGCTCCAGGGCCTGCTTGGCCAGGGGGCGGGCATCCTCCTTCCCGCGGCCGCGGGCGTGCTGGAGGGTGCCCAGGTGGGCCCATGCCTCCGCGCTGCGGGGGGCCAGCTCCGTGGCGAGCCGGAGGGGGACCACGACTCCGTCCAGGTCGCCTGCCTCCCTGTGCGCCTCGGAGGGGCGCAGGTGGGCCTCGGCGCTCCGGGGGACCAGGTCGAGCACCCGGCCGTACAGGGCCGCGGCCGC
>CAXYVC010000091.1:0-11193 GCA_964292295.1 uncultured bacterium
CCCCCAAGCCCACGGGCTGGAACATCGACGTGCGCAGCGAAATGGACACGCGCCGGGAGGCCGAGGCCGCCATGGGTCTGGCCCTTCCCGAGGCGCCGGCGGCTGAGGCCGAAGCCCCCGCCGCGACCGCCTCCGCCCTGCTGGGAGAGCTCGGTGCCGTGGACGGCCTGAGCCCGGAGCTGGCCCAGGCCCTCGCGGATGCCGGCTACCCCGACGCCAAATCCCTGTACACTGTGACGGTGGATCAGTTGCAGGTCGTTCCGGGCGTCGACCAGGATCTGGCCATCCGGATCATCGACGCGGTGCACGCGCACTTCGGAGAGTAGGCTGAAAGACACCCCATGGTCTCGCCCTCATCCACCCAAGAGGATTCTCGCTTCATGACCCGAATCAACCAGTTCGCCAAGGAAATGGGCGTGTCCAACCACGACGTTCTCGAGATGCTCGAGAAGCGGCTGGGCATCCAGGGGAAGAGCCACAGCTCGAACCTGAGCGACGATCAGGTCGCCATGCTGCGCGGCGCCTTCCGAGGCGGCGGCGCGGAGGGGGAAAAGCCCGAGAAGCCTCTCGGGGCGCACAAGCCCAACGCCCCCGTGAAGGTGGTCAAGGCTCCCCACGAGCCCCGCCCCGCCGCGGCCAAGCCGAGTGCTGAGAACGCACAAAAGGCCGAGCAGCCCGAAGGACGGGTGGAGGCCCCCAGGGCCGAAGCCCCCGTGGAAGCCGCCCCCGCCCCCTCCCGCCCCGCGCCGGTGCTCCTGAAGAAGGCGCCGGAGACGCGGCCCGAGCCCGCCACCGCGGAATCGATGCCCGAGGCATCCCCTGCGGCGTCCGAGCCGAAGGCCGAATCGAAGGCCGAGACCGTTCCGCCCGCGGCGCAGCCCGCCGCCCAGGGTTTCAGCCGCCTGCGCATCTCCCAGGAGCAGGCGCCCGCGCCGAAGCCCCAGGAACCCGCGCGCTACATCCAGCTCCCCCAGGCCCCGCAGCGCCGCCCCGAGGGCGCCAAGGCCGTGGTCCAGCGTCCGGGGCAGCCCCCCGCGAACGTGGCGCGCTCCGGCCAGCCCCAGCCCGAGAAGGCGATCCTGCCCATGGCCAGCAACACGGGCAAGGGTGCGGTGGTGAAGCACGAGCCGGGCCAGTCGCCCGCGAAGTCGAGCCGCTTCAGCGCGCTGCCGAGCATCAGCCAGCTCCAGCCCGAGCAGGGCTTCACCCGCATCACCATGAGCGACACGCCCCCGCCTCCGCCCAGGTCGCAGGAGCCCGCACGCTACATCCAGCTTCCCCAGCCCCGGCCCGCGGGCCCCCGCGCCGGCGGTCCCGGCCGTCCCGGCGGCGGCCCCGGTCGTCCCGGAGGTCCCGGTCGCCCTGGCGGCGGTCCTGGCCGTCCCGGCGGTCCTGGCCGTCCCGGTGGTCCTGGCCGTCCCGGTGGTCCTGGTCGCCCCGGTGGTCCTGGTCGCCCGGGCATGGGCGGTCCCTCCACGGGTCCCATCGATCCCGGCGCCTCCAAGGGGCCGGCCCGCAGCAGCGGCGGCAACAAGAAGAAGGGCAAGCACGAGCGCACGGAGCAGGAGGAGCTCGCCCAGCGCCTGCGCCAGCCCCGCAGCCGCGCCCAGATGATCGCCACGGAGTTCGTGGAGGACGAGGTCGGCATCGTGATGCTCTCTGAGGGCGTCTCGGTGAAGGAGCTGGCCGAGAAGTGCAACCGGCCTGCGAAGGACGTGATGGCCAAGCTGCTGCACCGCGGCATCTTCGCCACCATCAACCAGCCGCTGGATCCCGACCTCGCCAAGGAGATCGCCCGCGAGTTCGGCTACCTGGCCGACATCGTGTCCTTCGAAGAGGACGTGCAGATGCACGCCGAGGAGGTGGCCGGCGAGGCCCAGGGCGACAAGCTGCCCCGGCCGCCCGTGGTCACCATCATGGGCCACGTGGACCACGGCAAGACTTCGCTGCTCGACGCGGTGCGCGCCTCCAAGGTGGCCGCAGGCGAAGCGGGTGGCATCACCCAGGCCATCGGCGCCTACCACGTGGACGTGAAGGACCCCAACACCGGCGAACCGCGCCAGGTGGTCTTCATCGACACGCCGGGCCACGAGGCCTTCACGAAGATGCGCGCCCGCGGCGCCAAGGTCACGGACATCGTGGTCCTGGTGGTGGCGGCCGACGACGGCGTGATGCCCCAGACCATCGAGGCCATCAACCACACCAAGGCCGCCGACGTGCCGATGGTCGTGGCCATCAACAAGATCGACAAGCCCCAGGCCGACGCGGACCGGGTGCAGCAGATGCTGCTCCAGCACGGGGTGCAGACGGAGACCTACGGCGGCGACGTGCCCAGCGTGCAGGTCTCGGCCAAGACCAAGGTCGGCCTCGACGAACTGCTGGAGACCGTCCTGCTCGTGGCAGACCTCAAGGACCTGAAGGCCGTCTACGACTGTCCGGCGGCCGGCAGCATCCTTGAGGCCAAGCTGGACCGCGGTCGCGGTCCCGTGGCCACGGTGCTGGTGCAGTCCGGCACCCTCCGGGCGGGCGAGATCTTCGTGGCCGGCGCCACCATGGGCCGCGTGCGCGCGATGTTCGACGACCGGGGCAACCGCGTGACCGAGGTCGGTCCCTCCACGGCGGTGCAGATCCTCGGCTTCGAGGAGGTGCCCACCGCCGGTGACACCTTCCAGGTGGTGGAGGACGAGGGCAAGGGCCGCCAGATCGTGAGCTTCCGCCAGGAGAAGGCCCGCACCGCAGCCCAGGCCAAGAACCGCGTGACCCTCGACAACCTCTTCAGCACGCTGAAGGAGGGCGAGATCAAGGAGCTGCCCCTCATCCTCAAGGCCGACACCCAGGGTTCCGTGGAGTCCCTGGTGGGCAGCCTCGAGAAGCTCAGCACCGAGAAGGTGCGCGTGCGCATCATCCACGCGGCCGTGGGCACCGTCACCGAGAACGACGTGCTCCTGGCCCAGGCCTCCGGCGCCACCATCATCGCCTTCGCGGTGAAGGCGGAGCGCAAGACCGAGGAGCTGGCCCAGGAGGAGGGCATCGACATCCGCTTCCACGACATCATCTACAAGGTCACGGAGGAGGTCACCGGCGCCATGGTGGGCCTGCTCTCCCCCGTGGACAAGGAGGTGGTGCAGGGCCACGCGGAGGTCCGCATGGTCTTCAAGGTGCAGAAGAACGCCGTGGCCGGCTCCTACATCCAGGACGGCATCGTGAAGCGCTCCTTCCTGGTCCGCGTGAAGCGCAAGGACGAGGTGCTCTTCGAGGGCGGCCTCAAGAGCCTTCGCCGCTTCAAGGATGACGTCAACGAGGTGAAGTCGGGCTACGAGTGCGGCATCGGCATCGACGGCTACGACGACCTTCAGGAAGGCGACATCTTCGAGTTCTACACCAAGGAGAAGGTGGCCGACACGAGCCTCACCTGACCTCCCATGCCCTCCCGGACGCGCGGTTTCACCCTGATCGAACTGGTCACCGCGATGACCATCCTGGCCCTCCTGGCCACGGTGGGGATCGTGGGCTACCGCAGCCACGTGACCCGCTCGAAGGAGGCCGTGCTCCGGGAGGACCTGTACCAGCTCAACCACGCGCTGGAGCAGTACCGCGCCGACCGCGGCAAGTACCCCGCCACCCTGGAGGTGCTGCGGGGCAACTACCTGCGGGAGATCCCGGTGGATCCCATGACCAACAGCCGGGACACCTGGCAGCACGAGCTGGAGACGCCGGATCCGGACAACCCGGAGGCGGAGCTGGGCATCTGGCGCATCCGCAGCGGCAGTACGGACGTGGGCTCCAACGGGCTGCCCTACAACGAGTGGACCTACTGAGATGACGGGGCGCACCCTTCAGCGCCTGGACGCCACTGCCGTGGCCCTGCTCCTCCTGTGGACGGGGATGGGGCTGGGCTTCGCATGGCTGGTGCCCGGGGAGGCGGCGCTGTCGGCCGCCCGCCGTCTGGATCTCGCCGCGTGGTTCGCCTTCGGCGGCGCGGGCGCGCGCGCCCCGCTGCCCCCCCGCCACGCTGCCGCTGCCGATGATCATTCTTGGCTCGGCGGTTGCCGCCCGCCCCCCCTCTAGATCCCGCCGCGTGGTTCGCCTCCGGGGGCGCAGGCGCCTGCGCCTGGCTGCCCCGCCTCCTGGCGGAGATCGGGGATGCCGAGGGCGTCGGCCCCCAGCGCCTCTGGAGCGCGGCGCTGCTGGCGGCCCTGCTGATGTGCTTCGCCAGCGCCTTCATCCTGGTGCCGCGCCTCGCCGCGCTGGGATCGGAGGCCGCCGGCACGAAGGTCCAGGGCCTCTTCCGCCAGATGCTGGGGCTGCGCCTTCTGCTCGCCCTGGCCCTGGCCGGGGGGCTGCCCTTCCTGCCCAGGGAGAAGGCCGCCGCGTAAGCCTTCAGCCCGGACTTGGCGCTTGAACCAAGCGAGGGGCTCGGTCCCAAGGGGGCCTATGGCCCCCTTGGCCCGACACCGCTCCACGGCGTATGCTCCGCGAACGGCCTGGCCGCCATCGCATCGTCCGGGGCTAGCGCGGAAGCACTTCCCAGGGCGCGATGCCGCCGGGAACGGTGCGGAACAGGGGATGGGGCCTCAAGGGATGGGGGTCGCCGAGGCGCCCCAGCCATGCCGGGTCGCGGGCCGCGAGCTTGCGCCGGAGGTGTTCCCACTCGTAGGCGAGCTGGCCCGAGGAGACGTCCAGGCATGCGGCTGCGCTCTCCTCCGCCCCTGCGATCCGGCCCGCGTCGAAGGCATAGCCCCGCCAGCTCGCCTCGGCCTGCACGGCGCGCAGATAGGCCGCCAGGGCGCCCACGGGGGAGGGGGCCGCCCGGAAGCGGTCCAGCTGGGGATGCCGCGTGTAGCCCCGGGTGAGTCCCCGAAGCACCGCCTGGGCCAGGAGGGCCTCCCGCCAGAGGGCCACGAGGCCGCGGCGGTCCAGGTAGGAGGGGTGCAGGCTCCAGAGGCGCATGGGCTCAGTCCGCGGCCGCAGGCTTCTCCCAGTCCTCCAGCTCCCGGGGCTTCGGGGGGCCGGGGATCAGGTCCAGCAGCCAGGCGCGCACCTCGTCGAGGCCCTGCTTCTCGAGGGCGCAGCTGAAGGCGGCACCGGGATGCCTGCGCTTGAGGTCCAGGCGGCGGGGCCGCGTGAGGCGGTCCGCCTGGTTCAGCACCAGCAGGCGCGGATGCTCGCCGCAGCCGATCTCGCGCAGGGTCTCGCCCACCACCTTCAGGTGCTCCTCCAGCTCCGGGTGGGCGGCGTCCGCCACCACGAGCAGGGCGTCCGCGGTGCGCACCTCGCCGAGGGTGCTGCGGAAGGCGGCCACCAGCTGGTGGGGCAGGCGGCGGATGAAGCCCACCGTGTCGGAGACCAGGGCCTGGCGCGGCTCCCCGGTGTCGGGATCCTGCCCCAGCCAGGCGCGGCGGGTGGTGGTGTCGAGGGTGGCGAAGAGCATGTCCTTGGGCTCGCCTTCGCCCGTGAGGGCCTTCAGCAGGCTGGTCTTGCCGGCGTTGGTGTAGCCCACCAGGGCCACCCGGGGCATGCCCGGCTCCCGGCCTTGGCGCTGCGTCTCCCGCACGCGCTCCAGGTGGCCCAGCTCCTTCTTGAGCTGGCTGATGCGGGTGCGCGTGATGCGGCGGTCCACCTCGATCTGGGTTTCGCCGGGGCCGCCGCGCAGGCCCACGCCGCCCCCCTGGCGCTCCAGGTGG
The DNA here is from genome assembly GCA_964292295.1 of uncultured bacterium. Taxonomy (GTDB): domain Bacteria; phylum Acidobacteriota; class Holophagae; order Holophagales; family Holophagaceae; genus CAXYVC01. Next base: position 5,685 of record CAXYVC010000091.1, read on the forward strand.
GTCCAGGCGCCCTTCAGGCGCGGAAGCTCGTATTCGCAGCGGGCCAGCTCCACCTGGGCCCGGGCCTCGCGGGTGCGCGCGCGCCGCTCGAAGATGGCGAGGATCAGCCCCGTGCGGTCCAGGGCCTCCATGCCCGTGGCCTTCTCGATGTTGCGCACCTGGCTGCCGGAGAGCTCGTCGTCGCAGAGCAGCAGCGTGGCCCCGCCGCGCTTGGCGGCGTCGCAGGCGGCCTCCAGCTGGCCCTTGCCGTAGAAGGTGCGCCCCTCCACGAGGGGGCGGCGCAGCACCTCGGCGCCCACGGGTTCCAGGTCGCAAGCGCGGGCCAGTTCGGCCAGCTCCCGCAGGTGCTCCGCGATGTCCGCCGCGTCGTCCTGGGGGCCCTGCCGGGCGAGGAGGAAGCAGCGGGGGCGGGATCGGGCCATGCCACGAGGGTAGCGCATGCCGCCCGCTTCTCAAGACAGGACGGGCCTTCCCCGATGGATGCCGGTAGACTCAGAAACCACCATGGCTCTCTTCGGATTCGGCAAGGACAGGAAGGACGGCGCCATCCCCGAGCAGGTGATGGCCTACTTGGAGGACGCCCAGCGCGTGCGCTGCCCCTTCACGCTCGTGGACGGGCGCAAGGCGGAATACGCCACCACCCTGGCGGGCATCGACGAGGAGGCGGGCACCCTGTCCTTCCAGCTGGCGGGGCCCTTCCTCGCCGAGAAGGGCGCCAAACTGGAGCTGGGCTTCCTCTTCGAGGGGCTGCGCCTCGCCGCCGCCACGCGCCTGGTGGAGGTGCGCCCGGGATCGGTGGTGGTGGAGATTCCCGGGGCGCTGGAGTTGCGCGAGCGCCGGAAGCAGGCCCGCGCCCGCCTGAACCTCAAGGAGGGGGCGACCCTTACGGGCCTGAGCAGCCTCTTCGAGGGCGTCGGCATCACGGGCCTCGTCGAGAACCTCTCGGAGCGGGGCCTGCGGGTGCGCGTGGAGCGCGCCATGAACATCAAGGACCAGGGCAAGCTGCCCCTGGGGTCGGTGCTCGTGAAACCCGGCCACGTCTTCATGGTGCTGAAGCTCAGCAAGCTGCCCCGCTGTCCCGCCGTGGTGGAGACCGCGGGGAAGGTGGTCTACGTGGAGAGCAGCAGCGCGGGGCTCTTCCTGGGGCTGGAGCTGGACAGCAGCCTGCCCGGGGCCGTGAAGGGCATGATCTCCAGCCGGGCGGGAAGCCTGGCCACGTCGCTGCCCGCCCGCAGCCGGCGCCGGCCCGTGGTGGAGGAGGCCCCCGCGGCGCCCCGGCGGCCTGAACCCGTCCAGCCCCGGGCGGAGGCCGCGCCCGCCGCATCGGAACCTTCCCCGGCCCCCGCCGCTTCCCAGGTCGCGCCCTCCGAACCCGTGCCGGATCCCGCGCCCGAGGCGGCGGTCGCCCCGGAGGAGAACCCCGAGGCCGGGCTCGCCCGCTTCAAGAAGCGCAGCCGCGCCGTGGTGCTCCTGCCGGCGGACCTGGACCAGGGCGGGAGGATGCGCAGCTTCCTGCTGGAGCGCGGCTACGCGCGCATCATGATCGCCGCGGGCCTTGACCACCTGCGCACGTGCCTCCAGCAGCCCAACGTGGGGCTGCTCTTCCTGGACGGCGGCCTTCCCGTGCAGGCGTCCATCGCGCTGCTGCACGACCTGGAAGGCAGTCTGCAGGCCCTGCCGCCCACGGTGCTTGCGGCGGAGGACGTCTCCCAGCCGGTGGTGCTCGCCGCCATCCAGGCGGGGGCCTCCCAGCTGGTGGTGAAGCCCTACGAACTGGACGAAGACCTGGCCCAGATGCTGGACCAGGTCTTCCTGCAGGGCTAGAGCCCGCCCCTACTGCCAGGCCACCCGCGGCGCCTGCTCCTTCAGGAAGGCCTCCAGCGCCGCGCGGGTGGGGAAGATGCCGTCGAGGATCAGGGTCTGGTCCATCTCGGCGTTGCGGGCGCGGGACACGAGGAAGCCCTTGGGCAGCTCGATCTCCTGGATCTTGATCCACCAGCCCGACAGGGGGCCTTCCTCCACCATCCCGGCGCGGTTGAGCTCGGTCATCTGGGGCTCCTACATGTTCAGGGCGCGGCCGTAGGTGGCGCGGGCGGCCTCGGGGAAGGCCTCGTTCAGGGTGGGGTGCGGATACATGGTGTGGATCAGCTGGTCCACGGTGAAGCGCCCGCCCAGCAGCGCCACGCTGCTGCTGATGAGCTCCGTGGCCTTCGGACCGAGGATGTGGATGCCCAGGATGCGTCCGTCCTTCTTGTCGCTCACGATCTTCAGGAAGCCGTGGGGCTCGCCCACGATGTTGGCCTTGGCCAGGGGCATGAAGGGGAAGCTGCCCACCTGCACGTCGTGGCCCTGCTCCCGGGCGGCGGCCTCGCTGAGGCCCAGGCAGCCCACCTCGGGGTCGCAGTAGGTGCAGCTGGGGATGAGGCTGTAGTCCACGGGGTGGGGCTCCACCTCCACACCCAGGCTCTTCGCGGCGTGCTCCGCGGCCACGATGCCCTCGTCGGAGGCCACGTGGGCGAGCATGGGCGTGCGCACGATGTCGCCGATGGCGTAGAGGCCCTCCTCCCCCGTGCGCATGAAGGCGTCCACCTGCACGAAGCCCCGCTCCACCACGGCCTTCGTGGCCTCCAGTCCCACGCCCTCGGTGACGGGGCCGCGGCCCACGGCCACCAGGAGGTGGCTGCCCTCGACCACGCCGGGCTTCGCGCCCTCCAGGTGGCACACCACCTTGTCCGCGTGGCGCTCGATGGACGCGATCTTCGTGGAGGTGCGGACGTCCATCTTGTACTGGCGGGTGAGCACCTTGGCCAGTTCCTCGCCCACGGCGGCGTCCTCGATGGGCAGCAGGCGGTCCATCAGCTCCACCAGGGTGATCTTCGAACCCAGGCGGCCGAAGGCGCTGGCGAACTCCACGCCGATGGCGCCGGCGCCCAGGATCACCAGGTGCTCGGGCAGCCGGTCGAGGTCCAGCAGGTGGTCGCTGCTCAGCACCCGCACGCCGTCGGCCTCCAGCCCGGGGATCGCCCGGGGCACGCTGCCCGTGGCGAGGATGACGCGCTTCGCCTCGTGCACCTCGGCGCCGGCCTCGGAGGCCACCTCCACGCGCCCGCCGCCGAGCAGCTTCCCGGCGCCCTTCAGCACGGTCACCTTGTTCTTCTTCATGAGGAACTCGATGCCCTTGCCGTTCTTCAGGACGATGCGGTTCTTGCGCTTCACGATGGCGTCCAGGTCCGCGCGGAGGCCCGCCACGTCGACGCCCGCGATGCCGTACTCGGGCAGGCTCTTCATCTGCTCGATGCGGTGGGCCGTCTCCAGCCAGGTCTTGGCGGGAATGCAGCCCCGCCGCAGGCAGGTGCCGCCGAGGCCGCCTGGGTCCTTCTCCACGAGGGCCGTGGAGAGGCCGAGCTGGGCGCCCCGGATGGCGGCGATGTAGCCGCCGGGGCCGCTGCCGATGACGATGAGGTCGAAGTTGGCCATGGTTCAGGTGCTCCTCGAATCGATCCTGGCTTCATGATCCCATCCGGGCCGGCCCTTGGGCCAGCCCCGGTACGGGCGAGGGGGGCGCCTACTACTTCGCGGCGGACAGCAGGGTGGCGCCCTTCAGGCGCACGGCGTAGTCCGGCACGTCCTGCATGCCCTTGCGCCAGACGGTGCGGACCTTGGCGATGCGGTCCACCGCCTCCATGCCCTCCACCACGCGGCCGAAGGCGCAGTAGCCGTCGGCGCTCGCGCCGCCGGGGTCCAGACGGGGGTTGTCCACCAGGTTGATGTAGAACTCGCTGCTGGCGCTGTGGGGATCCTCCGTGCGGGCCATGGCGATGGTGCCCCGCACGTTCTTCAGGCCGGCCTTGGCGGCCTCCCGCGCTTCGTTGCGGATGCCCGGGTGGCGGGGCTTCTCCTGGAGGTCCTCGGTGTAGCCGCCGCCCTGCACCATGAAGTCCGGAATCACGCGGTGGAAGATGGTGCCGGGGTAGTGGCCCTCCTGCACGTAGCGCAGGAAGTTGGCCACGGTGCCGGGGGCCACGTCGGGCTCCAGTTCCACCACCACGGGGCCGTAGCTCGTGTCCAGGCGCACCCGCGGCTTGGGCTTCGGGGCGGGGGGCGGCTCGGGCGCGGGCTTCGGGGCCGTTTCGGGCGCCGGAGTGGCCGCCGCGGCGGGCTTCGGCTTCGGGGCCTTGCGGACGGGCCTCTTCTGGGCGGCGAGAGGCGAAGCGGCAAGCAGGGCGGCGAGGGCCAGGAGGGGCAGGCGGGTCATGGGCGGGCTCCTGGCTCCATCCTGCCATGGCCTGCCGCTATGCTTCGAACATGTCCCACGTCGACCTGCCGCCCCTCCTCCTGTCGCTCCTGCTCTTCCCCTTCGGGCTGGTGCTGGGCTCCTTCGGGAACGTGCTCATCCACCGGCTGCCCCAGGAGGAGGCGGCGGACCGCGACGTGGTGAAGACCCCCAGCCACTGCCCGAACTGCCAGGCGCGCATCCGCTGGTACCACAACGTGCCGCTTCTGGGTTGGCTCTGGCTGCGGGGGCGCTGCGCGGACTGCGGCTGGCGCATCCCCTTCCGCTATCCGCTGGTGGAGCTGCTGGCGGGCCTGCTGCTGGCGGCTTCGCCCTGGGTCCTCCCCTTCGGGACGCTCGTCTGGCTGAAGGGCGTCCTCTGCGGCTATGCGCTGATCGTGCTCTTCTTCACCGACTTCACGGCCTTCATCCTGCCGGATGCGCTCCAGTTCCCCCTCATGGCCCTGGGCCTGCTCTTCACGGTGCCCCAGCTCCTGTGGCCGGAGGCCACCACCCGCATCGTGTTGGCGGGGCTTTCGGACATGGCCGTGGTGGACACCTTCGGAAACCTTCTCCAGGCGGCGCCCGCCTGAACGCCGATCGGCCACGCGCCGGTCACCTGGCTGGACAGCCTCCTGGGCCTCGTCCTGGGCTACGGCCTCCCCTGGGCCTTCAACGGGGCCTATCGCCTGCTCCGGGGCCGGGATGGCCTGGGCATGGGCGACTTCAAGATGCTCGCCTGGCTGGGGGCCTTCTGGGGCTGGCAGGCCATGCTGGGCATGCTCTTCGTGGGCGCCTTCCTGGGCGTGGTGCTGGGCATTCCCCTGGCCCTGGCGGCCATGGCCGCGGAGCTCCCGCGGGTGAAGCGCACCCTGCGGGCCTTCGGCCACCCCACCCGGGGGGCCTACTGGGCGCGGGCCCGGCGGGGGCTGATGACCCGCATGCTGCCCTTCGGATGCGCCCTGGCGCTGGCTGCGCCGCTGATCGTCTTCTACGGCCCGGCCCTGTGGGCGGGATACCTGGGGATCCTGGCCCGGTGAGGCGGGAGGAACCTTCTGGGTTCATCCCGGATTTTGCGTTTGGGCTCGACAGAAGGGCTCTGCCAGAGCCGTCCTTCGAGCGCTTGCGGCTCGCGACGCTCGGGTCGTGCGGGTCCCCGCTTCGGGCGCATGCGCCCTGCACGACCCGCATCGCCCCTCGCAGTTCGGTCCAGACCGAGCCTGGCCCACGTCCGCT
>CAXYVC010000092.1:0-11047 GCA_964292295.1 uncultured bacterium
CCCCCTTCAAACCCCCGCATAGCGCGCCGCCCCCCGGGCGGAAGGCGGCGGGGGGCGCCGGAACAACAGAACGCTACCGGACGGTGCGCCAGACTCTGGGGCGCAGGAAGAGGTGCGTATTGCTCCCGCTGGTGGACTTCACCTTCAGGGCGGCGGTATCCGAGCCGGAAGAGCCTGTGCCGGAATCCCCGGAGGTGGACTGGGGGTTCACGCCGGCCTGGATCACGCTCACGGGGCTGCGGGCCGCGAAGCGGCTCGCCACGCCCGTCCAGATCATGGTGCGCCCGGACTTGCAGCCGTTCACCGAGGTGGCGGAGCTGGCATCCGCGTTCGAGAAGACCGGCCGCATCACGTCGCAGACGCGGTAGCTGTAGGTCTTGCCCGTGCCCCCGGCGCAGGGATCGGCCCCTGTGGGAATAAAGGAGCTGAAGAAGAGCGTGCCAGCCAGGAGCTGGGGCGGCGTGATGCCCTTGGTGGTGAAGCCCCCGCCCGCCGACGTGAAGTTGAGGAAGTAGCCGTGCTTGCTCTTCAGGTAGTAGGCGCTGTTCGTCGGATCGAGGGCCGAGGCGTTGGGATCCGTCTGGCTCGTGAAGTCCGCCATGTGGCCGTCGTTGGCGCCGCTCCCGTCCAGGCCCAGCAGGTTGCTATCCTGGCGGTCGAAGAAGATGTTCAGGCGATGCTGGGTCGGCTTGAGGTTGGTGGTCGTGTAGAAGAAGTCGAGCGGATTCATTCGGTCGCCCGTGACCCAGGCAATGCCCACCGCGGCGGGGCTCACCTTGGGCGTCGCGGTGCGCGCCGGCATGGCACTGGGCAGGCTGAAGGGCACGGGCCAGGTGCTCACCAGGCCGTTGTTCTTGGCCTGCTTGAAGCAGCAGCGGGGCGTGGCGGCCCACTTCTCCAGCCGCGGCGAATCCGTGCGGAAGCCCAGGGTCAGGGTGTCGGTGCTCACGCCCCCGGACCCAAGAGCCCACAGGCCACCGTAGTAGTCGTTGAAGTAGGCCCGGAAGTGAAGCCCGGACCCTTGCGCGAACTCGTAGGGGATGACGCCCGCAGCCACAGGGCCCATGTCGCTGATGCTCGAGAAGTCCCACACCCGGGCGATGTTGCCCGTGGCCGCCTCGATGGCCACGATGCCGCGCCCCAGCTTGGTGCCGGCCCCGAGGCCCGTGGGATTGCCGGCCTCGACCTCGGGCACGCTGTAGCCGGCCCCCAGGAAGATGAAGTCCTTCACCGCAGGCGTGGCCCCGTAGAGCATGCGCGCCGGCGTGGGGATGGACGTGGAATAGCCCATCTTCTTGATGACGTTGATCTTGTCGCCATCCGCCAGGAAGCGTCCCGCCGGATAGTTCGCCACCTCGTCCGGGCAGAGGCTCCAGCCCTTGCCCGCGTTCTCGGAGATCCGCGGCAGCCCGGGCTCCCGCACGTCCAGGGCGTAGTAGCTGCGCCCGCCCTTGCCCAGGCCGAAGATCACCAGGGCCAGTTCGTTGGTGGCGTCCACGTCGTACTTGCCGTTGCCCGTCACCTCCGTGCTGCCCTGGGGGCGGTCCAGCAGGTAGGCCGTGGGAGAACCGTCCACCGCGTAGCGGTGAGGGTTCCCGGACGTACGGTAGTAGTCGACGTGGGGCAGCAGATCCGTCGGCACGAAGGCCCACAATTCATCCGCCACGCCCGTCGTGATCTTGACGGACTTGCCATTCGCGTCGGTCACCGCCACATCCCAGGCCACCTCGCCGAAGGCGTGCAGGAAGCCCTGGTTGTCCCCCACGAAGATCATGCTGAAGCGCTTGCCCGTGCCGTCACCCCAGGCGGCGGAAAGCGTGCCGCTGGCACTGCTCACAGAGCTTGGAAGAGTGCTGTAGGTAAGCACCGCCGGGGTGCTGTTGATGATGTCTCCCATGATGTCCGCCCGGGTCAGCCCCGTGCCATCAGAGCCCACGAACTGGGACCAGACGTCGAGCTTCGCGGCGTCGTCGGATCCGGGGAGCTGGCCCTTGATGGCCTGGAAGCCAGGGTCGTTCACGGGGGTGCTCCCATTCATGCGCACGGCCGTGAGCCCCGGATTCGGCAGGAGCGTGGTGGCGGGCAGGCGCGTGTAGATGAGGCGGTTCTTCCATCCCCGGGCCTGCAGGATCTTCTCGGCCGACCACTGGGCGTTGTCCTTGGAGAGGGCGTCCGTGATCTCGTTGCCGCCGGAATCCACGATCAAGGTGGCGCCGTTCACCTCGCGGGTGGGGAACATCATCAGGTCCCCGGGCCAGGTCGGACCGCCATCCTGGGGCGGCTTGAACTTGCCCATGTAGACCTGGGTGCCGAGCCCCGCGCCCATGGTGGGCAGCACGGGGGCGGTGGTGGAGGTCGCCGCCTGGGACTCCGTGGCGATCTTGAAGGCCTTGTCCAGGTAGTTCACCAGCGTGGCCGGGTCCGCCGCATCGAAGAAGTAGACGCTGTTCGGGTCCGGCTTGCTGTCGGGGTTGTTGGGATCGGAGAGCTGGAAGGGCTTCAGGGCCTTCAGGTCCCAGGTCTTGCGACCGGGATCACCAAAGGCGGCCGCGCGGAACATGCGCGGCTTGCCGCCGCTGGTGTCGGTGACGCTGCCCGCGAGGCTCACCCCCACGGTCATGGTGGTGATGGGGTGGGGCTTGGTGAAAGTCACGGAACCCCGCTGGGTGATCCAGAAGGGAAGGAGGTTGCGGCAGGCGGTCCCCCCCCAGGAGGGCCATTCGGAACTGGGGTAGGCGGGTGCGCTCATCTGGTCGCCCCCGTGGGCCGCCACCGCCGCAAGATTGGAAATACTCCAGTACTGGGCCGCATTGTTGGGATTCATCGAGCTCTTGTTGCCCGCGATCACCGCGTTGCCAAGATCCGAGCTTCCGGTCAGGTCTGCCTTGAGGTACGGCGTTTTCAGGCTCCCGCCCCCACCATCGCTGTTGGGCTGCCCATCGGTGAACACGATGAGGAAATGCTTGGTGCACTCCTTGGGGGTGTCATCCGAAGTGCCTGAGGCCACCTCCACGTCGTTGAAGACGCTGTTCGGGTCGTTGTACTGCGCAAGGGCGTTGCCCATGGCGTAGGTGAGGGGCGTTCCCCCGGAGGCGAAGAGGTGGGAGATGACCTGCATGCCCTGAAGGCTGTTGGAGTTCATGAGCATCCACTGGCGCTGGGCCGCACCCGTCACCGTGTTGTTCGTCGAGACGGGGTCAGCTGAAGCCTCGTCGCGCCTTGTATCCGTGTAAAGGGAGGTGCCCGCCTGATTCTCGCGGTAGCCGCTGGAGCCCGCAGTGGACTGAAGACCACGGGTGGCCCAGAAGACCTTGTCGTAGTATTTGATCCAGGTGCGCAGCAAGGCCTCCTTCACCGCCTGGATGCGGGTGCGCTGGGGCAGCCCGTTGGCGAAGGCATAGCCGTCGGGCCGCGTGGCCTCGGGGATGCCCGAAGCGGACGTGAAGATCCACTGCAGGTAGGGCCCGGGGTAGGTGCAGGTGTACCCGCTGGTCAGGGGATCCGTGACCAGCGTGCAGCTGTCTGGGGAACCCGACGAGATCATCACGTTGCCGTGCCGGTAGCAGGAATCCACCTCCACCTCCGTGGAGCTGATGGGATCCTGGATGGTCATCTTCAGCGGATACGTGTTGTACATCTTGCGGGTGTCGCGCTGCGCGGGATTCGGCTGCACGGAGTAGCTGTCCAGGGCCGTCCAGGGAATGGGGATGTCCACCGTGCGGCCGTTGTACGTGATGCGCACGTGGGAGGCGCTGCGCACCCAGTTCTGAACGTAGTAGGAGGGCCAAGTGGAATTGGACGAGGTGTCCTTGGAATAGCTCCCGGGCTCCCCGGAGAACCCCTGCCACTGGTAGTTGGCATTGATCAGCGCGGCGGTGAGCAGCGTCCCATCCGGACGGACCAGGCTGCCGGGTCCGTAGGTCCTTCCGTCGGCGGTGACCGATCCCGTCACCGTGTAGCTGGAATAGCCATTGCCCGACCGGGAGAAGGTCATGTGCCCGCCACGCTGGGAGGGATTGCTGTCGCTCAGGTCCGTATTGACGTAGTTCCGATGGTACATGATCGCGTTCATGGACCCGGAGAAGTCCAGCACCGTGACGATCTCAGGCTTGATGGTCTGGGAGGTGGACTGCTGGTACAGGTTCAGGAAGTCCGGGGACTGGGTCGTGAACCACTTGGGGTTGATCTGGGCCAGGGCCGGCAGGCTCGAAAGCGCCAGCAGGACCAGGGCAGTGCGGAGGCGCGGGATCAGGGACATGGATCACCTCTCCGGAAAGGTCAGCGGGAAGCCAGGGCGCCCTTGGGCAGGGCCGTGCACCAGACTTCGCGGGTGTGGACGAAGGTGGGACCGCTCGTGTAGGCCAACTGGCCCGTGGAGCGCACGGACCAGGCCGCCAGGTTCGTGACGGGGATGGCGCCGGGAGAATCCTGGGGCGACGTACTGGAGCCCGGCGTGGACACGGTGCCCATGTACATCAAGGCCAGGTCGAAGGACTTGGTCACGTCCGCGTTCGAGCTCACCTGGACGGCGGAGCCAAGGGGCTGGGCGTGACCGTAGAGGGCGGGATTGTCCGAGATGGTGGCCGCCAGATCCTTCAGGGCCTGGGCCTGGGAATCCGGCGTGGGGCGGCCCCCCGCAGGGTCTGCGTCGTCCAGCCAGAGGGTGGACCACTCCAGGCCGGAGACGGGCACGCTGCGGGCCTCGGCGCCCTGCCGTGCGGTGCCGGCGATCATCACCTCGCGGATGGCGTTCTTGGACATGGCCACGGAGGCCACGGTGAGCAGGACGAGGAGCGAGAGCACCACCAGGATGGTGATGCCCCCCCGCTCGGAATTCTGGAAGGAATGGTTGGAACGTGACATGGCGGATCTCCTGGCCCTTGGATCAGGCGCCCGTGAGGGTCTGGCCGTAGGGCAGGCCGAAGTGGCGGGGGACGAGCACGAGGCTCTGCGTCTGTTCCTTGTAGGCGGGCGTGCCGGCGGCAGGATTGGCGGAGTATTCCGTGCGCTGGCGCACCGTGCGCGTGGTGACGTCCACCCGCACCACCACCGGGATCTCCCGGAACCAGAAGGACCCGGAGCTCACGTTCGTGTAGCCGGGGCGCCCCACGGCGGCAAGCTGGGCGTTCAGGCCAGCGGCGATCTCATCCCAGGTGGTGGGGCCGGGGTCCCCCGTGCCCGCCCAGGTCCGGCCGCCGTCGGCACTCAGGTAGACCTTGAATTTCGTGACGTTCTCGGTGATCAGTGCCGTGCTGTAGCTGGGTTCGGCAGCGTCGAAGGGGCGGCCGTACTCAACCTCTTCGCGCACCAGACAGGGTATGCCAACGCCTGGATTCTCCGGGTCCAGGTTCCGCGCCTGGATGGTGTAGCGCGCATAGCGCTTCGGGCGCACCACCAGCACCTCGGTCCCGCTCAGAAGCCGCACGTTGCCGCCCATGGAGAAGGCGCCGGGCGTGGCGACCTCTTCGCTGGCGCCGGCAAAGGTGAGCTGCAGGGTAGAACTCCCCGACACCCCCGCGATGACGCGCTTGAAGTCGGCGTTGGCGCGGCTGATCATCACCATCCCCGCCTGGACCTGACTGGCCTGATCGTCCCGGAAGTTGACTTCTGCCCCCGTGGCCATCGTCCCCATGGCCGTGCTGTCCACATCCTTGTTCAGGGTGCCGGCAAAGGGCAGGATCTCGTCGTAGTAGAAGCAGAGCTCGTCGGTCAGGGGGTTCGTGACGTCCGTGCCCGTGTAGGCCTGGTTGGGGCGGATGATGAAGGGCGGGATCGTGGGATCCACCGTGGGATAGAGCATCAGGGAGGTGGGAAGCGCCCCCGCCTGGTTCAGGTCGTCGTAGAGCATGTCCAGGCTCATGCGGTTCCGCCGGGAGCTGCTGAGCATCTCGGAGCTGGTGGCGAAGGTGCCGAGGCTGGCCTTGAAGACCGTGGCCATGCCCGCCATGAGGAGGCCGGTAAAGAGCACGGCCACCAGCAGTTCGACCAGGGAGAAGCCCCGGCTCCTGGAAGGGCTAGTTGATCGCATAACCGATCCTCCGGGTGAGTACGACGTTGCGGGTCAGCGCCGCCCCGCTGGGACCGGTGCCCTCCGTCCAGCTCACGGTGACGGTGAAGTCGGCCAGACCGCCGATCTGGGCGGCCGGGGCCACGGCCGCCACCCGGTCCACCACCACGGTGTAGAAGGGCGTGGGGTCGTCCGCATCCGGCAGGCGTCGGCCCGCGTAGTTGTACTGCAGGTTCGTGCTGCCCGCCCCGCCGAAGAAGGTCATCAGGTCGCCCGGGGGGGTGCTGCCCATGCGCGTCCAGAGTTTGGCGGCGCGCCCGTTGGTCTGGATGTCGTCCAGCAGTCCCTCCGCCAGCAGGATGGCGGTGGACTGGGCGCGGCTGCCCACGTTGGTGCGCAGCGCCATGGTCTGGAGCATGGCGAGCCCCAGCAGGCCGATGCCCATGATGAAGGCCGCCATCAGCATCTCGACCATGCTGAAGCCGGCCTGGCTCCTCTTCCGGCGTGGGGTGCTCATAGCCGCCTCCAGGTGTCCTCGCCCTCGGCCTTGTAGAACTTGTAGATGCTGGAACTGTTCGCTGGCACGACGATCACGCCCACGGGGCCCTTCGGCCTGGGGTTGCCGCCGGAGATCCCCACTACCACGATGGAGAAGCCCCGCTCGAAGCGCTTCGTCAGGCCGTTCACGATCACGTGGTTGTCGCCGCCCGTGAAAAGGCGGTTCTGGAGTGCTGCCACGAAGTCCGGCTGGGACCTGACCGGGTCCACGTCCGCCAGGTCCGCCGCCGTGCCCCGGGCGATGGCGTACCAGCCCTCCTGGGCGGAAGTGAGCACCGCCGCCGAGGCGTGGTCGCGGTTCCGCGGATACAGGCTGCGGAAGCACTCGCTCGAGGGCCCTTCATGGGAAACGTCGTTGCCCGCGGCCATCTCCGCGCTGCTGGGCGTCACGACCGAGGCCTTGAGGGGCCGCCCATCCAGGAGGAGGGTGCCCGAGATCCACTCCCCATTGCTGGCGAGGAAGACGTCCCGGGACATGACCACGGTGGACTTCTGGGCGCTGGCCAGCACGCCCTCCACCTCGTCCATCACCGAGCGCACCCCGCCGGACTGCCGCCCGGAGAGGTAGTAGGCCCCCGCCGCCGCCAGGATTCCGACGATGGCGAGCACCACCACCAGCTCGATCAAGGTGAAGCCGCGCATGGATGCACGCGTTCGTGGCATGGGTTCCCCCAAGAATGGAATCAAGGTGCGCCGCTTTTGGCCAGGGGCCAAGACCATGCTTGGCGCAATCAAAACAGCGTTTAGCTCCAAACCATGGAAAGAGTGAAGCCCAACAACCGGGACACCGTTCCCTTTTTAGACACCCAGGTTCAAGGGGTCCCGGTCCAGGGTCACGGGCCCGCCCGGGGCGAGGGGCGCGAGGCGCAGCGCCTCGCCCAGCGCCGCCCGCCCGGCGGCCTTCACCAGGAGCTGCATGCGGAAGCGGTCCTTCACCCGGGGCACGGAGGCCTCCAGGGGCCCCAGGATCCTCAGGCCGGGCAGGCGTTCCAGGCGCTGGCGCAGGGCCCGCAGCGGCTGCAGGGCCTCCGCCGGCGTGTCTCCCTCGCTGCGGTACAGCGAGAGGGCCGCGAAGGGCGGATAGGCCATGCCCTTGCGGTAGGGCAGCTCGGCCTCGGCGAAGGCCTCGAAGTCCTGGGCCACGGCATGCACGATGGCCGGGTGCTCGGGGCTGTAGGTCTGCAGGATCACCCGCCCCGGCAGCTCGGCGCGCCCCGCGCGGCCCGCCACCTGGGTCAGCAGGTGGAAGGTGCGTTCCGAGGCCCGGAAGTCGGCCACTTTCAGGCCCAGGTCGGCGTTGAGGATGCCCACCAGGGTCAGGCGCGGGAAGGTGTGCCCCTTGGCGAGCATCTGGGTGCCCACGAGGATGTCCACCTGCCCGGTCTCCGCCGCGAGCAGGCCGGCCTCCAGGGCACCCCGGCGCTGGGTGGTGTCCCGGTCGAGCCGCAGGATGCGCGCCGAAGGGAAGCGCTCCTGGAGCAGGTCCTCGATCTGCTCGGTGCCCTCCCCCACGCCCCGCAGGTGCTCGGCTTCGCAGAAGGGGCAGGCCTCCGGGGGCACGGCCTCGTGGCCACAGAGATGGCAGCGCAGACGGAAGGCGCCCTTGTGGTAGGTGAGGCTCACCGCGCAGTGGGGGCACTCCAGCTGCCGCCCGCAGGCGCGGCACATCCAGAAGTTCTCGAAGCCCCGCCGGTTCAGCAGCAGCATGGACTGCTCCCCCCGCTGCAGGGTCTCGCCCAGGGCCGCCAGCAGCAGGGGCGAGAAGACGACCTTCTTCCGCGCCTCCCGGTAGCATTCCCGTAGGTCCACCACCTTGACCGCGGGAAGGCGGCTGCCCGCCGGGCGCTGGGTGAGCCGCAGCAGGCGGTAGCGGCCTTCCTGGGCCGCCTGCCAGCTCTCCAGGGAGGGCGTGGCGCTGCCCAGCACCACGGGGCAGCCCTCCAGCTGGGCCCGCTTGATGGCCAGGTCCCGGGCGTGGATGCGCGGGTGCTCCTCGCTCTTGTAGGACGCCTCCTGCTCCTCGTCCACGATGATCAGTCCGACGTTCCTCAGGGGCGCCAGCACCGCGTTGCGCACCCCCACGAAGAGCGGCGCGCCGTCCAGGAGCAGGCGCACCACGTCCGCCTGCTTCTCCGTGGCGTTCAGGCCCGCGTGCCCCACGGCCACGCGCCCGGGGAACCGCGCTTCCAGGCGCGCAAGCAGGCGCGGCGTCAGGCCGATCTCGGGCACGAGCCAGAGCACGCGACGCTCCGAGGCCAGCACCCGCTCGGCCAGCTCCAGGAAGACCTCCGTCTTGCCCGAGCCCGTGACGCCGAAGAGCAGGTGCACGCCGAAGGCGCCCAGGCCCACGCCCTCCACCGCCCGCCGCTGTTCCTCGTTCAGCACCACGCGCTTGTCCAGGCCCTCCTCCCGCTGCTGGGAGAGCAGGTCCAGGCGCTTCAGGCGCTCCACCAGGCCGTGGCGCTCCAGGGTGCCCAGCACCGAGACGCCCACCTGGGCGCGCTGCAGCAGCTCGTCCTCCAGCATCGCGCCGCCCGCGGCCTCCAGGGCCATCAGCAGGCGCCCCTGGGGCGCCGTCACCTTCGGGGGATGGGGCAGCCCCGTGCGCCGCACCTCCGTGAGGCCCGCCCCCCGGAGCGTGCGGCGGTGCAGGAAGGTGGGCAGTTCCAGGCGGCCCCCGTGCCAGGCCTCCCCGAGAGAGGCCAGCTCCCCCCAGGCACCCGCCTCCCGCAGCTCTGCCAGGCGCCGGCCGTCCGGAAGAAGGCTTTCCCAGTCCCCCTGAATGGCCGCCGGGAGACACAGGGGAAGCAGGTGCGCCAGGCCGCAGCCGTAGTACCGCCCGGCAAAGTCCAGCAGTTCCCGCAATTTTGGCGGCAGCAGGGGCCAGGGATCCACCAGGGCCTCCACGGGGCGCAAAACCACGCCTTCCGGCGGGGCGGGATCCGGCCCCAGAACCACCCCTGTGGAGGCACCGCGCCCCAGGCGCACCTTCACGCGGAGGCCGGGCGGGAGCCCCTCCGGCGCCAGGTAGGTGAGCGGCGGCAGCGGACGGGGAACATCGATGCGGGTGGGGACGAGGCGAGACATGCTCCCGCTAGACTAATGCCATGCGCATTCTCGGGCTCGAATCCAGCTGCGACGACTGCTCCGCCGCGGTGGTGGAAGAGACAGCCCATGGGCCCGTCCTCCAGAGCCTCGTGCGCGTGAGCCAGGACGAGATCCACGGCCCCTTCGGCGGCGTGGTGCCGGAGCTGGCGGCCCGGGAACACCTGCTCCAGGTGCGCCGCGTCATCGATCGCGCCCTGGCCGAGGCGGGCTGTCCCCTGGCGGAGCTGGACCGCATCGCCCTCACCCAGGGCCCCGGCCTCGTGGGCTCCCTGCTGACGCTCTTCTCGGCGGGCAAGGCCCTCGCCTGGCACCAGGGTCTGCCCCTGGTGCCCGTGCACCACGTCCTGGGGCACCTGAACGCCGCGCGCTTCCAGGCGCCAGAGCTGCCCTTCCCCGCCCTGGCCCTGCTGGTGAGCGGCGGCCACACGCACCTCTACCTCGCCCGCAGCTGGACCCGCCTCGAGCTGCTGCAGAAGACCCGGGACGACGCCGCGGGAGAGGCCTTCGACAAGACCGCCCGCATGCTGAACCTCGGCTACCCCGGCGGCCCCCTGGTGGACGCCTGTGCGCGGGAAGCCGCCACGAGCGCCCCGCCCTTCTCACCGCCGAAGTTCCGGGACGGCAAGGCCTCCTGGAGCTTCTCCGGCCTGAAGACCGCCGTGAAGCTGCGCATCGCGGCAGAGCCCGGCCTGGAGCAGGCGGGGCCCGAGGACGCCCGCGTGCGCGCCCTCTGCCGCACCCTGAACGAGACGGTGGCCGCCTGGCTCCTGAAACCCGTGCCCGCCCTGGCGGAGGAATGGGGCGCCCGCGCCCTGGTGGTGAGCGGCGGCGTGGCCTGCAACAGCGCCCTGCGCCGGCAGGCGGAGGCGCTGGCCGCGCGGCTGCACCTGCGCCTCGCCATCCCCGAGCCGCGCCTCTGCACCGACAACGGCGCCATGATCGCCGCCGCGGGGGCCCTGCTGCCCCCTTCCGCGGATCCCTGGAGCCTCAATGCGGATGCGGACCTGAAGCTCCCCTGCCCGGAGGCCCCGTGAAGGTCAGCCGCGACGACGTCCTGCACTGCGCGCAGCTGGCCTGTCTGCGCCTGAAGGAGGCCGAGGTCGAGCCCCTGCGGCGGGCCATGGAGCAGCTCCTCACGAAGGCCCGAAGCCTCGAGGCCCTGGACCTGGAAGACGTGCCCCCCTTCAGCCTGGACCAGCCCCTGCCCCGCCGGCCCGACCTTCCGCGCCCCTCCTTGAGCCAGGCCGAAGCCCTGGCCCTCGCCCCGGACCAGGCGAGGGGACACTTCAAGGTGCCGAAGGTGCTCTGAACCCGCATCGCTGCAGTTGGACGTCGTGAATAGGGGTTGTACCGTTTGGATCGCCTGATTTTCCT
>CAXYVC010000093.1:0-10910 GCA_964292295.1 uncultured bacterium
TCGACGCGATCAACTTCTCCATCGGCGGGGGGACGCCCCCCCGGGGCCCCGCCGAGGGTCTGCGCCACCAGGCGCTCGGGCGGGACGCCTTCCTGGCCGAGGGGGACGGGCAGGTTGGCGAGGAGGTGGCGCATGGGAGCTCCGGCGAGGGGATCCGGCAGGATCAAGGCGGGCTTCCAGCATAGCCCGGGCCCCGGTTGAGACGGGGGTCACGCCCCGGAGCCCTTCTCTCGCGGGAAGGCAACGGGGACAATCGAGGCTTGGAGCCCCCGCGATGTCCCTTCTGCTGAGCGCCTACCGCGCCGCCCGCCCCCTGATCTTCCGCCTGGACCCCGAGCGCGCGCACGGCCGCGCCTTCCGGGCCGGAGCCCTGGCCCAGGCCCTTCCGGGCGCCTGC
The DNA here is from genome assembly GCA_964292295.1 of uncultured bacterium. Classification (GTDB taxonomy): domain Bacteria; phylum Acidobacteriota; class Holophagae; order Holophagales; family Holophagaceae; genus CAXYVC01. The sequence goes on from CAXYVC010000093.1 coordinate 398, forward strand.
GCCCTGCTGGAGGCCCTCGCCGGGAGGCCCGAGCCCTCCCTGGCCCGGGAGGTGTGCGGGCTGCGGGTGGCCTCGCCCGTGGGCCTGGCCGCGGGGCTGGACAAGGAGGCGGAGCTGCTGCCCCTGTGGAAGGCGCTGGGCTTCGGCTTCGTGGAGATCGGCACCGTCACGCCGCGGCCCCAGCCGGGGAACCCGAAGCCCCGGCTCTTCCGGCTGCCCGAGGAGGGGCTGATCCTCAACCGCATGGGCTTCAACAGCCTGGGCGCGGAGGCTGTGGCGCGTCGCCTGCGGCACCGCCCCCAGGGCCTCGTGGTGGGCGGCAACCTGGGCAAGAACAAGACCACGCCCGAGGAGCAGGCCCTGGACGACTACCGCAGCGCCTTCCGCCTCATCGCGCCCCTGGTGGACTACGTGGCCATCAACATCAGCAGCCCCAACACGCCCGGGCTGCGCCGCCTCCAGGCTCCGGAGGCGCTGGCCCCGCTGCTGGAGGGCCTGCTGGCCACCCGCAAGGAGATGGGGCTGGAGCGCCAGCCCATCTTCGTGAAGCTCGCGCCCGACCTGGCGGACGAGGAGCTGGACGCCACCGTGGACGTGCTGGCCGCCTCCGGCGTGAGCGGCGTGGTGGCCACCAACACCACCCTGGACCGGGGCATCGTGTCCGAGCTGAACCGCGCGAAGGTGGAGGCCTGGGGCGACGGTGGCCTTTCGGGCCGCGGCCTGAAGGCGAAGGCCCGGGCAGTGCGGCGGCGCATCCGGGAGCGCCTGCCGAAGGAGATGGCCCTCCTGGCCTGCGGCGGCCTGGGTTCGGCCGAGGACGCCCGCGCGGCCCTGGAGGAAGGCGCCGCCCTGGTGCAGGTCTACAGCGCCCTCATCTTCCAGGGGCCGGGGCTCCCCGGGGCCATGAACCGCGGGCTGGCGGGGGCGCTCAGGGATTGACCCAGCGCGTGCCTTTGGGCGCCTCGAAGCGGAAGGAGGCGGCCGGGGGCGGGGCGACCTGGACGCCTTCGAGGCTCAGCTCCTGCCGGGCGCCGGTGCCGTCCACCCAGGTGACGCGGCTGAGGCGGCCGTTCCGGGCCTCCACCTCGGCCCGCGGGCTGCCGGGACGGCGCGGCTCCAGCACCACGCGCCCGTTCGTCTCGCGCAGGCTGTAGTGCCGGGCCAGCGTGGCCGGATCCACCAGGATGCCGAGCAGGGGCATCTCCGCCAGGGCGCGGCGCAGCTCCAGGCGCTGGGCGGTGCGCGTATCCGGGTCGTACTGCACGAGCAGGCTTCCGTCCGAGACGAGGAGCAGCCCCTCCGCGTACTGGACGCGCAGCCTCCCGCCCCGGGCGAGGGCCAGGCGCCCCTTCCGCGCGAGGCTGCCGAAGACGGCACTTTCCGAGCGCTGGGTGAAGGCGGCCTGGAGACCCGGGGCCCGGTTCAGGTCCGTCCACCACGCGGGGAGGGCAGCGGCCGGAAGCACCGCGAAGGCCGCCAGCAGGGCGGGCAGGCGCCGCAACTCAGGACCTCTTGAGCTCGAGGCTCACGCGGCCCGTGGTTCCGGGGGCGGGGACGGGGCGCTGAAGGCTGCCCTCCGCGAGCACCTTGCCGCCGGCGCGCAGCTCCACGTGGATCTCCACCTCCGCGGCCTCCAGGTTCTGGGGAAGCTCCAGGTGCAGGACGGAGGCGTGGCCCGCCATCGGGCTTGGGGGCACGAGGCCGCCCAGGTGGGGGGCCGGCGCGAGGCCCGGCTTCGGCACCCGGGGCCTCGGAACGGCCAGGGGCTTGGGGGCCAGCCGGGGCCGTGGGGCCACGGCTGGCACGCGCTGCGCAGGAGCCTTTGGGGCTCTGGGCTCGGGGACGGCCAGCACCGGGACGGGAGCCGACGGGGGAACCGCTGCCGAGGCGTGCAACGCCGGGGGAGGCAGGGGCGCGACAGCCGCAGGCTGGGGCATCGGAAGGGGAGCCCGGGGAAGGGCGGGGCGCTCGGGTGGCGGGAGGCCCTTGGGAGGCGTGACCTCCTCCAGCAGGTCGCCGACGCTGGGCAGGTCCGAGAAGTCCAGAGCCTTCGGGGCATTATCCCCGCCAAGGTCCCCGCCGGGGTTCCCGGCTGGGGCGGCCATCGGCGGAGAGAGGACGGGCGCCTCCTCCCCGAAGAAACGCGGAATGTCCAGGTCCAGGGCGGCCAGGGGGCGCGCCGGCGTGGGTGCCGGGGGCGGAGGGGGTGGAGGCGCCGGGACTTCCGGAGTCTCCACCGGGGCGAGGTCGGCGAAGTGCTGCCCCTTGATGGCGGCGAGGGCGAGGCGGGTGATGCCGCGCAGGGTCTCGAAGACGCCGGTGCCGTCCGCCGCCACGCTCTGGAAGCTGGGGAGCCCCTTCGGGTTCAGCGCCTGCTCCAGCTCCTCCACGGGCACGACGTTCTTCAGGTCGCGCTTGTTCCACTGGAAGACCATCGGGATCTGGCCCAGGTCGAGGCCGAGCTCCTTCAGGTTCACCTCCAGGTTGCCCAGGCTTTCGCGGTTGGCGTCCAGCATGGGGGTCTGGCTGTCGGCCACGAACACGATGCCGTCCACGCCCTTCAGCACGAGCTTGCGGGTGCTGTTGTAGAAGACCTGGCCGGGCACGGTGTAGAGCTGGAGCTTCGCCTTGAAGCCCCCGACCACGCCCACGTCCATGGGCAGCAGGTCGAAGAAGAGCGTGCGATCCGTTTCCGTGTTCAGGCTCACCATCTCGCCCCGGGCCTTCTGGCTCGTCTTGGCGTAGATGGTGTTGAGATTGGTCGTCTTGCCACACAGGCCGGGGCCGTAGTAGACGATCTTGGCGGTCATCTGCCGCGTGGCGTGGTTGAAGAAGACCATGACCTGCGCTTCCTCGATTGATTCCAAGCCAGTGTAGCCACAAGGCTGGCGCAGGCTCTAGCCTTGGAATCGAGGAATCTTGCGGCTCCCCTGCTCCAGGGGCTTCCTAGCGAGGGACCCGGGGCGCTTCAGCAGGTGCGCATCACGCCCACCAGGAGCCCCTGGATGGCGATGCGGTCGGGCGTGTAGCACCTGGGCGTGAGCTGGGGGTTGTGGGGGACCAGCCAGACGCCCTTGGGATCGCGGCGGTATTCCTTGAGGGTGGCCTCCTCCCCGTCGATGAGCGCCACCACGCGGTCGCCGTTGCGGTATTCCCCGCGGCGCTGCAGGATGACCAGATCGCCGTCCAGGATGCTGTCCTCGATCATGGATTCGCCCCGCACGCGCAGGGCGAAGAGTTCGCCCTTCTCGCGGTGGATGAAGGCGGGAACCTCGATGGGGATGGCGCGGCTCTCGGGGATGAGCGGCGTGCCGGCGGCCACGTCCCCGCAGAAGGGGATCAGGCGGGCGTGGGCGCCGGAGGCGCCAGATCCGCGTTCCTCGCTCGCTTCCGACGTGGTTCCGGCCAGGATGATGTTGTTGCCGCAGCCGTGGCTGCGCTCCAGGAAGCCCTTCTCCATCAGGTGCTGGACGTGCTTGTGGATGGTGCTCACGGCGCTGGAGCCCACGCCTTCGGCGATCTCCTTGAGGGTGGGGCTGCGGCCTTCCTCCTCCAGGAAGCGGGTGATGAAGGCCAGGACGGCCTGCTGGCGCTTGGTGAGGTTCCGCGTCTTCATGAAAGCCAAGGTAGGCGAGGGGGCAGGCAGGGTCAATGCCTTTTTTTCGCCTTTTTGACGTGTCTAACGCCGGCGTCCGGGAGGCGGAGGTGGCGCGGTGCCGGCCAGCACCCGCGGGGGGGGGGCCATGCTGCCGGGGGTAGGGGAACCCATCCCCCTGGCCTTCATCCAGGCGGGCGGGTTCTTGACCCAGTCGGGAATGGTGCAGTTGTACCAGACCGGGGAGGCGGTGGGCGGCGTGAGGGGGTCCGCCATGAACTGGGAGAGCATCTGCTGCGCCACGCCGGAACCGAGGCCCACCTCGAAGGCCTGGCGGAAGGCCGGGCGGTAGGCGAGGCTCAGTTCCCGCATCTGCCCTCGGGGGTCGGTCGGCACGGTGCCGACGACTTCGACGACGGCGCCCGGCACGCCCCGGCCTGCCCTCGCACGGGGGCCGCGCGAGGCGGGGGCGGGAAGGGCTTCCAGGAGCACTGGGCTGGAGAGCGCGGCCCAGGACGCGAGGGCGGCGCGCTGGTCCTCGTGGATCCAGGCACGGAGGGCCTCGGGCGTGGGGAGCCCGAAGGGGCCCGGTTCCGGGAAGGCCTGGGCCGCGAGGGGCGAGGCAAGGCCCAAGCCGAGGGCGAGCGGGGACAGGAGCGGGCGCATGGCACCAGTGTGGCCCTTCTCCCGATCCCTGCAAAGGCGAGGCTTGACGGGCCCTCCCGCCCCGGTAGACTGGAGTTTCCCGGGGCTGTAGCTCAGCTGGGAGAGCGCTGCAATCGCACTGCAGAGGTTGTAGGTTCGGTGCCGTTCTGCTCCACCCATCCAAGCCGCCCAGAAGCCGCGGGGGTGGTGGGTGGGGCACGGGCCCGACCCTCGGGGACTGTAGCCCAGCGGGGAGAGCGCGGCAACCGCACTGCAGAGGCGGAGGGTCCGACCCCGTTCAGCCCCACCAATCCCCGCCGCCGTAAGGCGGCGTTGGTGTTGTATGCGCACGAGACCGAACCGTCGAGAACGTGCGGTGGTCCGGTAGCGCCCCGCGCCGTCCGTCCGGTGGACGGTCGGCGGGGATTCGGCGCGGGGCCAACCGCACGCCAGGTTCGATCCTGTTCAGCTCCACCAATCCCCCCCAAGAGCCATCGAGGGGGGGATTGTTCTATCAGCTGGCACCGCCGCCGGACCCATCGCTTCGGCGGATGAAGACGCTCCGGGACGCGTGGCAGTGGGGGCAGATCCAGCCCTCGGGCAGGGCCGCGAAGGGCGTTCCCGGCGCAACACCCGAGGCGGGGTCTCCGTACCGCTGGTCGTAGGTGTAGCCGCACACGCTGCAGACGAACCGCTCTCCGGCCGGCCCTGAGGCTTCGAGGGAGCCGGGTCTCCGGGCCGCCTGGACCCGCATCTCCAGCTGTTCCACGCGCCCGGCGTACAGGGTGTGGACCAGCGCGCGGTCGAAGTCCGCAAAAGCCTCCAGCATCCGGGTCTGCTCCTCCCCGCTGAAGTAGTCCATGCAGGGGAGGAAGAAATCCCGGTCCTCCTTGGCGATGTGCCGGGGATAGAAGGTGGTGATGCGCTCCAGGGCCGCGGCCAGCTGGGGCAGGGCCCCGCGCTCGCCCCGGAGCGCGGCGGCCCGGGCGGCCTCGAGCCGCGCCACGCCTTCGCGGCCCAGGCCGTGTTCGCGCTCCAGTTCCTCCAGCCGCTCCTGGTGTTCAAGACTGAGGGGTTTCTCCCGCAGGGCCCGGAAGAGGATGTCCTCCTCCTTGCCGTGGTGGCAGCGGTCCGCATAGGTCCGGACGAAGTCGATGGCGCCGAGGACGAGGTCCAGATCCGCCTTCCCGCTTGCCTGGATGCGCCTGGATTCCCGCGCCATGAGTGCGATCATCCGCTCGATCAGGCGATGCTCGACCATGAGGGGGCCGACGGGCAGCATGGGCGCTCCGGGGATGGGTGGGCCCAGGATGCCACCCCTCTGGGTCGGATGCGCCGCCAGGTTGTCGGTCCAGGGCTTGACCCCCGTCAAGGCGTCCCGACGGGATGGGCCGGATCGTGGCGTTCCGGAAGGGGAGGAACCCATGAACGGGCACCCCGCGCACCCCAATCCTTGTGGAGATTCGCCGATGACCTACGATCCCCAGACGCCCATCGGGGACATCGCCCTGAAGGCGCCAGAATCCATGCGCCTCTTCGAAACCCTCGGCCTCGACGATTGCTGCGGAGGACAGCTGCCCCTGGGTGCGGCCTGCCAGAAGGCGAAGCGCGATGCCCAGCAGATACTCGCGGACCCCGCTGCCCTGGAGCGGCTTCCCCAGGACGGCGAGGATCCCTCCCGTTTCGCTTCGGGCTCCCTCACGGACCTCATCGCCCACATCGAGGCAAAGCACCACGCGTTCACGCGCCAGGAACTCGATCGCCTCGGGCCCCTCGTGGCCCGGGTGCTCGGCGTCCACGGTGAACGCCATCCGGAGCTGGCGGAGGTTTCCCGTCTTTTCAAGGCGCTCGAGGCGGATCTCCGACCGCACCTGGAGAAGGAGGAGCGGATCCTCTTCCCCGCGATCCGCGCCCTGGAGAGCGGAGGCGGGGCTTCCCCGTCCTGCCTCCGCACGGTGCTCGGGCCCATCGGCGTGATGCAGCGGGAGCACGCGGGGGCCGGCGAGGTTCTGGCCCGCCTCCGGGAATGCACCCGCGGCTACGAGGTCCCCGGCGACGGATGTGCGAGCTTCCGTGCGGTCTACGGGGGGCTCCAGGCCCTGGAAGAAGACCTCCACCGGCACATCTTCCTGGAGAACCAGCTGCTCTTCCCGCGGGCGGTCGCGCTGGAGGGGAGGGCCTGATTCCAGAGCCCTCTGCGTTTCCTGACACCTAGGCCCGGCTCGCCTCGTCCGGGAAGCGGGACAGGAACCAGGTGACGGCCAGGAGGTCGGCGCTGCCGCCGGGGCTGAGGTTGCGCGCGATCAGGTCGCGGTCGAAGGCCTCCAGGCGCGCGTGCAGGTCGGGCAGCCGGGTGCCGCCGGCGTGCAGGAGGGCTGACGCCCGGGCCTGCACGTGGGCGAGGCCCTCCAGGCCGCCCCGCGCCACGAGGTTGGTGTCGGGGTTCACGGCCAGCAGGTGGAGCAGGGCCTGCGTGAGGGCCAGCTCCTCGGTGGCGCCTTCCTCCAGGCGTGTGCGGAAGGCGGGCAGGGCGTGGGCGCGCACGGGGGCGAAGCCGGAGGCGGCTTCGCCGCGCACGCCGGGAAGCCCGTGCTGCCGGAAGATGCGTTCACCGGCGGTTCGGACCGGGGCCTCCCGGGTGAGTTCCTCCTCCACGAGGCCGGTGCAGAGGCGCGCAACTTCGCGGCAGAGCGCGCCGGTCTCGGCGCGCCCCAGGCGCCCCGCCGCGGCGCAGAGCAGGCCCAGGGAGAAGATGCTGCCCTTGTGGGTGTTGACGCCGCCGGTGGCGGCGAACATGGCGGCCTCGCAGGCCATCCCCTCGGGGCGCAGGCGCGCCAGGAAGGCGCGGGGCGGCAGCGCGCGTCCCGAGGCCCCGAGGCGCACGAAGGCGGGGAACCAGGGCTCCAGCGCCGCCGCGCTGGCGTGGAAGGTGTGCAGGTCCATGTCCCGGTGGGCGCCCCGGTTGGCGCGGTCCACGAGACCCGGCTTCGGGGTGAGCTCCACCTCCTTCAGCAGGGCCTGGTGCGCCGCTGCGCCCACCGCCAGGGCGAGGGCCTCTTCATCGCGCACGGCGGTAGGCACGGAGGCGCTCCTCGATGGCCGCCAGGAGGGCGGGAAGGGGGTGGGCCCGGGAGCGGGCGCAGGCGTGGGCCTCCGCGCCGCAGAGCAGGCAGCGCCGGGGAGGGAGGCCCAGTTCCCTGCGGGAGAGGGAGCCCTGTGCCGGATCGATCACGTCCAGGTCCCAGAGGCGGCCGAGCGGATGCGCGTCCTCCAGCCCGCTGGCGGCCCGCTTGAGCGCAAGAGCCCCGGTTTCCACGGCCAGGATGGCCTCAGGCCCGGTGGCCTGGAGGTGCAGCTCCAGGTGGGACACGGGCCAGGCGTGGGTGCGGAAGAGCGCCTCCAGGGTCTGCAGGGCGGCTTCCATCAGGGCCCGGGGTGTGGGGCCGTCCTTCACGGGGCCGGGCGTGACCAGGGTGAGGGAGAGCACCGGGCACTCAAAGCGCGTGAGGGCTTCCCGCTGGCGGCGCACCCGGGCCTCGCGGGCGGCCAGGACCTCCTCCAGCGAGACGGCCCTTCCCTCCGCGGGGGCGGGGGGAAGGGCCGTGGGGAAGCGCGTCGGGCTCAGGGCTTGACCTGGCGGACGACGTCGATGACGCTGCCGTCCCGGTAGCGGATGATGCCCACGATCTTGTCGAGGAACTCGATGGGCGTGGGCTCGCCGACGATGGAGACCGCCTTCTGGTACAGCTCCTCGATGGTCACCACCGGCAGGCCGGCGGCCTTGAGGCGCTCGGCCACCTCGGGGCGCTTCGGGTTCACGGCGATGCCGTGGTCCGTCACCAGCACGCCGATGCACGCGCCGGGGGTCACGATGGTGGTGACCTGCTTGACCACGGTGGGGATGCGGCTGCGGATCAGGGGGCCCACCACGATGGAGAGGTTCGCCGTGGCCGCCACGTCGCAGTGGCCGCCGGAGGCGCCCATCATCAGGCCGTCGGACCCGGTGATCACGTTCACGTTGAAGTCGAGGTCGATCTCCAGCGCGCTGAGGATCACCACGTCCAGGCGGTCGCAGTGGGTGCCCTTGGAGCCGGGGTTGGCGTACTCGTTGGCGCTCACCTCGATGTGGTTGGGGCTGCTTCCCAGGGAGGCGGCCGCGTCCCCGTCGAAGCACTGCACGTCCACCCGCTTCTCGATGAGGCCCTTCTTGTGCAGGTCCACGATGCCGCCGGTGGTGCCGCCGGGCGCGAAGCTGGCGGTGATGCCCTTGGCGCGCATCTTCTGCTCGAGGAAGCGCACCACGGCCGTGGAGGCGCCGCCCGAGCCGGTCTGCAGGGAGAAGCCCTGCTCGAAGTAGCCGCTGTGCTCGATGACGTTCGCCGCGTGGCGGGCGATCAGGAGGTCGCGGGGGTTCTTGGTCACGCGGGCGGCGCCCACGCTGATCTTGGAGGGGTCGCCCACCTGCTCGACCTGCACGATCCAGTCCACCTGGTCCTGGCTGATGCTGGCCGGGGTGTGGGGGAAGGGCAGGATCTCCTCGGTGAGGAGCACCACGCACTTGGCGAACTGCGCGTCCACCTTGGCGTAGCCCAGGGATCCGCAGCGGCTCTTGCCGCTCGTGCCGTTGGCGTTGCCGAAGGCGTCGCAGGCGCTGACCCCCAGGAAGGCCACGTCGATCTTCAGCTCGCCCGTCTGCACGAGGCGCGCGCGCCCGCCGTGGGAGTGGATGTGGATGGGCTCCTCCATCAGGCCGTTGCTGATGGCCTTGGCCAGCTGGCCGCGCATGCCCGAGGTGTAGATCTTGCGGATGACCCCGCTCTTGATGTGCTCGATCAGGGGCGCGTTGGCGCTCAGGAGCGAGGAGGAGGCCAGGGTCAGGTTCTTGAAGCCCATGCGGGCCAGGGTCTCCACCACCAGGTTGATGACCTTGTCGCCTTCGCGGAAGGCGTGGTGGAAGGAGATGGTCATGCCGTCCTTCAGGCCGGAGCGGCGGATGGCCTCCTCCAGGGAGTCCACGAGCTTGCGATCCCGCTTCTGCTTGGGATCGGTCAGGTAGGGGGCGTGCTTGGCGAAGTGCTCGAAGCGTTCGAGGCCCTTCAGGCAGGCGCTGTCGTCGAGTCGGGGATTGGGTTTGCTCATGTCGCGCCTCCGCCTACTGCCGGGTTCCGGAGATCTGGGCCAGGTGGAGGACGCGCCTGGCGTTGTCGACCACCGGCGCGTCGACCATCTTGCCGTTGAGGGACACCACGCCGAGGCCTTCGCGCTCGGCCTTCTCCGCCGCCTCCATGATGCGGGTGGCCTTGGCCACCTCCGCCTCGGTGGGCGCGTAGGCATTGTGGAGCAGCTCGATCTGGCGGGGGTTGATGAGGGACTTGCCGTTGAAGCCGAGGCGCTTGATGAGCTCGACCTCCTGCAGGAAGCCCTCCTCGTTGTCCACGTCGCCGTAGACCACGTCGTAGGCGTCGATCTTGGCCGCGCGGGCGGCGTGCAGCAGGGCGCAGCGGGCGTAGAAGAGCTCGGTGCCGTCGCCGCGGGTGGTCTGCATGTCGATCACGTAGTCGAAGCCGGCCAGGGCGATGGAGTCCATGCGGGGGCTGGCGGTGGCGATGGCCACGGCGTTCACCACGCCGCTGGCGCTCTCGATGGCCGCCATCAGCTTGGTGGAGCCGACCTCCCGGCCGCACTCGCGCTCGATGCGCTCCACGTGGCGCTCCAGCTCGTGGATGTCCTCCGCCCGGTCGGTCTTGGGCAGGCGCACGATGTCGGCGCCGCCGCGCACGGCCGCCTCCAGGTCCTTCAGGCCGAAGGGCGTGTCCAGGGGGTTGATGCGCACGACCCTCTCGATGTCGGCGTACACCGGGCTCTGGATGGCGTGGAAGACCAGCAGGCGGGCGCTGTCCTTCTCGCGCAGGGCGACCGCGTCCTCCAGGTCGAACATGATGGAATCGGGCCGGTAGACGTAGGCCGTGCTGAGCATGGCCGCGTTGGAGCCCGGGATGAAGAGCATGCTTCGGCGGAGTCGGGTCATGACAGGGTGCTCCAGGTGAGGTCCTCGACGCCGGCGCCGCGCAGGACGGCGGCCTGCACGCGGGCGCGGATGGCGCAGTCCAGGGCGCCCTTGTCCTGGATCACCACCTGGCCGGAGGTGACGCCCAGCTTCTTCAGGGTCTCGTCGACCACGGCGCGGATCTGCGCGCCGAACTGTCGCATCACCTCGCTGGTGATGACCACTTCCAGCTCCTTCCCCTCGTGCGCGGAGACCTTCACGGGCAG
>CAXYVC010000094.1:0-10686 GCA_964292295.1 uncultured bacterium
CCCCGACGGTGGTGCGCACCATGCGGCCCGCCAGGCCGGCCTCGCCGCTGAAGAGACCGTAGTTGGTGAGGTCCCAGCCCTCGCTGGAGAGGGTCCAGTCCTCCCTGGCCGCCCAGAAGACCTTGGCGCTGGCCAGGAGCTGCAGGGGGAAGAACTTCGGCTCCCGGGGATTGACCACGAGCAGGACACGGGCTCCCGGCTTATCCACAGGGATGCGCGCCTCCGGATCCCCCGTCTCGCCCTGGAGCTCCTCCTCGAGCCACTGCAGGGTGTCGAGCCAGTCCTCCTTGGAGATGCCCATGTTGTTGCCGGTCTGGATGGCGATGTCCACGGTGGAGCGCAGGCCCGCCGGGGCGAGGCCCATGGCGGAGAGGGCGCCGCGGGCGGCGCGCAGCACAGCGGGCAGGTTGATGCCCACGGTGCAGTTCAGGCTGCACCGGCCGCAGAGGGTGCAGCGTCCGAAGACGGCATCCACCCAGGAGCGGACCATGGCCTGGTCGAGGTCCCGGGCGCCGACCCAGCGCCCGAGCAGGCGCCCGGAGGCGGTGAAGTGCCGCTTGAAGACGGACATCACCAGGTCCAGCTTGGCGGCGGGGATGTTCTCCGGGACCGCCTCCGTGCGGTGGTAGTGGCAGGCGTCCGCGCACAGGCCGCAGTGGACGCAGGTGTTCAGGGAGCTGAGTTCCGCCTGGGTCAGGCGGGAGCGGAAGACGTCCAGCCCCTTCTGGAGGGTGGCCTCGTCGAGGGCCTGGATGCGGGCTTCTTGCGTGTCGGGTGTGGCCATGTCAAGCCTCGGCCTTCGGGGAGGCGCTCTTTGCGGGGGGCAGCACGCCGCGCCGTCCGAAGAAGGCTCCGAACTGGATGCGGGTGGCGGCGAAGAAGGCGCAATGGCGGATCTTTCCCACCGGGATATAGAGAAGGAGCAGGGTGCCCCAGGCCAGGAAGGGAAGGGCCGGGACGATCCGGAGGCCCCACCCGCAGCCCAGGGCGGCAAACCCCGTGCAAAGCAGGTTGGAGGCGTAGTCGTCCGGGCAGCTGAAGGCGCGCAGGCCGGGATGCAGGGCCCGCTTGGCCAGGAGCCCCAGGCCGCAGAGGGCGCCCAGGCCCGAGACGGATGCCAGCCCCATCGCCAGGAGCGCCGGGAGTGGTACCGCCAGCGTGCAGGAGCCGAGAAGCAGGAAGGCGCACGCCAAGCCCAGGTGGTAGGCGACGCCCGCGGCCCAGGTGCCGAGGTGGGCGCGCACGCTCTCCTTCGCACCGGGCGCCATGCCTTCGACCAGGGCGTAGCGGATGCCCTTCGATACCCTGCCGGCCGGACGGGCGAAGCGCACCCGGAGCGTCAGGGCGCGGCTGCAGAGGAGCATGGCGGCCAGGGCGGCGGCGGCCCACAGCGCCGCGGCCAGAACGGCCATGCGGAGGAGCAAGGACATGGGCCGGCCCTACACGCAGCCGTCGGGCTTGGGCAGGCCGGCGACCTTGCAGGCGCCCTTGGCGGGGCCGCCGGGGAAGAGCTCATAGATGCGCTTGAGGGGGAGCCCGGTGCTCTTGCAGATGGAACGGACCATGGGAGCGGCCTGGTGCGCCTCGTAGTGGGAGCGGATGGCGCGAATCACCGCCCAGTGCTCCTCGGTGAGCGCCTCGAGGCCTTCGGCCTCGCGGGCCATGCAGGTGGCGAGCGGCTCGGACCAGGCCTGCGGGTCCAGCAGGAAACCCTCCTCGTTCACTTCGAGCTGGCGTCCTTCGAATGAAATCGCCATGGACCCACCGGGGGGGGGGCGCCCCGATGGGTGGGGGCCACCGTCACCTCCCATTATTGGAAGGAGGGGGGAAGGTCATGCGAATATGCGTGAATATATAAGTCACTTCAAAACAGCGTTTGCATTTTAAAACGCCATATTGTGACAGGCGTCACGTCCCTGCGCGGGGATGCATCCGCTCGTAAAGGGCCCTCAGGCGGGCCTGGTGCACGTGGGTGTAGATCTGGGTGGTGCTGATGTCCGCGTGGCCCAGCATGGCCTGTACGGCCCTGAGGTCGGCCCCGTGGTCCAGCAGGTGGGTGGCGAAGGCGTGCCGCAGCACGTGGGGGCTCACCGCACGGGCGGGAACGCCTGCCTTGACGGCGTAGGCCTTCACGAGGCGCCAGAGGTGCTGGCGGGTGAGGGCCTCGCCCAGGCGCCCCACGAAGAGGGCGTCCGTGCGGGGCTTGAAGGAGGCCCGCAGGCCCATCCAGGCGCGCAGCCAGTGCTCGGCGCCCTCCCCGAAGGGAACGAGACGCTCCTTCCGCCCCTTCCCGAGCACCTTCAGGAATCCCTCGTCCAGGAAGACCGCGAAGGCCGGAAGCTCCGCGAGCTCCGTGACGCGGAGACCGGACGCGTAGAAGAGCTCCAGGCAGGCCCGGTCCCGCACGCCCAGCGGCGTGGCGGTGTCCGGCGCGGCGAGGAGGGCCTCCACCTGGGCCTCGCTGAGGGTCTTGGGGAGGATCCGCGGGGGGCGCGGCGGCCGCACCACGGATTCCGGGCCGGCGGCTCCTTCGCCCTCCAGGCGCAGGAAGGCGAGGAACTGCCGCAGTGCGCTGGAGAGCCGCGCGATGCTGCGGGCCGCCCTTCCCGCGTCGTGCTGTCCGGCCAGGAAGAGGCTGATGCGGTCCCGGTCCAGGTCCGCCGGTGCACAGTCCCGCTCCACGGCCCAGGCTGCGAGGATCCGCAGGTCGGAGAGGTAGCCCGAGACGGTGTGGGAGGACAGGCCCCGCTCCACCGCAAGGTGGGCTTCGAATTCCCGCAGACTGCGGCGCCATCCGAAGGGCCACCCGCCCTCGGGCTCGGAAATTTCAGGCTTGCGCGGCATGCCTCCAGTCTACCGGCTTGGCAGGCTTGCAAAGCCTGTGATAGGCTCACCGGGTTTTACAGGAGAACCCATGGCCGAGATTCGTAAGAAGGTCATCGCGATCATCGCCGAGCAGCTGGCGAAGCCCGAAGACAGCATCACCGAGACGAGCCACTTCATCGATGATCTGGGTGCCGACAGCCTGGACACGGTCGAGATCATCATGGCCATCGAGGAAGCCTTCGGTCTCGAGATCCCCGAGAGCGAGCAGGAGAAGATCCGCACCGTCGGCGACGCCATCAGCTACATCGAGAAGAACGCCAAGGCTTGATCGCCGGGCCGTCAGGTCGCGCGCCGCAGGGCTTCGGCTCTCGCGGCGCGTATCCATTGATGCCTTCCCCGGGGTGCGCCGCCAGGTGCTGGTGCAGTTCCCCGGCCCCTCTCGAGGTGACGCTATGACTTCCACCCAGCGCCGTCGCGTGGCCATCACCGGCCTCGGCACCCTGAACCCCTGCGGTCTCACCGTCGGGGAGACCTGGACGAACCTGCTCGCCGGGCGCAGCGGCATCGGCCTGATCGACCGTTTCGACACCACTGACTTCGCCAGCAAGATCGCCGGCCAGGTCAAGGGTTTCAATCCGGATCTGTTCATCGAGAAGAAGGAACAGAAGAAGATGGACCTCTTCATCCAGTACGCCCTGGCCGGCGCGCACGAGGCCATGGCGGACGCGGGGCTCGCGGATGTCCAGCTTCCCAAGGAGGAGCTCGAGCGCTTCGGTGTCAACATCGGTTCCGGCATCGGCGGCCTGGGCACCATCTGGGCCGAGGCCAACGGCTACCGCGGTCCCCGGCGCACCAGCCCCTTCTTCATTCCCAGCCTCATCGTCAACCTGGCGAGTGGCTACGCGAGCATCCGGTACGGCCTCCAGGGCCCGAACAGCGCCGTGGCCACCGCCTGCGCCACGGGCACCCACGCCATCGGCGACGCTGCCCGCCTGATCATGCACGGCTATGCCGATCGCATGCTCACCGGCGGAAGCGATTCCGTGATCAACCAGCTGGGCGTGGGCGGCTTTGCCGCCATGCGCGCCATCTCCACCCGCAACGATGCGCCGGAGAAGGCGAGCCGCCCCTTCGACACGGACCGCGACGGCTTCGTGATCAGCGAAGGGTCCGGCATTCTCGTGCTGGAGGACATGGAACTCGCCAAGGCCCGCGGCGCGAAGATCTACGCGGAAGTCGTGGGCTACGGCATGACGGGCGACGCCAGCCACATCACGGCCCCCAGCGAGGACGGCGCCAGGCGCGCCATGAAGCTCGCCGTCCAGGATGCGGGCATCCGGCCCGAGCAGATCTGCTACATCAACGCCCACGGCACCTCCACGCCGGTGGGGGACAAGAACGAGTGCGCCGCCATCAAGGCGGTCTTCGGCGACCACGCGAAGCGCCTCAAGGTCAGCTCCAGCAAGTCCATGCACGGGCACCTGCTGGGTGCCACCGGCGGCCTGGAGACCATCGTAGCGGCCATGGCGTGCCACACCGGAAAGATCCCGCCCACCATCAACGTGGAGAACCAGGACCCGGACTGCGATCTGGACGTGACACCCAATGTCGCGGGCCTCTTCGACGGCGAATACGCCCTGAACAACAACTTCGGCTTCGGTGGCACCAACGCCTGCGTGGTCCTGCGCAAGGTCTGACCGAACGGCTCCCGCTCCCGCGCCGGCCTTCGGGCCGGCGCTTTGCGTATGCTGGTGAGGGATGGTCCCGGAGTTCCCCTGATGCACCCCTTCCTTCTGCTCGCGATGCTTCCCGCTCTTGTCCAGGCGCCCGCGCCCCAGGCCGGAGGGGGGGCTCCGGCCGCCGGAGGCCCCAAGCGCCCCTGGTCGGACGTGGCCACGCTGTCCTACGTGGCCACCTCGGGCAACGCCCAAGGGCAGACCGTTGGGTTCGCCAACGACTTCGCCTACCGCTGGGATCGCTCCGCCTTCACCTTGAAGGCCAGCGCCGTGCGCGTGTCCACGGCGGTGATCTCCCGCACCGCCACCGGCCCCCCCCTGGACGAGGCGGTGGGGCGCGAGACGCGCACCCCGACCACCACGGCGGAAACCTACGTGCTGAACGGCCGCTACGACCACCGGCTGAAGGAGAAGGACCGCTTCTACGCCTTTGCCGGCGCGGGCTGGGAGCGCAACCGTCCCGCAGGCCTGGACGGCCGCACCAACGGAAGCGCGGGCGTGGGCTACATCTGGGTGGATACGCCCGGCACGCGCTTCCGCACGGACGGCGGCTTCGGCTGGACCTACGAGCGGCCCGTGGTGTCCGCGGCCGGCTTCAGGGACCACTACGGCACGGCCAACGTCAGCGCCCAGCTGAAGCAGAAGCTGGGGGCGAACGGCGTCTACACCGCGGAACTGGCCCTGGTGGAGAACCTGGCGGACACCGCGGACTTCCAGGGCACCCTGCGCCAGGCCCTCACCGTGAGCCTGAACAAGACTCTGGCCGTGAAGGTGGGGCTCGACGTGGCGCACAGGAATGAGCCGAACCTGATTGCCGTGGAGGTCTTCAGCCTGGACACCCCGCCCATCAGCCTCGGCAAGGTCTCCGTGCCCGCCCGGCGCACCGACACCCTCTTCACCACGAGCCTCGTGATCACCTTCTGATGGAACGCCGCCCCTTCAAGCTTGTCGCGCCCTATGCTCCTGCGGGGGACCAGCCGGAGGCCATCGTCCAGCTGGTGGAGGGCGTGCGGCGGGGCGACCGCCGCCAGACCCTCCTGGGGGTGACGGGCTCGGGCAAGACCTTCACCATGGCCAGCGCCATCGCGGCGCTGGACCGTCCGGCTCTCGTCTTCGCGCCCAACAAGACGCTCGCCGCCCAGCTCTTCAGCGAGTTCAAGCAGTTCTTCCCCGAGAACGCCGTCGAGTACTTCGTCAGCTACTACGACTACTACCAGCCCGAGGCCTACGTGCCGGAGCGGGACCTCTTCATCGAGAAGGACGCGGCCATCAACGAAGAGCTGGAGAAGCTGCGCCTCAGCGCCACCCGAAGCCTGCTCGAGCGCCGGGATACCCTCGTGGTCGCCTCGGTGAGCTGCATCTACGGCCTGGGTGACCCGACCTCGTACCTGGACCTTTCCGTTCGTCTCAAGGTGGGGGATGCCCGCGATCGCGCCATGCTCCTGCGGGACCTGGTGGCCATCCAGTACGCGCGCAACCAGGTGAGCTTCGAGCCCGGCACCTTCCGCGTGCGGGGCGACGTCATCGAGCTCTACCCCGCCTACGAGGACGTGGCCTACCGCATCGAGCTGTGGGGCGACGAGATCGAGCGCCTCTCCAAGATCGACCCGCTCCGCGGCAAGGTCCTGGAAAAGCTCGAGGCCCTCACCATCTGGCCCAAGACCCACTACGTGACGCCCGAGGACAAGCTGAAGCGCGCGATCCGGGAGATCAAGGCGGAGCTGGAGGCGCGGGAGGAAGAACTCCGCGCGGCCGGGCGCATCGTGGAGCTCCAGCGCCTGCACCAGCGCACCGTCTACGACATCGAGATGATGCGCGAGATGGGCAGCTGCCCCGGCATCGAGAACTACAGCCGCTTCCTGGACGGCCGGTCCCCCGGAGAGCCTCCCCACACGCTGCTGGACTACTTCCCCGAGGACTTCGTGCTCTTCATGGACGAGAGCCACGTGGCCACGGGCCAGCTGCACGGCATGTACAACGGGGACCGCAGCCGCAAGACCACGCTGGTGGACTACGGCTTCCGCCTGCCCGCGGCCCTGGACAACCGGCCTCTGAAGTTCGAGGAGTTCGAGGCCCGGGTGAAGCAGCTGGTCTTCGTGTCCGCCACGCCGGGGGAGTACGAGCTCTCCATGAGTGGCGGCGTGGTGGTGGAGCAGGTGGTGCGCCCCACGGGCCTCGTGGACCCGCAGGTGGAGGTGCGGCCCGTGGCCACCCAGGTGGATGACCTCCTGGAGGAGATCCGGAGGGCGAAGGCCCGGGACGAGCGGGTGCTCGTGACCACCCTCACCAAGAAGCTGGCGGAGCAGCTGACGGCGTACTACCGGGAGGTCGGCGTGCGGGCGGAATACCTGCACAGCGAGGTGGACACCCTGGAGCGGGTGGAGCTTCTGAAGGGCCTTCGGCGGGGCGACTTCGACGTGCTCGTGGGCATCAACCTCCTGCGCGAGGGCCTGGACCTGCCCGAGGTGAGCCTGGTGGCCATCCTGGACGCGGACAAGGAGGGCTTCCTGCGCAACACCCGCAGCCTGATCCAGACCATCGGGCGTGCCGCGCGCAACGTGAACGGGAAGGCCATCCTCTACGCCGACACCATGACCCGCTCCATGCGGGAGGCCATCGGCGAGACGGAGCGCCGCCGCGCCAAGCAGGTCGCCCACAACCAGGCCCACGGCATCACGCCCGAGACGGTGCGGAGGAACCTGGATGACGTGATGGGCGAGGCGCTGGCCCGGGAATTCGTGGGCGTGCCGAGGCCCGACGCGGCCGAGGAGCCGCTGCTCTACCTGCCCGACGAGGCCTTCGAGGCCGAGATGAAGGTCCTGGAGACGCGGATGCAGGCCCACGCCGGTCGCATGGAGTTCGAGCAGGCCGCCGAGCTGCGCGACCGCATCCTGAAGCTGCGCCGCGAGCGGCTGCTGGAGGGGGAGCCTGCCCCGGCGTCGCCGGCCCGGGCCGGACGCAAGGGGCCGACGCCGCGCTGAGGGCTTCACTTCGTCAAGGGGCCGGCCTGCGGGAATTGCCGTGCCCGGCCCGCTGGGGCACCCTGGAGACCTGCTTCCCGGAGTTCTGCGATGCGGTGCACCCTCCCCCTCCTGATGCTTGCGGTTGGCGCGCTGCCCCTCGGTGCGCAGGAGGGGCTCGACGCCCGGTTGAAGCGCCTGGAGGCCCAGGTCGCCTCCCTCCAGGACGAGCTCGACCAGGTCCGCAAGTCGAGCGACGACAGCCTCTGGTGGCTGCGGCTCCAGGACGTGGCCGAGGTGGACAAGGTGACCTACGTGGGGCCGCCCAACCCGAAGGCGGAGGAGAGCTACGGCATCGTGAACGCCCGGCATCCCATGAAGATCCACAGCTACGTCTTCATCCCGAGGAAGCTGGACCGCTCCCGCAAGCATCCCCTCATCGTGCTGCCCCACGGCGGCGTCCATGGCGACTTCGGCACCTACCACGTGCACATCGTGCGGGAGATGGTGGCGCGGGGCTACGTGGTGGTGGCGCCCGAATACCGGGGCTCCACGGGCTACGGCAAGGGCTACCGGGATGCCATCGACTACGGCGGCCTGGAGGTGGACGACGTGGTGGCGGGCCGGGACTGGGCGGTGGAGGCGCTCCCCTTCGTGGATGGCGGACGCTGCGCCCTGGTGGGATGGAGCCACGGCGGCATGATCTCCCTGCTGGCGGCCTGCGACCACGCCGCGAAGTTCAAGGCGGTGTACGCGGGGGTGCCCGTGTCGGACCTGCTGGCGCGGGTGGGATACGCCGGCGAGGAATACCGGGACGACCGGGTGGTGCGCAGCATGTTCGGCAAGCTGCCCACCGAAGACGTGGACCTGGTGAAGCGGCGCTCCCCGGTCACCAACGTCCACAGGCTGAAGGTGCCCCTCATGGTGGTCTCCACCACCAACGACCGGGACGTGAACGTGGTGGAGGTGGAGCACCTGCTCACGGCGCTGAAGGCCGCGGGCAAGGAGGTGAACGCCAGGATCTACAAGGACGCGCCCGGGGGCCACAGCTTCGACCGCATCGACACCCAGGTGGCCCGGCAGGCGCGCCAGGAGATGTTCGCCTGGCTGGAGAAACAGCTGGGGAACTGAGGCGCGAACCGCCCGCTACCGTGCGTAGAGGGCGATGACCCTGCGGATGGCCACCTGGCACGCGGCGCAGAAGGGTACCGCGTCCCGGGTGAACATGGTGCAGTCCGTCTGGCTCCGGTAGTAGCCCGTGGCCTCGTAGGCGGCCCCCTCGAAGGCGCCCACCTGGCCGCTGTGGACATCCGTGCCCAGGTGCTTCGTCTCGAAGGCCTCCTGCTCCCGGAAGAGGGCGTCCATGGCCGACTCGGGCAGCTTCCGCGCCCGGATTTCCCGCCGCCGCTCCTGGAAGGCGCGGCTGCGGGTCTCGTACTCGGCCTTCCTCCAGGGGGTGGGCAGGGGCACGCCGGGGCTCAAGACTTCCTTCCACTTGGGGTTCTTCGGATCCGCGGTGGCGTTGGGCTCCCAGGGTTCGATGCGCTCTGAGCCGGTCTGGTAGGCCACGTCGCTGGTGTAGTACTCGTCCGCCAGGCCGGCGAAGTGGTGCCCGAACTCGTGCACGAAGATGTAGGGGGCGTAGGCGTTGTCCGCGGCGACGGTGGCGTAGAGGCCGAAGATCCCGCCCCCGCCGTAGGTCTCGCCGTTCACCAGGATCTCCACGAACTCGTAGGGGGCGAAGGAGGCCGCGTCCCGCCAGGCGCGGTTGTCGAAGGTGAGCACGTAGCGCTCGCTGCGGAAGGCGTCGTAGGTGCAGCCCAGGGGCGAGCGGCGCTGGAGGCCGGTGGAAGGGCGGCTGATGCCCGATTCCCGGGCCGCGGGGCAGAGGCCCCACACGTTGAAGTCCTTCCGGTGCTCCCGGAAGGGCGCCCGGCTGAAGAGCAGCTCCGTCATGCGGCGGGCGTCCTTCTCGAACTTCCCGCGTTCGGCTTCCGTGTAGCCGTCCCCGAGGATCAGGAGGTCCACCTTCCCGCTCGGATCTCCGTTGCGCTCCAGGGGGATGAGCGCCCCGGGATCGGGAGGCAGGCTGCCGTCCACCAGCATGTCCTTCGGATCCACCTCGAAGGTCCACACCGGCGCGAAGCGGTTCTTCGGGTCCCGCTTTTCCAGGGTGATGCGCACCGCGCGCTCCGGTTCCGGGAAGCGGAGGGATTCCCCGAAGCTGCGGGCGGCCTTCGTCGCCTCCTCCGTGGTTTCCCACTCCCCGTAGATGCTGCAGAAGCCACGGCTGTAGAGGGCCTTGCCGCTGGCGGCGTCCGAGACCGTGAAGCGGTACTTGCCCAGGTTGCTGTCATCCAGCGCCCTGGCGGGGTTCCCGGGCCAGGGCAGGGGCTCCCGCACCACGCGGTCCACACAGAAGAGCTCGGTCTTGGCGGTGCCGCTGTGGACGAAATCCACCCGCATCGTGCGGGGGGGGGCCGCGGCCCGGGCGGGAGCGGCGGAGAGGAGGAGGGGCGGGGGCCGGGGCATCGGGGTCACCTTGCGGACAGGATAGCGTCGGGCCTTCCCCTGGAGCCGCGTGCGACAATGGCCCCTGGAGTTTCGACCATGCTCACGCCCAAGCAGCGCCAGTATCTCAAGGCCCAGGCCCATCACCTCAAGCCGGTGGTGCACATCGGCAAGGCCGGCGTCACGCCCGCCCTGGCGGCGGAGCTGGACCAGATGCTGGAGAGCCTGGAGCTCATGAAGCTCAAGCTGAACCAGAACAGCTTCGAGGACCTCGATACGGTGGTCCAGGCCCTGGAGGCGAGGGTCGAAGGGCTGGTGCACGTCTGGACCATCGGACGCACGGTTCTGGTGTACCGCGCCAGCCGCGAGAAGGCGACGAAATACCCTTTACCCGCCTAGTCCCGGCGCCGATGGATAGAGGGTCGAACCCGGAGGCCACGTGCCGTACCTGTCCTGGATGGAGGGGACCCTGCTGCGGCGCCACCGCCTGGGGGAGCCCTGTCTCGTGGGCCGGGATGGCGACTGCGCGGTGGCGCTTCCTGCCGAGCCCAGCGTCTCCCGCCCCCCCGCGGCGGGTCTGGCGGGCGAGGCCGGGCCGTGGGGGGTGCGCGACCCGGGGGGCCGGGACGGGCCCTTCCTCCACGGGCTGCCCC
>CAXYVC010000095.1:0-10668 GCA_964292295.1 uncultured bacterium
CCAGACAGGGCGGGCGCATCGCCCAGATGAAGGTCAAGCAGGGAGACAACGTCGAAATGCGCCAGCTCCTCTGCCTGATCGAACAGGAAGCCCCATGACCCGCGCCATCATCGCCCTCGACGGCCCCAGCGGCGTCGGCAAATCCACCACCGCCAAGCGCGTGGCCCAGCAGCTGGGATGGTCCTACCTGGACACCGGCGGCATGTACCGCGCCGCGGCCCTGGCCATGCGCCGCGCCGGCGTGGACCTGGAAGACCGGGAGGCGCTGGAGGCTGCCCTCGCCGGCCTGCACATCGCCCAGCGGGGGACGGCCTTCTTCCTGGACGGGGAGGACGTCTCCGCCGCCATTCGCACCCCGGAGCTGAGCCAGCTCGCCTCGAAGGTGGCCGGGGACGGGCGCATCCGCGAGGTGCTCGTGGAGCAGCAGCGCGCCATCGGCGCGACGGGCGGCTGGGTGGTGGACGGCCGCGACATCGGCACCGTGGTCTTCCCGGACGCCTGCTGCAAGATCTTCCTCACGGCCAGTCCCGAGGCCCGCGCCAAGCGGCGCCTCACGGAGCTCCGGGCCAAGGGCGCCGAGACCACCCTCGAGGCGGTCCTCGCCGACCAGGCGCAGCGGGACCACGCCGACACCACCCGCGCCGTCGCGCCTCTGCGGAGGGCGGAGGACGCCACGGAGCTCGACTCCAGCAGCATGACGCTGGAGGAGGTGGTGGCCTGGATCGTGAACCACCACCGCAGCCACCGGTAGTCAGCGCAGCACGGCCCCCAGCGCCGCCACGTCCGCCGGCGCCAGCCGGGGCGCCCCCGCTCCGGCGAGGCGGTGCATGATGGCCCCGGGCGCATCCACATGTTCCAGTCCCAGCGCGTGGCCCAGCTCGTGGGCCAGCACGCGCACCAGACCATCCCGATCCAGGACGTGGTAGACCGCGATGCGCTGCTGCCCGTTCTCCCGCACGTACTGCCCCTGGCAGAACTCCTGGCCCAGGCCCTCTCCCAGCGTGCGGGCCCGGTCCACGTCGAGGTTGAGCCCTGCGGCCAGCTCGTTGACCACGAGGGCCAGTCCCTCCAGGTCCCGCCCGAGGGTCTCCAGCTCCTCCCGGCGGCGGCGCAGCGCCGTGTCCTGCAGGGCGAGCGCCTGGCGGGTGGCCTCCAGGCGCGGGCGCGCCTCGGCGGAAACGCCCGCCGCCCCGAAGCCCCGGACCTCGCTGTTGAAGCGTTCCACGTCCGCCCCATGGGCCTCCCGCTCCGCCCGGAAGGCGGCCTGCTTCCCGTCCAGGTCGGCCTTCAGGGCCTCGAAGCGGGCCCGGGCTTCGTCATAGGAGGCCTTGGCGCCGTCCATGCGCAGGCCCAGGCCCCTCAGGCGGTCCACGGCCTCCTGGCGGTGGTCATAGACCAGGCGGATGGCGATCTCGCCCCGGGGCTCCAGGCGGAAGAGGAAGCGCCCCGCCGCCTTCTCCCAGAGGGCCGCGGCCTCCCGGGCAGCGGCCTCCACCTCCCGGAGCTCCAGCCCGAAGCGGGGATCCACCTCGGCCACGCGGTAGCTGCGCGTGGGCGTCCGCCGCTGCTGGTGCCACACCAGGAACGCCGCCGCCAGGAGTGCGAACAGGAGGACCAGGCGCCACCCGCGATTCCGCCCCAAGGCCCGGCCCATGTCCCCTCCGCTCCTGGGGCAGGATGCCAGGGTCCCCTGCATGGGCAAAGCGCCCCGAGGCAGGGGCGCTTTGCGGGTGGGAAGGGGCCTGCCGCCCGCGGGGGAGCGGTTGCGGCCTCCGGGTTCAGTGGCTGATGGTGATGCGCCGGGGCTGGACCTCGGGCACCTTGGGCACGGTGACCTTCAGGACGCCGTCCTTCAACTCGGCCTTCACGCTCCCGGCATCGATGCCTTCGGGCAGGTTGAAGGTGCGGCAGAAGGCACCGAAGGAGCGCTCGGCGATGAAGAGGTTCTCACCCTCCTGCCGGGCTTCCGCTTCCCGCTTCCCTGAGATGCTCAGGCGGCTTCCCGTGAGGTTGATGTCCAGGTCCTCCTGGCGGATGCCCGGCAGATCGGCGGTGAACACATAGCCCTCCTTTGTCTCCTTGATGTCGAAGGAGGGGAGGAAGGTCGCGCCGTCGCCCTGCAGGCCTTCGTCACGGAAGGGATCCCAGCGCATGAGGCCGCGCATCAGGGAGAAGGGCTCGAAGGCCGCCCCGAGGACGGGCACACGGGTTTCGCGTCGAACCAGGTTCATGGGGTCCTCCTTTCCCGGAAGGGAGCCGGATCGAGACCAGCTCTTCTTTGCGAAGAAAATTTGCGCCAATAAGGCTCACGTGTCAAGCCCCCATTTCCGGTTGCCCCAGGGCCCAAAAAAACCGGGCCGCAGCCCGGTTCTCCTTCCCACCCCGGCGGGGTTCAACCCGCCGTTTCCCGAAGACCCATGCGTGGATGCCCCAGGTGCGCCAGGCCGTCCAGGACGGCGGGAAGCACCGCCTCCAGACAGGGCCGCACGGCCTCGGGGCGCCCAGGCAGGTTCACCACGAAGCTCCGGTTGCGGATGCCGGCGATCTGGCGGCTGAGGATCGCCGTGGGCACCGTCGCGACGGAAACGGCTCGCATGCGCTCCCCGAAGCCCGGCAGCAGGCGGTGGCACACCGCCTCGGTGGCCTCGGGCGTGCAGTCCCGCGGCGCGGGCCCCGTGCCCCCGGTGCTGAGCACCAGGGCGCAGGCCTCATCCTCGCAGAGCGCCACCAGGGCCGCCTCGATGCGCGACTGCTCGTCGGGCACCCGCCACGCCACGGCCTCCCAGGGCGAAGCCAGCGCCGCCTCCAGCACCCTCCGGACCTCGGGCCCGCCCCGGTCCTCGTAGACGCCGGCACACACGCGGTCCGACACGGTGAGGATGCCGATGCGGAGGGGCTCCATGGGCGTCTCCAGATGCGAAAGGGGGCGCCGAAGCGCCTCCCCCATGCAAGAAGGGGGCGCCGAAGCGCCCCCGGGCTGATCACTTCTTGGCCGCGGCCTTCTTCGGCTTCTCGCCGTCCCCGGCGGGCTCGGCGGGCTTCTTGGCCGCCTTCTTGGGCTTCTCTTCGCCCTCGGCCTCGGCCTTCTTGGCGACCTTCTTGGGTTTCTCCTCGCCCTCGGGCTCGGCCTTCTTGGTGGCCTTCTTGGGCTTCTCCTCCGCTTCGGGCGCCTCGGAGGCCTCCTCGGCGGGCTTCACCGCGTCGGGCTGGCCGCCCTCCTGGGCCTCCAGCTCGCCGCCCTCCAGGCCGCCGGCGTCGTAGCGCGCCTGGGCCAGGCCCTGCTCGCGCTTGCGCTCCACTTCCAGCAGCTTCACGAAGGCCTCGCGGTCCAGCACCTCCTCGGTGACCTGGGCGGTGGCCAGCAGCTTCTCGAAGATCTTGTCGGTGCGGATGCGCCCCTTGATCTCCACCGTGGCGCCCCGCTGCTCGAGGTCCTTGCGGAAGGCCTCGAAGGGCTGCTGCACCTTGTGCTCTTCCATGAGGGAGCGGATCTCCTGGTCGATCTCCTCCTCGGAGACCTGGATGTCCTCGGCGTTGCCGATGGCCTGGAGCAGGTAGCCGCTGCGCACGGCGCGCTCGGCCTCGGAGAGGCGGCTCTGGCGGTAGGCGCCCCAGTTGACCTTGCGCACGTCCACGCCCTGGCGGGCCATGTGGCTGGCGAACTCGTTGCAGTAGTCGTCGAGCTGCAGGGCCACCATGCTGGCGGGCACCTCGAAGGGCGCCGCTTCCAGGACCGCGTCCAGCAGGGAACCCTGCAGGCGCACGAGGGCGTCGCGCTCGGCGGCCTCCTCCAGGTCCTTGCGCAGAGAGGCCTTCAGGGCGGCCAGGTCGGCGAAGTCGCCCATGTCCTTGGCGAACTCGTCGCTCACCTCGGGGATCTCGCGGCTGCGCAGATCCTTCAGGCGCACCTCGTAGTGCACCTTCTTGCCGGCCATGGCGCGGTTGGCGTCGCCCTCGGGGATGGTGAGGTCGAAGGAACGGCTCTCCTCCACGCGAAGGCCCAGCAGCTCCTTGTCGAAGGGCCGCTCGGCGCTGATCTGCACCACCTGGTCCTTGTAGTCCACGGCCTTCATGCCCTGGGGCTTCACCTTCACGTCGAAGGTGGCGTAGTGGCCCTCGGCGGCGGCCTCCTCCACGGGCTGGAAGCGGGCGGCCTGCTGGCGGAGGTTCTCCAGGTGCTCCTCCACGGCGGCGTCGTCGATCAGGCGCTTGCGCTTCACCAGGCTCAGCCCCTTGTAGTCGGGCAGCTGCACCTCGGGCGCCACGTCGTAGTGGGCACGCAGCTTCGCGTCCTGGCCGTCCTTCAGCTCCGCGGGCTCCAGGGCGGGCTGGCTCACGGGCTGGGTGCCCGCGGCCTGGGCGGCGGCGAAGAAGTGGCGCTTGACCAGCGCCTCGGCCACCTCGGCCTGGATCTCCCGGTCGTAGCGGGAGATCAGCACGTCCTTGGGGGCCTTCCCAGGGCGGAAACCGGGGATCTTCACCTTGGGCGCGAGGCGGGCGATCACCTCCCCGAACGCCGCGCTCACCTCCGAGGCCGGGACCGTGACTTCGATGGACTTGCGGGTGGGGCTGTGGTGGGTGAGGTTGACCTGCATGGGAACTCCTGGGGAGGCTTTGGGTTGCCAGGGAGTGCGAATGGCGGGACTCGAACCCGCACGGCGTGGGCCGCTGGAACCTAAATCCAGTGCGTCTACCAGTTCCGCCACATTCGCCCAAGTTGTCGTTCTCGTGGTGCGCCCGGAGCGACTCGAACGCCCGACCCTCAGGTTCGAAGCCTGATGCTCTATCCAGCTGAGCTACGGGCGCACACGAATCACCGATTCTACCCGGCTTTTCGGCCCGATCGAGCCTTCCCTCCGGCGAAGGGGAAGTCTGAAGGCCAAGTCATTGACGGACGGGCGCCTGGAAGCACCAGGCGTCCGCCTCGGCGTGGCGCCGCAGGGCCTCAAGCGGGCCGGCCTCCAGGCCCATGGCCCGGGCGCAGGCCCACTCGCCGGGCAGATCGCAGGGCAGGATGCCGGGGTCATCCGTACCCAGGGCGCAGCGCACCCCCGCCGCCAGCATGCGCGGCAGGGGGTGGCTGCCCAGGTCCGGCAGAAGGGCGCGGTTCGACGTGGGGCAGACATCCACGGGGATGGAGCGCTCCGCAAGCAGCTCGAGAAGTTCCGGGTGGGCCGCGGCGCGCACGCCGTGGACGATGCGGGAGACGCCCGCCTCGAGCACCGCCTCCCGCACGTTCGCGCCGGGGCCGTTCTCTCCCGCGTGGGCCGCCAGGCGCAGGCCCGCCTTCCGGGCGCGCGCGAAGACCGGCGCCCAGGCACGGAAGGGCACGCGTTCCAGGCCCCCGGTCGAGAAGCCCACCACCCAGTCCGGCAGCTCCGGGAGGACCAGGTCCAGCACCGCGTGGCCGTGCTCGGCCCCGAAGTGGTTCACGGCGTCGAGGACCACCGCCACCCGCACCCCCTGGTGACAGGCCTCGGCGATGCCCGCGTCCACGCCCCGCCAGAGTGCATCCAGCGTCAGGAAGCGCGCCTGCTCCACCAGGAAGTGGGGGCTCAGCCAGAGATCGATGCCCCGGGGCGCACCGTCCTCTGCGGGCGCCAGGCGCGAGACGCAGGCGCGCACCGCGTCCCGGGCGGCCTCGGCCCCGTCCAGGCAGGAACACACGAAGAAGAAGGCCTCCAGGAAGTGGGGATCGAAGTCCAGCACCTCTCCGCGCCAGTAGGCCTCCAGGGAGGCGGGAACCGCGACGCCCCGCGCGGCGGCGTGCGCCCGCACCCAGGCCGGATCCAGCCCCCCCTCCAGGTGGGTGTGGCGGTCGACACGGGGCGGAGAAAGAGCGTGCATGGGAAACCTCGGGATCCCGACCAGTGTCCAACGAAAAGGCCCCCGAAGGGGCCTCGCCGAAGTCTGGGAACACGCCCTACTCGTCGTAGTCGTCCATGTTCAGGTCGCCGGGGTCCACGCCCTCGGGTCGGGCAGGGGCGATGCCCAGGCTCTCCTGGTCCAGGCTGTCCTCGCTGATGGGCTCGGCATCCGGCTCCGGCGCGTAGTCGTCCTCGATGTGGAGGGCAGCCTTCTCCTTCTTGACGGCCTTGGCCTTGGCAGGGGCGTCTTTCTGGTTGGCACCGCACTTGGGGCAGACCGCCACGGGCTTCGTGAAGTCGTAGAACTTCGCTTCGCACTTGAAACACGACCACTTCTTCCCCAAATTCGCCATCATGGCCCCCCGGTCTGTCAAAGGACCAAGGATTTACCACAATTCGTCCCGCCTGTCATGCGACCTGGATCAAAGCTGGGTCGCGGCTACTTCCAGGGCGCGGGACCGAGCAGGTCCGGGTTCCCCCCGCAGAGGGAGGCGACCACCGCATTCCGGAAGAGGTGGTGCCCCTCCTCCACCTCCGCGCCGTAGCGGTCCACGAAGGCCGTCAGGCTGCGCTCCAGCTCCTCCCGCAGGAGGGCGTACAGGTTCCCCTGGCGGAGCCCCGCCTCCACCTTTTCGGGAAAGTAGAGCTGGAGGTCCTCCACGAGCACCCGCGCACTGCGCTCGGCCTTGGCGCGCAGCCTGGGGTCCAGGTCGGCGGGAGCGGATTCGGCCACGGGGGGGGGAAGGCGCTGGGTCGCCGCCGCGGGCTGCGCCTGGACCGGACGCTCCTCCTCCCGGGGTAGCGCGAGCTCGGCGAGGCACCCCTCGGCCAGACGCGCGAGCAGGCGCACGTGGTTGGGATAGTCGAGGCGCTGGCGGAGGCCGCTGTCCACGAGCAGGAGGGCGACGACCCGCCGCCGGAGGCGCAGGGGAAGGATGCAGGCGTGCGCTGCCTCGGAGCCCCCCAGCACGCCCAGCCGGGCCCCGGTGGCTTCCCCGGGGCGGGCGACGCGCTCCTGGCGCCCCAGCATGAGGGCCTCCAGCTCCGGCGGCGGCGCCACCGAGGCGCCGTTGCGGGGCGCGGAAGCCTCGAAGCCGCGGCTGGCGAAGAGGCTGGCGACCCCCTGCTTGAGGACGAACACCGCGCTGCGCTCCACGAAGGGCTGGAGCGCATCCAGCAGGCGTTTCAGCACCTCCCCCTGGTTCGCCGCGCCCTCGATGCGCGCCATGGCCTCGCCCAGGTCCCGCTCGGTGTCGCAGGAGACGGCCGCCGATGCGGGCGCGCAGGCCAACAGGCGCTGCAGGAAGGCCTCCTCGGGCTCCCCTTCGCCCCGCACCGCGGCCACCGCCTCCGAGACCCGCGCCAGCAGGGCGCGGTCCCGGGCCTCGGCCCAGGCGACGAGCTGTTTCAAGGGCTCCTTCAAGGTCTGGTCCATCGGCTTGTCCCGGGCTGCGTGCTTCCAAGGGTACCTGAATCCGGGAGCGCTGGCCAAACCCGCGGCGGAACGGTAGCATGCAGGCCTAGCCGGGGGCTCATCGACATGGCAGATCTCGCGATCCAGGTGAGGGAAATGGAGGGGATCGCCGTGGTGAAGCCGGAGGGCTTCATCAACGCGCACACCGTCCGCCAGTTCGAGGAGGCCCTCGAGGGTCTGGTGGCCAAGGGCTGCTTCAACCTGCTCATCGACTGCCGGGCGCTGAACTACATCAGCTCCGCCGGCCTCGGGGCCATCATGGGCCTGGTGGAGACCGTGCGGGAGAACGGGGGCGACATCCTGCTCTGCAGCCTGCAGGACAACGTCTTCGCCATCTTCGACACCCTGGGCTTCACCCAGCTCTACCGGGTCTTCGCCAGCGAGGACGAGGCCCTGGCCAGCCTGGCGGGAGATCGCTAGTGCGCTCCGCGCCCTTGCCCGAGGCCTTCCGGCTCACCATCCCGAGCCAGACGCGCTACCTGAACCTCGTGACGGGCCTGGCGAAGCGCGCGTCCCTGGTGGCCGGCCTGGACGACGCCATGGCCGCCAAGGTGTCCATCGCGGTGGACGAGGCGGTCACGAACGTGATCCTGCACGCCTACCAGGGCGAACCCCACCACTGGGTGGAGATCGAGCTGCGCTTCACGGAGGGCGCCCTGGAGACCCACATCTGGCACAGCGGCCTGGGGCTGCGCGAGGACCAGGTCCTCCTGCCGGACCCCCGGGAATACGTGAAGCACCCGCGCAAGGGCGGCCTCGGCCTCCTCCTCATGAGCCGCTTCATGGACGAGGTGCACTTCGGCGTCGAGAACGGCCGCAACGAGTGCTGCATGATCAAGCGGGTGGACTGAGCCCCCATGGCGGCGCCCGGCCTTGAGGCCTCGCCCTTCCAGCGCCTGCGGGAACTCTCCCTGAGGATCCCCGAGGGCGCCCAGGAGCTCCTGCCCATCGTGGACTTCCTGGAGACCTTCCCCGAGCAGGTCACGGAGGAGGCCCTCGTCCACCTCGTGGGCGTCACGGCCCTGGGCATCGCCAAGGCCGGCCAGGGCGGCATCTGGGACGGCCGCCGCTGGATCTTCCTGCGGGGAAACGCAAGCCCCTTCCCCACCAACCCGGGTCCCGAATGGACCAGCCTCCCCTGGACCTACGGGGACGAGACCTTCGGCCACCTCGCGGTGCGCGCGGTGGACCCGCCCGCGGCCCTGTCCCTGCTGCTCTCGATCTCGGCCCCCCTGCTGGCCTGGCGGCGCCTGGAGGCCCTGCGCAGCGACCAGAACCGCGCCCTGGCGCTCCAGCTCAGCCGCATGAACACCCTCTTCGACCTGACGCGCAGCCTCGGCGAGGCGGAGCGGAAGGAGGACCTCATCCACCTCGCGGCCAACAGCCTCATGGCGGAGTTCCTCCTCACGCGGCTCCTGGTGGTGGCCCCGGACGGCACCGTGCTCTTCAGCCGCGGCGTGGGCCAGCCCGGCGCCGTCCTCGACGGAGACGCCCTCCACGACCTGGTGGAGGCGAAGAGCCTCGTGCATGCCCTTGAACTGCGGGACCAGGAACACAGCCACGGCTTCGTCTACGCGGGCGAGCCCTCCGTGGGGCACCTGAGCGAGGAGGACGAGCTCTTCCTCCAGACCCTGCTGAACATCACCAGCACCCAGCTCGGCAGCCTGGAGCTGCGGGAGGCGCGGATCCAGGCCCTGCGCCTGGAGAAGGACCTGGACCTCGCCCGCAACATCCAGCGGCGCATCCTCCCCAAGCACCTTCCGGAGCCCGCAGGCTGGTGCTGCGCCGCCATCAACCTGCCCTACCAGGCCGTGGGCGGCGACCTCTACGACCTCTGGACGATCCGCGACCCGGAGCGCGGCCCCCGCCTGCACCTGGCCGTGGGCGACATCAGCGGCAAGGGGCTGCCCGCCAGCCTGATGATGACCCAGCTCTCCGCCTTCCTGCGGGCCATGGCCGACCGGCGCGTGGAGGACTGGGGGGCCCTCGCCGCCCGCCTGAACGCCCGCATGGACGAGGTGCGGGACCGGAACCGCTACACCACCCTCTTCGCGGGCAGCCTGAACCCCGCCAACGGGGACCTGCGCTTCGTGAATGGCGGCCACAACCCGCCGCTCCTCATTCCCGCGGACGGATCCCCCGTGCGGCGCCTGGCCCCCACCGGCCCCATGGTGGGCCTGCTGCCGGGCGTGCGCTTTGCCGAGGGCCGCGACCGCATGGACCCCGGGGATGCCCCCGTGGTCTTCACCGACGGCATGGTGGAGGCGGAGGACCTGGCGGGCCAGGAGCTGGGGGATGAGGCCCTGGCCGAGGTGGTGCGCGGCTGCCCCGGGGCGGACGCCGACGCCCTCCTGGAACAGCTCCTGGTGCGCGCCTTCCAGCACATGGAAGGCAACGGATTCAAGGACGACGTCACCCTGGTGGTCGTGAGGCGCCTGCCCGCAGGGCCGGCCTGACCTATCCTTCCAGCGTTTCGCGAGGAACCCATGAACGGCCTGAAATCCTTCGTCCTCATCGTGGCCATGACGGCCCTGCTCGTCTGGATCGGCTACGCCTTCTACGGCGAGCTGGGCCTCATCGCCGCCCTGGCGGTGGGCCTCATCGCCAACGGCGTGAGCTACTTCTTCTCCGACCGCATCGTGCTGGCCATGTACGGCGCCCGGGTGGTGGACGCGCAGCAGGCTCCCGAGCTCGTCGCCATCGTGGCCAACCTCGCCGAGCGCGCCGGCCTGCCCATGCCGCGGGTGGCCGTCATCCCGGAGGAGACCCCCAACGCCTTTGCCACGGGGCGCAATCCCGAACACGCCGTGGTGGCGGTCACGGAGGGCATCCTGCGCACGCTGCCGCGCCATGAGCTGGAGGGCGTCCTGGCCCACGAGCTGGGCCACGTGAAGCACCGGGACATCCTCATCGGGAGCCTCGCCGCGGTACTGGCCCAGGCCATCATCTTCATCTCCCACCTGGCGCTCTACTTCACGCCCCGGGACGAGGAGGGCCGCTCGAACCCCCTGGGCGGCATCCTGCTCGCCATCCTCGGCCCCATCGCCGCCACCCTGCTGCAGATGGCCATCAGCCGCTCCCGGGAATACATGGCGGACGCCTACGCCGCACGCCTCACGGGCCGCCCGGACCAGCTCGCCAGCGCGCTGGAGCGCATCAGCGGCTACAACCAGGCCTACCCCATGCGGGATGCCGAACCCAGCACCGCCCACATGATGATCGTGAACCCGCTGACCGGCGGCGGCCTCATGTCCCTCTTCTCCACCCACCCGCCCATCGCCGCCCGCATCGCGCGCCTGAACCGCCTGGCCGTGGACCTCCCCTTGA
>CAXYVC010000096.1:0-10592 GCA_964292295.1 uncultured bacterium
GCTCATGTCGCCGATCAGGGCCACGCCGGCGTCCTGCACGGCCTTGTCCACGCCGCCGCCACGCCCCTCCCAGCGCCGGGGGGGAGCGGGGCGGGGGGGGGGCCGAGCGGCGTTGGATCAGGTGGCGCGGTCGGCCCCCAGCCCACCCCTCCCCCAGCGGAGGAGGGAACAAGACGCCCCCCCCCCTGCCCTCCCCCTTTTTCAGGTGGCCCCCCCCCCTCCCAGCCAAAACCCCCCCCGGGGGGGGACGCGCTTCTGGTCGTGGGTCCCTTGGGCTACAGGTCGCGGCCGGCGGTGGTGCCCGCGGAACGCAGGTCCTGGCAGGCGCGCACCACGCGGTCCGCCATGCCCTGCTCGGCCTTCTTCATGTAGGAGCGGGGGTCGTAGGCCTTCTTGTTGCCGACCTCGCCATCCACCTTCAGCACGCCATCGTAGTTCTTGAACATGTGCTCGGCGATGGGACGCGTGAAGGCGTACTGGGTGTCGGTATCGATGTTCATCTTCACCACGCCGTAGTCCAGGGTGGCGTGGATCTCCTCCAGCGTGGAGCCGGAGCCGCCGTGGAAAACCAGCAGGGCCCGCGCTCCGTCGCACTCCCGGGCGATGGCCTCCTGGCCTTCGCGCAGGATGGCCGGCTTCAGCACCACGTTGCCCGGCTTGTAGACGCCGTGCACGTTGCCGAAGGTCGCGGCCAGCAGGTAGGTGCCCAGGGGCGCAAGGGCCCGGTGCACGGCCACCATGTCCTCGGGTGTGGTGTAGAGTTTTTCCCGCCCCACGCCGGAGGTGTCGTGGCCGTCCTCCTCGCCGCCCACCACGCCGGTCTCCACCTCGAGCACGATCTCGCTCCTGGCGCAGCGCTTCAGCAGCTCGACGGAGCGGGCGATGTTCTCGGAGAGGCTCAGCTCGCTGCCGTCGAACATGTGGGCGTTGAAGAGGTTCACCTTCCCCGCCGCGCGGCGGCGCTCCGTCTCCTCGATGAGGGGAAGCACGAAACCCTCCAGGTGCTTGGGGTGGCAGTGGTCGGTGTGGAGGGCCACGTTCACGCCGTACTCCGCGGCCATGAAATGGACGAACTCCGCCAGGGCGATGGCGCCCTTGGCCATGCTCTTCACGCCCAGGCCGCTCAGGAACTCGGCGCCACCGGTGCTGACCTGGATGATGCCGTCGCTGCCGGCGTTCTTCAGGCCCAGCAGCACGGCGTTGGCCGTCTCGGTGGAGGTGACGTTGAAGGCGGGATAGGCGAAGCGGCCCTTCCGGGCGCGATCCAGCATCCGCTGGTACTGGGCGGGACTGACGACAGGCATGGCATACCTCGATTCAGGACGTCCAACCATACCCTCACGAAGGCGCGGGGAGCAACGATCCCGGACTGCGGCTCGGGCGGACCCGAACCCAAGCACGGCGCAAGCCGCAACCGCTCGGAAGCCGCCTGCAGGCCAATCCGTGCGATCGAAGCGGACCATCCTCCTAAAAGCTCACGCGCAGCCCCAGCGCCGCCATGCGGGGCAGGTTGGCCTGCCAGCCATACATGCGCCGGCCCACGTCCGGGTTGGGGTTTCCGCCGGCATCGAAGCGGTCGCTGAAGTAGTTCGT
Source organism: uncultured bacterium (assembly GCA_964292295.1). GTDB lineage: Bacteria > Acidobacteriota > Holophagae > Holophagales > Holophagaceae > CAXYVC01. The sequence goes on from CAXYVC010000096.1 coordinate 1,594, forward strand.
TCCGTAGTCGAAGTTGTTGAGCAGGTTCTGGACGAGGAGGAAGGGCTCCGCCCGGAGCCGCCTTCCCAGGCGGAAGGCATGCGACACCCGCAGGCCCAGGTCCAGGTCCCATGCGCCCGTTCCCTGGCCCACGTAGGTGTTCGAGTTCGCGGTGTTGGTGTATCCCACGGGACCGAGATCCACGTTGTAGCCCAGGAACATGTCGTAGTACTTGGGGCCGTGCCAGGTGCCCAGCAGCCCCAGGCGGCTGCCCCAGGGCGCCCGCCACTCCGCCGCGAAGGAACCCGAGAGGACCTCCGTGCCGTGGGAGCGGCGCAGGGATCCGCGGACCCAGGGCGTGAGCGCCCCCCGCCCGTAGAAGTCGCAGGTGCGCACCTGGTCGAAGGCCCCTCCGGCTCCGCCGTAGGTGGAGCGGGCATCCTTGCAGACGAGGTTGAAGAGCACCTGGAAGGCCTCGGACGCATAGGCGTAGCGGAGGTTCGCCTGGGCGATCCGGGACGCCTGGTTGGACAGGTAGATGTTGTCCCCCATGCTGGCGCCGCCCGGACCGAAGGAGCTCACCTCGGGCGTGGGCGTGGAGCCGTTCCGCCAGGAGCTGGCGTCGGCCGTGAACTGGGTGGAGGCGTGCCGTGTGCGGTGCAGCAGGAAGGTGAGGACCAGGCTGTGCCGCGAGCCAAGGCGCCAGGCCCCCGACACGCTGAAGGTGTCGGTCACGGGGTAGCGGAAGTCCGAGGCCAGCAGCTGCTTGCCGCCGGTGGAAAAGCTGGCCGGCAGCAGCCAGCCGTCCACCGTGGTCCGGAAGTAGGTCCGCAGGCCGTGCACGTCGTGGGCGAGGTTGTAGGGCGTGAGATCCGCCGGCAGCACGACATGATGGCCGTTGATCGCGAAGGCGTTCCATGCGGCCCCTTGGGCGAAGCTGGCGGCCTCCAGGTCGTAGGAGCCCGGAGAGGCACCTGTGGCCGCGATGGCGGCCGCGTTCCCGATGAAGGCCCCGGGAATGCCGTTGCTGCGGGCCAGCAGGGTGCGAGCGTAGCCCGTGAGGTTGTCCACGACATTGGCCACGAAGCGACCGTAGCCGAAGGTATAGGCGGTGCGGTCATCCCCGAAGGGACGGAACGCCGCCTGGAAGCGGGGGGACAGGTAGGTGCGGTCCTTCGGGGGCTCCGCGCCGTGGAGGAAGGCGGGGTTCCGGGCGTGGATGTCGGCGTACATGGCGCGGATGGCCGGCGCCTGAAGGAACCCGAAGCAGCCATCGCGATCCGCGCGCAGCCCGAGGTGGAAGCTCCACGTCGCATCCGGCTCCCAGTCGTCCTGGAGGTAGGCTCCCAGCTGCCCGATCCGGTCCCCCGGAAAGACGTTGCGGGCCTGGAGCAGGGCCCGCACGACGTTCCAATCCCCCCTCAGGTCCGCGCCGTACATGGCCGGCCCCCAGGCGACGTCCACCAGGCTGAGGGCCGTGATGCCCGTGAAGGGCGCGTAGGACACGGCCTCCGCCACGGCGGTGCGCTGGAGGTCGAGGCCCCCTTTCCAGGTGTGCGCTCCGAGAACAAGCGTCAGGTCGTTCCGCCACTGCAGGCGGCGGAGGCCCGACTCCTGGAAGGCATTGGGCTCGAAGCCCGCACCGCCCAGCTGTCCAGGGGGAATGGGCATGACGGCGCTGGACCTCCGGCGGACCCAGAAGCAGCCGTCCAACCCCAAGGCATCCTCCAGGGGGCGGATGTGATTGCGGGTGTCGAGGTACAGGAACCGGCTCTCCCAGGCCGCGGAACCGGACACGGCGCTGACCTTCAGCCCGACGCGCTCCGTCTCGTTCCTGCCGTAGCCGAGCCCCGCGGTGTTGAAGATCCCGTTGAAGAACTCCACCACGCCGAAGCTCTGGTTGGGCGTGTCGTTGCGGTCATGGCCGAAGGTCAGGGTGAGGTCCAGCGCATCACCGGGGCGCCAGTCCAGGCGTGCGTACAGCGTGGTGGCATCGATGCGCGTCTGGAGCCCCCGCGTCTCGGGAAAGGTGGCCTGGGCGATGGGGGCGAAGGTGCTCGCGGGCGCGGCCTCCTCCCGGCGCTCCGCGCTCGCCATGAAGAAGAGCCGGTCGGGAAGGATGGGACCGGAGACGGTCGCACCGGCGTGGAGGCGGCTGGTTTCCCTCCGGCGGCCTTCGTCCGCCCCCCGGGCCCGGAGGGCCTGGTCCGTGTACTGGGCGTGCACCGAACCCGCAAAGCGGTTGCCCCCGGCCTTGCTCACCACGTTCAGGAAACCCGCGTTGGAGCGTCCGAATTCGGCCTTGTACTGGCTGGTCACCACCTGGAACTCGGCGATGGCGTCCAAGGGAACGGCCCCCGCATCCCCCCCCACGCTCGTCGCGTTGTTGTCGCCTCCGTCCAGGTTGAAGCTGGTGCCGCGCCCCTGGCTGTCCCCCTGGGTCATGTAGAGGGAGGCCTTGCGCATGGGATCCACCTGGCCCCCGGCGATCACCTGGACGCCCGCCGCCAGCACCGTGGCCTGCACCACGTTGCGGCTGAGCACCGGAAGGCTCTCCAGCCGCTCCGCCCCCACGCTCATGCCCACTTCGGCGGAACGGGTGCGGATCCGCGCCACGGTATCCCGCGCCTCCCCCACTTCCACCGTCGCCCCGGCACCTTGGGCCAGCACCACCGGGAGTTCCGAGACCTGGCCCAGGTGCACCTGGCACCTGAGGCGCAGCGCGCCCGCCGGAGCGTGGATCACGGCGTTCCAGATCCCGACGGGCAGAAGGTCGAAACGGAAAGCCCCGTCCTTCCCCGTGCGGGTGCCGCGCGAAGCGGCGGTGTCGGCATGCACCAGCTCCACCCGCACGCCGGCCACCGGCGCACCCGCCGCATCCAGGACCCGCCCCCGGAGTCCCCCCGTGCTCTGCTGGGCCACCAGCAGGGATCCACAGGCGAGAGGCAAGCAGAGGAGAGGCAGACGCATAAGGGGACCAGCTTACGCAAAGTCCGGTCCTGCGGGCCAGGGTGCACACCTTCCGCTTTCCGGAGCAGAAATGGAGTCGGGCCACGCGGACCCGGCTCCTCCCCCCACGGGATCCTCCAGGCGCACTCCCTGGAGATCCCCCCCGAGATCCTGGCCCAGCTGGACCGTGCGGATCATGCCCCCCAGGGCGTCGGCGCTTCGGAAGGTGATCTTGTCGTTCCCGATGGGCAGCATGGGAAAGCGGAAGCTTCCGCCCGGGGCGGGGACGAACGCGCCTTGACCGGCGTCACAGCCAGCCCTGTGTTACGAAAGCGTCACTGGAGTGTGACGCCACCCCTGGTCTAGCCTGGAGGGCGCACTGCCCTGGAGCCCGCGTGGACCATAGCCCCGCCTTCCGATTCCGACGCTTCCTGAACTGGTTCCCCCTGGGCGTCACCTACGCGGCCCTCTACATGGGTCGCTACAACTTCAACGTGGTGAAGAACGACATCGGGGCCTGGTACCACCTGGACAAGGCCCAGATGGGCCTGATCGCCACGGCGGGCTTCTGGACCTACGGCCTGGCTGTGGCCCTGAACGGCCCCCTGGCGGACCGCTTCGGCGGCCGGAAGGCCATCCTGCTCGGCGCCGCGGGCGGCGCGCTGCTGAACCTCGCCATCGGCCTGCTCTTCCTGAACGGGCTCACCGCCAAGCTGCTGGTGTCCATGAGCCTGCTCTGGGCCCTGAACATGTATTTCCAGAGCTTCGGGGCCCTCAGCGTGGTGAAGGTGAACAGCACCTGGTTCCACGTGAAGGAGCGCGGCATCTTCGGCGGCATCTTCGGCGTGATGATCAGCTCGGGCTACTTCTTCGCCACCACCGTGGGTGCCTGGATCCTCTCCCGCTACCACTGGACGCTGATCTGGTTCATCCCCGCGGCGGCCATGGCCCTGATGTGCGGCGTGGACTACCTGCTGGTGCGCAACCGCCCCAGCCACGCGGGACACGCGGACTTCGACACGGGCGATGGTTCCGGCGCCCACCAGGCGGACGAGACGCCCCTGCCCCTGCGCGAGCTCGCGCGGAAGGTCTTCCACAGCCCCATCATCGTGGCCCTCATCTGCGCGGAATTCTGCACGGGCTTCGTGCGCCAGGGCGTGATGCTCTACTTCACGGAATACCTGGGCGAGGTCTACCAGCTGCCCAAGAAGGACCACCTCTTCTGGTGGACCGGGGTGGCCTTCATGCTGGGCGGCATCCTGGGCGGCCTGCTCTGCGGCTGGATGAGCGACAAGCTCTTCCAGTCCCGGCGCCCCCCGGTGGCCTTCGTGTTCTACCTCGTGCAGGTCGCCATGCTGGGCCTGCTGGGCCTCTCCCTCGGCCGGGGCAGCCTGGGCGGCCAGGTGTGGGCGATCGCCCTGCTCGGCCTCACGGCCATGTTCATCTTCGGCGTGCACGGCATGCTGAGCGGCACCGCGAGCATGGACTTCGGCGGACGCAAGGCCGCGGCCACCGTGGCGGGCGCCCTGGACGGCATCCAGTACGTGGGCAGCGGCCTCACGGGCTTCGGCCTCGGATGGATCCTCAAGACCTACGGCTGGGACGGCACCCCCTGGGTGCCCGGCTACACGCCCTCCCACGCCTGGGTGTGGGTGGGCTGCATCATCCCCTTCAGCCTGATCGGCGCCTTCATCATGACCCGCATCTGGCACGCCAAGCCCGGGGCCTCCAGCCACTGACGGAAGCGCCCCATGACCGACGCCACCCCCTCCCCCCGCCGCTGCATGAACTGCGGAGAGCCCCTCCAGGGGCGCTTCTGCCACCGCGGGATCAGCCGAGGCGCCTGCCCCTCAAGGCCCTTCTGCACGACCTGCTGCACGACCTCTGGCACTTCGACCACAAGGTGCTGGAGACCGTCTGGCAGCTGGTGCGGCGCCCGGGCTTCCTGACGCGGGAATACCTCCAGGGCCGCCGCATGGCCTGGGTTCCGCCCTTCCGGCTCTACGTGTTCGTGAGCTTCCTGCTCTTCGCGACCCTCTCCGGCCTCCACTTCGCGGGGCCCGGCGCGCACGCGAAGGGGCCCGCGGCGGCACCCCCCGCCAAGGTCGAGCTCGACCTGGAAGGCCCCGGCGGGAAGGAGAGCCCCGCCTGGGCGCGGGAGCTCAACGCCCGCGTCCAGCGGGCCCGCGCCAACCCGGAGCAGTACGAGAGGGCCTTCCTCTCCAACCTCTCCAAGGCCCTCTTCCTCCTCATGCCCCTCTTCGTGGTGCTCCTGCATCTCGTGCACCTGCGCCGGAGCAGCTTCTTCGTGGACCACATGGTGCTCTCCCTGCACCACCACACCCTCGCCTTCCTGGTGATCCTCGCCCTGCTGGGCCTGAACGCCCTTCCCGGGGACGGCTGGGGCCTGCTGCCCGGCTGCCTCCTCTTCTTCGCGCCGCCCTTCCACCTGGCGGCGGCCCTGCGGCGCGTCCACGACCAGGGCTGGGGCCGGAGCCTCGCCAAGGCCCTCCTGGTCTCCGGCGCCTACGGGCTGCTCCTCGGGAGCGCCCTCCTCGGCCTGCTCTACCTTTCGCTTCCCAAAGCCTAGAAAGTCCACGTCCAGAACCTCCAGTGCGAAGCACGCCCCTTCAGCCGAAGAGCGGGCCCGAAGCCTGGGGAAGCCCGAGGGTGCGGTAGGCCATGTCCGTGGCGCGGCGGCCCTGGCGGAGGGTTCCCGTCGCCGCAAGCGCCGGACGCGAGGACGGCGCGCGGGAGCACCGCGCAGATGCGCGGTGCGATCGACGGGAGCGGAGCACGCCCCTTCAGCCGAAGAGCGGGCCTGAGGCCTGGGGAAGCCCGAGGGTGCGGTAGGCCATGTCCGTGGCGCGGCGGCCCTGGCGGAGGGTTCCCGTCGCCGCAAGCGCCGGACGCGAGGACGGCGCGCGGGAGCACCGCGCAGATGCGCGGTGCGATCGACGGGAGCGGAGCACGCCCCTTCAGCCGAAGAGCGGGCCCGAGGCCTGGGGAAGCCCGAGGTAGCGGTAGGCCATGTCCGTGGCGCGGCGGCCCTGGGGCGTGCGGTCCAGGAAGCCGATCTTCATGAGATACGGCTCCACCAGGTCCTCCAGGGCATCCCCCTCGACCTCGCCCAGTGCCGCGGCCAGGGTGCGCACGCCCACGGGGCCGCCCTTGAACTTGCCGCAGAGGGCTTCCAGGTAGGCGCGGTCCAGGCCGTCCAGGCCCAGCTCGTCCACCTCGTGGAGGGCCAGGCAGGCGTCGGCCACCGCCGCGCGGATGGTGCCGTCCCCCTTCACCTCGGCGTAGTCGCGGCAGCGGCGGAGCAGGCGGTTCACGATGCGGGGCGTGCCGCGGCTGCGGCGGGCGATGGCCGAGGCGCCGGCCTCCTCCAGGGGCACGCCCAGGAGCTGCGCGCTGCGCTCGGCGATGACGGCAAGTTCCTCGACGGTGTAGTACTCGAGGCGGTGGACCATGCCGAAGCGGTCGTGGAGGGGCTTGGAGAGCAGGCCCGCCCGGGTGGTGGCTCCCACCAGGGTGAAGGGGCGCAGGTCCACCTTGAGGGTCTGGGCGGAGGGCCCCTGGCCGATGAGGATGTCCAGCTTGCGGTCCTCCATGGCCGCGTACAGCATCTCCTCGATGGCCGGCGGCAGGCGGTGGATCTCGTCGATGAAGAGGAACTCGCCCGCGTCCAGGTTCGTGAGGATGGCCGCCAGGTCGCCCTTCTTGTCCAGGGCCGGGGCCTGGACCACCTTGCAGGGCGCGCCCATCTCGTTGGCCAGCACGTGGGCCAGCGTGGTCTTGCCCAGGCCCGGAGGCCCGAAGAGCAGCACGTGGTCCAGCACCTCGCCCCGCTTCTGCGCGGCCTTCAGGGCGATCTCCAGGCGCGCCTTCACCTTCTCCTGCCCGATGTACTCAGGCAGGCGCTGCGGGCGCAGGGAGTATTCGAAGCCCTCCTCGCACGCGGAAGGGTCCAGATCGGGGTTCCGGCTCGGCTCCATCACGCTCCATTGCCTCACGCCCGGAGGCTTTGTGTCCAGCCCCGGAGCGGGTACCGTGAAGGGCATCGATCCCACCTGGGGGCTGCGTGTCCGAACGCCATTCGATCTCGATCCGCGACCGCCACGGCTTTGAGCGCTGCGTGCCGGTGAGCCGGCCCGTGACCATCGGCCGCCACAGCCAGTGCGACATCGTGCTCTCGGACAGCATGGTGAGCCGTACCCACCTGAAGGTCGAACGCGTGGACGGCCAGTGGTGGGTGGAGGACCTGGGCAGCTCCCACGGCACCTACCAGGGGGAGGACCGCGTCGCCCGCACGCCCTGGGAGGCCGGCGCCACCCTCCGCCTGGCGGACGGGGCCTACTTCCTCACCCTGAAGGCCGAGGCCGCCCTCGCCAGCGAGATGAACCTGCACGCCATCCTCCAGACCGCCCAGCTCCTCACGGGCCAGATGGAGCTGGAGATCCTGCTGGAGCAGGCGCTGGACCGCCTGCTCGCCATCAGCGGCACGGACCGGGGCTTCATCATGCTCCCCGAGGACGGCGCCCTGGAGGTAAAGCTCCAGCGGAACCTCGGCAGGGACCTGGAGAAGGACATCCACCTCTCCATGTCCAGCGTCCGCACCGTCTTCGATTCCGGTGAGGCGGTCTGGATCCAGAACGTCGCCTCGGACGAGAAGCTGATGAGCCAGCAGTCCGTCCTGGACCTCCAGCTCAAGACCATCCTGTGCCTGCCCCTCATGGCGCAGGGCCAGTGCATCGGCGTGATCTATCTGGACAGCCGCAGCATCGTGAGCGAGCCGGTGGACCGCGCCACCTTCGAGGCCATCGTCGCCCTCTGCGCCATCGCCATCGAGCGCACGCGGCTGGCCGAGGCGGGAACCCGCAACCAGGTGCTCGCCGCCGTGGGCCAGGTGGCCAGCAGCATCGTGCACGACTTCAAGAACGCCCTCTTCGTGGTCCAGGGCCACGCCCAGATGCTGGAGATCCTCTCGGAGCAGCTGCAGGAGCGGGAGCGCGTGAAACACCACTGCGACGAGATCCTGGGCGCCGTCACCCGCCTCCCGCCCCTCAGCGCCGACGTGCTGGACTACGCCAGGGTGCGGGAGCCGAAGCGCGAGGAGCTGCGCCTCGACGCCTTCCTGAAGGGCCTGGCGGAACCCCTGCGCCGCCGGGCGGAGGAAGCGGGCGCCCAGCTTGCCGCCGAGGGCCCGGCCTGCACCGCCGCCCTGGACCGCCACCGCTTCTGCCGCGTGATGGAGAACCTGCTGGCCAACGCCTTCGACGCGGTGGAGGGGCGCCCGGAACCCCGGGTGGACCTCGCCTGGGAAGCCACCCCCTCGGGGGTGCAGGTCCGCGTGAGGGACAACGGCAAGGGCATCCCCAAGCGCATCCAGAAGCGGATCTTCGAGCCCTTCTTCAGCCACGGGAAGACGAAGGGCACGGGCCTGGGCATGGCCACCGTGAAGAAGATCGTCGAGGAACACGGCGGCACCATCGAGGTGTGCAGCGAGGAGGAACAGGGCACCGAAGTGCGCCTCTTCCTGCCCAGCCTCGCGGCGCGGGTCCAGGGGGACACGACGGGGCAGGTGCAGTCCCTGGGGGCCCGGTCGTGATCCGCGTGGGACAGGGCTTCGACGTCCACCGCTTCGCCCCCCCCGCGGCGGGCCGCCCCTGCCTGCTCACGGGCGCCGGGGTGCCCCACGGCCGGGGTCTGGCCGGCCACAGCGACGCGGACGTGATGGTCCACGCCCTGATGGACGCCCTCCTGGGCGCCGCGGGGCTCGGCGACATCGGCCAGCACTTCCCCGACACCGATCCCGCCTACAAGGGGGCGGACTCGGTCGCCCTCCTCGCCCACGTCATGGAGGACCTGCGAACCCGGGGATGGCGGGTGGCCAACGCGGACGTCCTGCTCATCGGCGAGCGGCCCAAGCTGGGCCCCCACCGGGAGGCGATGCGCCTGCGCATCGCGCCGGTCCTCGGCCTGGGGCCGGAGGCCCTGAACGTGAAGGCCACCACCACCGAGCAGCTGGGCTTCACGGGGCGCGGCGAGGGGCTGGGCGCCCAGGCGGG
>CAXYVC010000097.1:0-10514 GCA_964292295.1 uncultured bacterium
GGGAGGCGGCGGGGGCGGCAGGGGCTTGGGAGGCGGCGGGGGCGGGCCCGGCGGGAGGTCGAAGGTGAAGAGGTCGCGGTACATGCGGTCGGGCTTCTCGCCGCTGGGCAGCTGGCCGGCGCGGTCGAGCTTCACCAGGTCCGGCAGCTTGTCCAGGCCCTGGAGCTGGCGGCCCCCGGCCAGGGCGGCGAGGGGCGTGGCGCGCCGGGCCTTCGGGCGCGGGGATTCGGGCCAGAACAGATAGGCCAGGGCCCCCGCGAGGAGCAGGAGCATGCCCTGGGTGCGGCGGTTCCCCTTCAGCTCCTGGAGCCAGGCCCGGAGGTCCACGGACTGCTTGCCTCCGCTCATGCGCCCTCCTGCGGGGTCTCGACGGGCGCGGTACCGGTGCGGCGGAAGGCGCGGAGGGTCACGGTGAGCCGGGCGCCCTCGGGGCCCTCCTCGAGCTTGGCGCTGGAGACGCCGAAGGGCAGCTCGCTGGATTCCAGGTCGAACACGAAGGGCTTCAGGGACTGGTAGACCGCCGAGGCCACGAACTCCACGTCCAGGGCCTCCAGGTCGGTGCCCCGGCTGGCTTCCCGCGTGGGGGCGCCGTACTTGACCGCCTGGATGCGCACGTTCCACTTGCGGGCCAGTTCGTGCAGCCGGCTGCTGAGCTTCCACTGCAGGCGCCCCGCGGGCTCCTGGGGCATCTGCTGGAGCAGGCGCTCCATGCGGGCTTGGCTGGCGAGCAGGCCTTCCGCCTGGGCGCGGACGGCCTCGAGGCGGGCGCGTTCGGCGTCGAGCGCGCCGCGGGCCTCCCGGGCCGCGCGCTGCTTCTGGCCCAGTTCGCGGGACGCGTCCGGGAGCAGCCAGAAGGCGCCGCCGAGGGCGAGCAGGAGCAGTCCGCCGCCCGCGAGGGCGCGATAGATGCTGGGCTTCGGGATGCCGCTCATGGCCGGGGCTCCGTGTCGGGGCGCGGTTCCCCCACTGGGCGCTCCCGAAGGCTGCGCGCGCCCGGCGCGCGCTGGGCCGGGGGCTGTGGCCGCGTCTCGGGGACGGGGCGCACCTGGATGGCCGGGGCCGCGGAAGGGACGGCGGGGGCCTTGCTGCGCTGGACGGGGGCCGTCTTGGCGGGAGCGGGGCTCGGGGCGGGCGCTGGTGCCGGCTTTGCAGCGGCCTGGGCCACGGGCCTCGGGGCCGCCTTGGCGGGGAGGGCGGCCTGGGCCCGCGCGGGACCGTAGCGGGGCAGGGGCACGTAGGCCGGGGGGTCCACGGCCAGGGGCAGGGCCAGCTCGAACTCCACGCCGCCGCCGGGGCTCTCCGATTCGCGCTCCAGCACCACCTGGGCGAAGAAGGCGTTCTTCTGGAGGCCCTCCACCAGCGCGGCCTCGGCCTCGCGGCTGCGAGCCTCGCCCTTGATCTTCAGCTCCATGCGCTGGTCGGAGCGGGTGCGCTGGATGCTGCGCAGGCGCACGTCCTGGGGCAGGCTGCGCTCCAGTTCCGCCGTGGTGCGGGACCACGGGATGCCGCGCTCGAGCAGGATGCGTTCCGCCAGCTTCCAGCGGGGCAGTTCCTTCTGGACGTCGATGGCGCCGAGGCGGTCCTGGATGCCGCGCTCCTGGGCCTGGACCTGGCGGGCTTCCCTGGAGCGGGCGACCGCCTCCCGGCCCGCCAGGACCGCCTGGCGGCGGGCGCGCCAGGTGAGCCCCAGCACGGCGGCGAGGGCCAGGGCTCCCGCCGCCAGCAGGGCCCATCCCAGGGCCTCGTGGTGGCGGCGCCAGTAGCCGGGGGCGGGGGCGAGGTTCAGCTTCAGGAGCGGCAGGGCCATCAGAGCGTCTCCCGCTCGGGGATCTCGGGCTGCATCACGCGCACCGGCAGTTCCCCGGAGGGCCAGGCGGAAGGGCCCCACACGTGGAGCCCCTGGGGGCTGCGCCCGTCGCGCTGCAGGTAGGCCGCGGTGGGCAGCACCCGTTCAGACATCCACGCCTCGGGCGTCATCGCCTCGCTCCATTGCCTCACCAGCACCAGGGTGCGGCTCCAGGCCGCAAGGGTTCCCGAGAAATGGCCCTCCGCCTCGCCCGGGCTGAGGCTGAGCAGCATGCCGGGGCGTTCCTGCCCCGGGGCCAGGCGGTTGTAGAGCCAGAGCCAGCGCGGCTGGAGCTGCGCGATGGGGCGGCCGGCCTTCAGGGCCGCGGCTGTCCAGGCCTCGCGGAGGGCCAGGGGGAGGCCGGCGGCGAGCCAGCCGCTCTCGTCCACGGGCACGGCCTGGACGGCGAACTCCTCCTGCAGCCCGAGGGCCTGCTGGAACTTCCACCGGAAGAAGGCTTCCCGCGCCTCGCCCCCCGCGGGCAGCTCCACGATGTCGCGCATCAGGGCGGCGGGGGCCATGCCGTCCTCGACGATCCAGTGGCTGGGGCCTTCGGGAAGGGTCTTCAGGAGGGCGCTCAGGGCCTCCTGCGAAGCCGGGTCGGGCAGGGGGTGCGTGCGCCCGCCCGCCCGGAGGCGGCCGGGTTCGACCCACACGACGCTGGCGCTCCGGGAGGACAGGGCGAAGCGCTTCACGGGCGGCATCCCGGGCGCGCCGCGGATGCTGCGGGAAGTCCTGGATGCCTCGAAATCCTGTGCACGGCGTCTCCGGGGTGGCCTGCCAGTTTATCGCCAGGGCCGCCCTTTCCAAAGGGGGCGGGCCCGTGATGGGATGGAAGCGGACCATCCGGAGAAGCCGGCCTTGCGCCTCATCGCCCTCGAACTGCATGGATTCAAGTCCTTCGCGGACCCCCAGAAGCTCGTCTTCCCCGGGGGCATGACCGGCGTGGTGGGGCCCAACGGCTGCGGCAAGTCGAACATCTCCGACGCCCTGGCCTGGGTGCTGGGGGAGCAGCGCGCCAGCCTGCTGCGGGGCAGCGAGATGGCGGACGTGGTCTTCGCGGGCACCTCCCAGCGCAAGCCCATGGGCATGGCGGAGGTGAAACTCGTGCTGGAGATGGCGGATCCGGCCCTGCCCGGCGCCACCCGGGAGGTGGTGGTGAGCCGGCGCCTGTACCGGGATACGGGCAGCGAGTACCGCATCAACGGCAAGGAGTGCCGCCTGAAGGACATCCAGGACCTGCTCCTGGACACGGGCATGGGCACCCGGGCCTACAGCTTCATCCAGCAGGGCCAGATCGACCTGATCCTCTCCACCAAGCCCAAGGACCGGCGGGGGCTCATCGAGGAGGCCGCGGGCATCACCCGCTACAAGCTGCGGCGGGTGGAGGCCGAGCGGCGCCTGGAGGACACGAAGGCCAACTTGTTGCGCCTGGACGACATCCTTCACGAACTGGGCAAGCAACGGGAGAGCCTGCAGCGTCAGGCGGCCCGCGCCCGGCGGGCCCAGGAGCTGGATGCCTCGATCCGCAGCACCCAGCGCATCCTGCTGGCGGGCAAGCTGGGGGAGCTGGAGGCCGCCAAGGAGCGCCTCGTCGAGCAGCTGGACGGCCTGGAGCGCCAGATCGCCACCCTCACCGCCCAGGCCTCCGAGAAGGCCACCGAGGTGTCGGCCCTGCGCCAGGAACTGGACGAGCGCCACGCCGCCCAGGAGCGGCGCGGGCGCGCCATCCTGGGGCTGGAGCAGCGCCTGGGGCTGGCGGAGCAGGACCGGGGCTTCCAGGAGTCCCGCATCCGCGAGTCGAAGGAGGCCCGGGCGCGCCTGGAAGCGCGCCTGGAGGAGCTCTCCACCCGCAGCGGCGATTCCGAAGTCGAGCTGGGGCGGCTCCAGGAGGCCCTGAAGGCGGCGGAGGCGGCCCTGGAGGGTCGGGAAGGCCTGGTGACGGAGGCGGGGGGCGCCGTGGCCCTGGCCGGAGGCGCCCTCCGCAAGGTCGAAGGCGAGCTGAGGGAACTCCGGGAGCGCCGCCTGGAAGCCCAGAAGGCCGCCCTGGCCGCCCAGCGCCAGCGCCAGGCCCTGCACCAGCAGATCGCCCAGCTGGAGGGCCGCCTGGAGGCCCTGAACCACGAAGAGTCGCTGCGGGCGCCGCGCCTGGAAGGGCTTCAGGCGGACGGCCAGCGCCTGTCCCGGGAGCTCGAGGCCGCCGAGACCCGCCTGGAGCAGGTGGAAGAGGCGGTGCAGGTCCAGTCCCGCCTGGGCCAGGAGGCCTCCGGGGCCTTCCGCGCCAGCGCCGAGGCGCTGCGGGAAGCCGAGGGCGCCCTGGACGGCGAGGAACGCCGCCTGCGCCAGCTCACGGACTTGGCGCGCCAGAGCGCCGGGGATGCGGCCCTCCAGGAGGGGCTGGCCTGGCTGAGGAGCCAGGGCGAGGCGCCCGCGGGACTCGCGGAGCTGCTGCAGGTGGACGAGGCCGTGCGGCCCGACCTGGGGCGTCTGCTGGGCGCATGGCTGCAGACCGTGGGGGCGGGGGAGGGCGTGCTGGCCCGCGCCGCGGGAGCCCCGGGGCAGCTCTGGCTCTGGGCCGGCGCCGCTGCGGAACCCTGCGCGGCCCCCCAGGGCTGTGAGGCCCTGGCGCCCCACCTGCGCTGGGCGCAAGGGCGCCCCAGGCCCCTGGAGGCCCTGCTGGAGCGGGCCTTCCGCTGCACGGACGCGGCGCTGCCGTCCCTGGCCGCGGCCCATCCATCCCTGGCCTTCGTGTCGCCGAGACTCCTGCACCTCCCCTTCGGTCCCGTGCAGGCGGGTGTGCAGGCGCCCCAGGCTTCGCCCCTGAAGCTGCGGGCGGAGCTCGAGGCCTGCCGCCGGCAGCGTGAAGCCCTGCTGGAGCGGGTGGAAGAGCTGGAGGAGCGCCGCAGGAAGCTCCAGCTCCAGCACCAGGAGGCCCAGGAGCGGGGGCGGGAGATGGAGGAGGACCTCACCCTGGCCCGCCGCAACCTGGAGGACCTGAAGGGGCGCAACGCCTCCGTGCAGGCCCAGCTCCGGGAGATCCGCGAGGCCCAGGCCCGGGCGGACGAACAGTGGGAGCGCCTGGAGCAGGAGATCGCCGGCCTGAAGGCGCAGCTGCGCGGCCTGGAAGCGCAGCCCGAGCAGGCGGAGGAGGAGGGCCTGGAAGAGGCCATCCACGGCGCCGAGGCCCGCCACCTGGAGGCGCAGCAGGAACTGGAATCCCAGCGGGAGCGCCTCGTGGAGGCTAGCCGCATGCGCAGCTCCGCCTGGGCGGAGCGGGACAGCCTCCAGCGCCAGGTGCTTCAGATCCAGCGGGGCGCCTTCGATCTGGAGTCGGAGAAGGCGCGGGTGCGCCGGGAGATCGAGGAGCAGGCCGAGCGCGCCGCCCAGGCCGTCGCGCGCATGGAGGCCCTGGAGGCGGAAGCCCAGGATCTGCTGGGGGAACGCCAGCGCCTGGCGGAGGAGCAGGCCGAGGCCCTTCCCGAGGTGGAGCGCGTACAGGAGGCCCTGCGGGTGCAGGAACGCCTGGCCCGGGAGCTTCAGCAGGCCCTGGAGAACGCCCGCCAGCTCCACCAGGAGGCGCTGATCTCCGGGGCCCAGGTGCAGGGCAGCATGGAGGCCCTGGCCAAGGAGATCGAGCTGGCCCTGTCCCTGCAGGTTCCCGACTTCCTGGCCTCCATCACCGGGGAGGAGCGGGAGGCCTGGGAGGCCGGCGAACTGGTGCACCAGACGCGCCTGTCGGAGCTCCAGGCCCGGAGGCTCGACCTGGGCAGCGTGAACCCCCTGGCCATCCAGGAACTCCAGGAGGCGGAAGACCGCCTGGCCTTCATGAACCAGCAGCGCACCGATGTGCTGGAGGCCATCGCCAACCTCGAGGCCACGATCCGGGAGATCAACGCCACCAGCGAGGAACGCTTCCGGGAGGCCTTCGATTTCATCGCCGCGCGCTTCCAGGAGGTCTTCCGGGAGGCCTTCGGCGGCGGGCACGCCACCTTGAGCCTGGAGGACCCCCGCAACCTCCTGGAGTGCGGCATCGAGATCACCGCCCAGCCCCCGGGCAAGAGCGCCAAGGCCCTCAGCCTGCTGTCGGGAGGCGAGAAGGCCCTGACCGCCATCTCGCTGTTGTTCGCCATCTTCCACTTCAAGCCCTCGCCCTTCTGCGTCCTGGATGAGGTGGACGCGCCCCTGGACGAGGCCAACGTGGCCCGCTTCGCCGGCATGGTGCAGCGCATGAAGGCGGACACCCAGTTCATCGTGATCACCCACCAGAAGCCCACCATGATGGCGACCGACAGCCTGTACGGCGTGACCATGGCCGAGCAGGGCATCTCCCGCCTGGTGAGCGTCCAGCTCCGGGAGGCGGAACGCCTGGTGTAGGGCGGGAAGGGGGCCATGGGGTGTTTGTCACGCGCCCGTCATAGCGCTGGCGCGGGAACGCCCAGGCTGTCAAGGGAGAACTTGTGGAAAACGGTGGGGTGTCTCCGGAAGCTCCGTGCTCCTTCGGTCTTGCGTGTAAGTCGTTTCAAATTGTCTTTTGCGTATCTGCTGGCGTGCCGTGGCACTTCGCAGAAATGGGTGTTTCCCAAGGGGGTTAGGGGGGTGTCAAGAGGGAAATCCGCCGGGTTTTCCGCAGGCATCGCGGATCCATGGGGGGCGAACTCGCCTAATCCTTTTTCAACAGGGACTTATCCCTCTCGGGAGGCTGGGGGCGTCCCTGGCGGCATGTAGAATCCCCCCATGGCCAAGCCCGCATCCGTCTTTGAATGCACCGCCTGCGGGGCCCGCTACGCGCGGCCCCAGGGCAAGTGCACCGCCTGCGGTGCCTGGGACAGCGTGGAGGAGGTGAAGGGACAGCTGCGGCGAGACCTGACCCGTGCCCGGAGCGCCTTTTCCGTGAGCCACCACGCCGGCCCCGTGGACCTGCTGGAGGTGGAGCTGAGCGAGACGGCCCGGCGCCCCACGGGGCTGGACGAGCTGGACCGCGTGCTGGGCGGGGGCGTGGTGCCGGGCATGGCCGTGCTGCTGGGGGGCGAGCCCGGCATCGGCAAGAGCACGCTGGTGCTGCAGTGGGCGGCGGCCGTGGAGGGGGCGGTGCTCTACGCCAGCGGCGAGGAGAGCGAGCGCCAGATCCGTCTTCGGGCCCAGCGCCTCGGTGCGGAGCGCCCGGGCATCCATCTGCTGGCCGAGACGGACGTGCAGGCGATCCTGGAGGCGGCAGAGCGCCTGAAGCCTGCGCTGCTGCTGGTGGACTCCATCCAGACCCTGTACGACCCGGAGTTCGAGTCCAGCGCGGGGAGCGTGGGCCAGGTGCGGGGCTGCGCCCAGCGCCTGACCCGCTGGGCCAAGGCCACGGGCACGCCCCTGGTGCTGGTGGGGCACGTCACCAAGGACGGGAGCCTCGCGGGGCCCAAGGTGCTGGAGCATCTGGTGGACACGGTGCTGGCCTTCGAGGGGGACCGCCACCACCATCACCGCCTGCTGCGGGCCCTGAAGAACCGCTTCGGCGCGGCCTTCGAGCTGGGGGTCTTCGCCATGACCGAGAAGGGGCTCGTGCCCGCGGAGGGGAACCCCTTCTTTCTGGAGGCGGACCCGAGGCCCGGCTGCGCGGCCACCGTGGTGCTCTCGGGCACGCGCCCCGTGGTGGTGGAGATTCAGGCGCTGGTCGCCTCCGCGGGGCTCGGCATCCCCCGCCGCACCGCCCTCGGCATCGATGGACAGCGCTTGTCCATGCTATGTGCGGTGGCCGAGCGCCGGGGCGGCATCCAGCTCCACGACCGTGACGTGTATGTGAACGTGGCCGGCGGCCTGGAGGTGGAGGATCCCGCCGCGGACCTGGCCGTCATCGCGGCCCTGCTGAGCAGCGCCACCGGGCGCCTCCTTGCGGAGAAGTGCCTCTTCCTGGGGGAGGTTGGACTCACGGGCGAGGTGCGGCCCGTCTCCCAGCTGCCGCTGCGCCTGCAGGAGGGCTCGCGCCTGGGCTTCGCCCGGGCCGCGGTGCCTCGGGCGGGGATGGAGGGGCGTCCGCCGCTGCAGCTCTATGCGGAGCAGGGCGTGGACCGCCTGCGGGGCAAGGCCTGGCTGCTGGAGCGCGCCGAGGCGGAGGACTGAGCGCGGATGATGCGGTTCCGGCCAGCCTCCCTCGGCCGAGGGAGGCGTGGAGCGTGTCCGGGCCAGACCGTCCCGGGGACGGATCTGGACCGGATCGCGCGCCGGAAGCGCTCGGATGCGCAGCGCCCAGCAGGGATGCGGCATCACCAATGGCATCATCTGGACTGAGCCTTCGACGCCTTCCCGGTCAGAATGGGGGTTTCGACTGGGAGCTTCCATGAAGAGCATGACGGCCTACGCGGAGGTGGTGCGCCCCCTGGAGCAGGGGCAGCTGCGCCTCAGCCTGCGCAGCGTGAACCACAAGGGGCTGGACCTCTCCGTGCGCCTGCACCCGGCGCTGTATCCCCTGGAAGGCGCCCTGCGGGCCCGGGTGCGCGAGCGGGCGCAGCGCGGGCGCCTGGACCTCTTCCTCGAAGTGCAGGACGAGCCCTCCCTGGAGCCCCAGCTCAACCGCGCCCTGCTGCGCAGCGTCGCCAAGGCCTGGAAGGAGGATGCCGAATGGCTGGAGCTGCCGGCCCTGAGCGCCGAGGCCTTCTTCCGCCTGCCCGGGGCCTGGATGCCCCCCGCCGCGGGCCTGGCGGAGCGCCTGGAGGCCTCGGTGCTGGAGGCCCTGGATGGGCTTCTGGAGGCCTGGAACGGGGCCCGGGATCGGGAGGCGACGCGCCTGGCGCCCTTCTTCGCGGAGTCTCTGGCGCGCCTGCGGGAGCTGCGTCAGCGCCTCGCCGCGGAAGCGGAGGCCGCGGCGGCGGAGCTGCCCGAGCAGTACCGGCAGCGCCTGGACCAGCTCATGAAGGACGCCCAGCTGGCCGGCCAGCTGCCCGCGGAGCGCCTGGTGGCCGAGGCCGCGGCCCTGGCGGAGCGCCAGGACGTGCGGGAGGAGCTGGTGCGCCTGGAGGCCCATCTGGAAGACTTCGCCGAGCGCCTCCAGCGCGGGGAGCTGGCGGGCAAGTGGCTGGACGTGTGGTGCCAGGAGATCCTGCGCGAACTCAACACCTGCGGATCGAAGTGCAAGCGCCTCACCATGACCCGGGCGGTCATGGAGGCCAAGGGCGTGCTCGACCAGCTCCGGGAGCAGGGAGCGAACCTGGAATAGCCTGGAATAGGCTTCAGCGCCCGTACAGGCCCGTGCAGGTGGCTTCGGCGAGGATGCGCCCCTTCAGCGCGGCGTCCACCTCGGCGCGGGAGGCGCCGGCGGGCAGCTCCAGGGCTTCCCGCAGGGCGTAGAGGTGGAAGACGTAGCGGTGGGGCTTGCCGGGGGGTGGGGCGGGGCCGTTGAAGCCGATGCGGCCCCAGGTGTTCCTGCCCTGGCGGCTGCCGTCGGGCAGCGTCGGGGACTTGGGGAGGCCCGCAGGCAGCCCGGCGCAGGCGGCGGGCAGGTTGTAGAGGACCCAGTGGGTCCAGAGCCCCACGGGGGCATCGGGGTCGTCCAGCACCAGGGCGAAGGCCTGGGTGCCCTTGGGCGCGTCGCCCCAGGACAGGGCCGGGCTCTGGTCTGCGCCGTCCGCGGTGTGGGCCTTGGGGACGGTTCCGCCCTCCGGGAGGGCGGCAACGCGGAGCTGCATGGCATCCTCCTGTGCCGGCCCCGTCCGGGGCCCGCAGGCCGCCACGACGGCCAGGTGGGCGAGGACGGCAGCCTGGAGGCGGGCTCGGGACACGGCTACTCCGACTTGAGGGACCGCTTCATCAGCCGGGACACGGCCTCCTGAGGATCGGCCCCGCGGAGCAGGCGCGCAACCTCCTGGGTGATGGGCAGCTCCACGCCCAGGTCCTTGGCCAGCAGCAGGGCGGCCTCGGTGGTGTAGACGCCCTCCACCACCTGCTCGCCCATGGAGGCCATGGCCTCCTGGGGGCTGGTGCCGGAGCCCACCATCAGGCCGAAGCGCCGGTTGCGGCTCTGCCCCGTGGCCGTGAGGAAGAGGTCTCCCGTGCCCGCGAGGCCCATCACGGTCTCCGGGCGGCCGCCCATGGCCTCCACAAGGCGGGCCATCTCCACCATGCCGCGGGTGAGCAGGGCGGCCCTCGCATTGTTGCCGAGCCCCAGGGCCTCCACGAGGCCCGAGGCCACGGCGAGCACGTTCTTCAGGGCGCCGCAGAGCTCCACGCCCGTCACGTCGCGGCTCAGGTAGAGGCGCAGCCGCGGGGTGGCCAGCAGGCTCTGGATCTGCCGGGCGCGCTCCTCCTCCACCTCGGGGGGCAGGGCGAGCACCACGGCGGCCGGCAGATCCCTGGCCACCTCGTCCGCGAAGCTGGGGCCCGAGAGGGCGCCCACGGGGAGGCCGACGATGGGGCCCAGCACCTGGGAGAGGCGCTGGTGGGAATCCATGAGGATGCCCTTGCTGACGTGCAGGAGCATCTCGGGGCGCAGGGGGGTGCGGGCGGCCAGGCCCGTCCAGACCTGGGGGCTCACCTGCACGGGCATGGCGCTGATCCAGAGGGGCGCGTGGAAGGCCGCGTCCGGCTCCTCCAGCACGTGCACCGTGGGGGGCAGTTCCGCGTCGGGAAGGCGGGGATGCCGCCGGGTGTGGGCGAGGGCCACCTGGGCCCCCCTCGGGTGCCCCCACAG
>CAXYVC010000098.1:0-10460 GCA_964292295.1 uncultured bacterium
TGGCCTTCTCCATGTTCCCCACCTCCCTGGTGGAGCTGATGGACGTGGCCGACGCGGGCCAGATCATGCCCCCGAAGTCCACCTGGTTCGAGCCCAAGCTGCGCAGCGGCCTGCTGGTGCGCACGTACGAGGGCTGAGGCCCTCCCAACCCTTGTAGAGGTGAAGTCATGAAGATCCTCATCGCGGACGCCTTCGACGCCAAGCTGCCCGAGCGGCTGGCGCCCTTCGGTTCGGTCACGAGCGACATGGCCGAGCTCAAGGATGCGGAGGTCCTGCTCATCCGCTCCAAGACCAAGGTCACGGAGGAACTGCTCGCCCAGGCCCCCAAGCTCAAGCTCGTCATCCGCGGCGGCGTGGGCATGGACAACGTGGACAAGAAGGCCTGCGCCGCCCGCGGCGTGAAGGCGGTGAACACGCCCAAGGCCAGCAGCGTCTCCGTGGCGGAGATGGCCATGGCCTTCATGGTCTCCATCCCCGCGCGCCTCATCGAGGCGCACATGGGCATGGTGGAGGGCAAGTTCCTGAAGAACGAGCTGAAGCGCACCGAGCTCTTCAAGAAGACCCTGGGCCTCATCGGCGCCGGCGCCATCGCCACCGAGGTGGCCAAGCGCGCCCAGGCCTTCGGCATGGAGGTGATCGCCTTCGATCCCTTCCTGAAGGAGCACCCCATCGCGAAGCTGGTGAGCCTGGACGAACTGGCCGCCAAGGCCGACGTCATCAGCATGCACACGCCGCTTACCGATGAGACGCGGGGCATGGTGAACGCCGGGCTCATCGCCAAGATGAAGGACGGCGTGATCATCATCAACACGGGCCGCGGCAAGTGCGTGGAGGAGAACGCCCTGGCCGAGGCGCTGAAGAGCGGCAAGGTCCGCGCCTACGGCACGGACGTGTGGCCCTCCGACCCCCCGCCGGCGGAGTACCCCCTGCTGCACGCCCCCAACGTCTTCATGGCCCCCCACCTCGGCGCCTCCTCCAAGGAGAACCTGGGGCGCATCGGCGACGAGGTCGTCGCCACCCTCACCGACTTCAAGGCCTAGAGGTACTTCCCATGACCAACCGCACGATCAACTTCTACGCCGGCCCCGCCGGCCTTCCCCTCCCCGCCCTCGAGCGCGCCAAGGAGGAGCTGCTGGACTTCGCCGGCACCGGCATGTCCGTGATGGAGATCAGCCACCGCTCCAAGGAATACGACGCGGTGCACGAGGAAGCCATCGCCCTCACCAAGGAGCTGATGGGCCTGCCCGCCAACTACAAGGTGATGCTGCTCCAGGGCGGCGCGCACCTCTCCTTCGGCATGATCCCCCTGAACCTGCTGCGGGGCGGCCGCAAGGCCGACTACATCCTCACGGGCAACTGGGCGGAGAAGGCCTACAAGGAGGCCAAGCTGGTGGGCGGCGACAACGTCCGCGTGGCCGCCTCGACCAAGGAGGAGAAGTTCGCCCGCCTGCCCAAGGCCAGCGAGCTGAAGATCGGCAAGGACAGCGCCTTCGTGCACTTCACCTCCAACAACACGGTGGAGGGCACGCAGTGGAAGGAATTCCCCAAGACCGACGGGATTCCCTACGTCTGCGACATGAGCTCCGACATCATGTGGCGTCCCTTCGACGTCTCCAACTTCGGCCTGATCTACGCCGGCGCCCAGAAGAACCTCGGCCCCAGCGGCGTGACCCTCGTGATCATGCGCGACGACTTCCTGGAGATGTGCGAGGCCCAGGACCTGCCCAGCTACCTGCGCTTCAAGATCCACGCCGAGAAGAACAGCCTCTACAACACGCCGCCCACCTTCGGGATCTACATCCTCCGGAACGTGCTGGCCTACAACAAGAGCATCGGCGGCCTGAAGGCCATCGAGCAGAACAACCTCAAGAAGGCCGAGCTGCTCTACGGCTGCATCGACAAGCACGCGGGCTTCTTCAAGCCCTTCGTGACCGAGAAGGCCGACCGCTCCACCATGAACGTGGACTTCTTCCTCCCCACCGAGGAGCTGACCGCCGCCTTCGTGAGCGAGGCCAAGAAGGCCGGCATGGTGGGCCTGAAGGGCTACCGCGACATCGGCGGCATCCGCGTCTCCACCTACAACGCCGTCACCGTGGACAACGTGAAGACCCTCGTGGACTTCATGGAGACCTTCGTGAAGAAGAACGGCTGAGCCCGTTCCTTCCGCATGGGAAAAGGGGCGCCGCTTGGCGCCCCTTTTCCCTTCATCCACGCTGCCTGGCGTTCAGTCGAAAAGCACCACGTGCAGGTCGATGCCGAGGCGGGGCGGCGCCACCGGGGGCGGGGCCGCGGGCAGGCGGTAGGCGCCCTCCAGGTCTACGCGCCAGGTGGGGTCGGTGATGCGGCGGAGCATCCAGCGGCCGTCCAGGTAGACGTAGACGCGGCTGGGGTCGCCGGGGATGAAGGCCACGTAGCGCTTCTCCCGGGGGCGCCACCAGGGCGCCATCCAGGGCGGACAGCTGTGGCGGTGGCGGTGGGCATCCATCCAGCGCCAGTGCCGCTCGCGCTCCCGCCGGAGTTCCCAGGCACGGCGCTCGCGCTCCATGCGCGCCCGTTCGCGTTCCATGCGCTCTGTTCCATGCGGTGCCGGTCCCGCTCGCGCGCCATGCGGTCGCGTTCGCGGTCCATGCGCTCCCGGTCGCGGCGTTCCTGCTCCATGCGGCGGTGGTCCCGCTCGCGGTCCATGCGGTCGCGTTCACGCTCCCGCCAGGCCTTGCGGTCCTCCCGGCGCTCTTCGCGCTGGGCCTTGTGCTCCTCCCGGTGTTCCTTGCGCTCTTCTCGCGCACGGCGGTCGTCCTGGTGGGAGCGCACCAGGGGCGGGGGATCCAGGGCGGGGCCCGACAGGGGGCTGGCGAGGAGCAGGAGGATGGGCAGCATGGGGCACCTCTGGAGGCAGGACAGGATCACCATAGCCGCGGCGGAGGCCCCGCCGCCAGGGCTCAGAACACGGACCAGCCCGTGCGGGTGGTGAAGCGGTCCAGGGCCTCGACGCCCGCCACGGAGTTGCCGCAGGCGTCCAGGGCCGGGCCCCAGGCGCAGAGGGTGCCGCGGCCGGGGATGACGGCGAGGAGGCCCCCGCCCACGCCGCTCTTCACGGGAAGGCCCACGCGGTAGGCCACGTCCCCCGCGGCGTCGTAGGTGCCGCAGGTGAGCATCACCGCGTTGATGCGCTTGGCCTCGCTCCGGCTCAGCAGGCGCGCGCCCTCCGCCCCGAGTCCGTGGCGTGCCAGGAAGAGGCCCGCGCGGGCGAGGTCTGCGCAGCTGAGGCTGAGGGAGCAGGCGCGGATGTAGTGGTCCAGCACGCGGTCCACGGGGTTTTCCAGGTTCCCGTAGCTGGCCATGAAGTGGGCGAGGGCGGCGTTGCGGTGGGCGTGGGCGGCCTCCGAGGCTGCCACCTCCGCATCCGCGTCCAGGTCCTCCCTCCCGCACTCCCGGCGCAGGAAGGCGCGCAGGGTGCCGAAGGCGTCGCCCTCGAGGCTCAGCAGGCGGTCCACGGCCACGAGCGCTCCGGCGTTGATGAAGGGGTTCCGCGGGATGCCCTGCTCGTGTTCGAGCTGCACCAGGGAGTTGAAGGGGTTGCCCGAAGGCTCGCGACCCACCCGGCGCCACAGGGCCTCGCCGTCCCGCGCCAGCACGAGGGCCAGGGTGAAGGCCTTGGAGATGCTCTGGATGGAGAATGGCTCCCGCCAGTCCCCCGCGCCGATCGGCTCCCCATCCACCGGGGCGAAGGCGAGGCCGAAGCGTTCCGGCGGCACGGCGGCCAGGGCGGGGATGTAGTCGGCCACGCGGCCCTGGGCCGCGAAGGGTGCGCATTCGGCGTGCAGGGTGTCGAGGAGCTGCTGCAGGTCCATGGGAGCAGTCTAGCGGTACGCGACAGGGGCGCCGCTTGGCGCCCCTGCGTGGAAGGAAGGGAGCCCGGAGGCCCTGGTTCCTACTCCTTGGTGACGTTGGCGGCCTGGGGGCCCTTGGCGCCCTGGACGATCTCGAAGTTCACGCGCTGGTTCTCCTCCAGCGTGCGGAAGCCGCGGGTCTGGATGGCGCTGTGGTGCACGAAGACGTCGGCGCCGCCGCCGTCGGGGGTGATGAAGCCGAAGCCCTTCTCGGCGTTGGACCACTTCACGGTTCCCTGGGTCATGGATACTCCTCTGTTGCTTGTGACCTGGATTTGTTGAGCATTGTTCCTTCCAGGTCAAGGGCAACGCGTACGATTCCGCCCACGGTATGGGCTCAGACAGGCTAGCATCCGCCCGCCCCCGGCGCCAAGCCCCAAGGGGGGAACCCGCGATGGGGCCGCCTGGGGGGGACAGGGGACCGCTACACTGGATTCATGACCAAGCGCACGGATTCCGGGATTCCGGCACGGCTGCACGCCCTCTCCTCGGCCCTTCCCCCCGGCCAGCGGAACGTCGCCGACTACGTGCTCGCCCACCTGGACGATGCGGCGTTCCTGGGCGTGGAAGAGCTCGCCGGGGCCACGGGCACCAGCGTGGGCACGGTGGTGCGCTTCGCGCGCAAGCTCGGCTACGACGGCTTCTCCACCTTCCGCAAGGCCCTGGTGGACCAGGCCCGTTCCCGCGCCGGGGCGGAGAACCGGCTTCTGGGAGCCCCTTCGGATGCCAGCAGCGCCCTCCACGAGGTGGCGCGCATGGACATCGCCAACATCGAGCGCACCGTGCGGGGCATCGACGAGGGCGTGCTGCGGGAGGTGATCCGGCGCCTGGCCTCCGCCCGCGCCCGCGTGCTGATCGGCCATGGCGTCTCGCGCATCATGTCCGACCACCTCGCCTACCTGCTCACCCTCGCGGGCGTGCCCACGGTCTCCAGCAACTCCGCGGAGTTCGCCACCCAGGTGGCCAACCTCGGCCCGAAGGACGTGCTCGTGGCCCTGACCTTCATGCCCTACTCCCGGGAGACCCGGGACGCGGCGGCCTACGCCCACAAGCGGGGCGTGCCCGTGGTCGCCTTCACGGACCGGCTGGACGCGCCTTTGGCCAAGATCGCCGACCACACCCTGCTGGTGGCGGGGCAGAACCTGCTCTTCTCCCACAGCCTCTCGGCCTTTTCCGTGGTGGCCCACACCATCGCCACCTCCCTCGCCTCCCGGGACCGGGTGGAGGCGATCCAGCGCCTGCGCGAGTCCGAGCGCGTGGCCAAGAGCCTCTACACGGAGGCCTGAGGCCCGGAAAAATTAAGTTCATTCGTGTGGCATGCGGTCTAAACTTTTCCGTATCCCACGGAGGAACCATGCCCCGCCGGCGCCTTCCCTTCCTGACCGCGGTCCTCTGCGGCGCGGCGCTCTGCGCCCAGACGCCCACGGACAAGCTGCGCTTCGACTCTGCGGGCTCCGTCACCCAGCGGCGCATCCTCCCGCCGGAGCCCCAGGAGCGCATCGACTGGGAGGCGCGGGTGACGGCGCTCCTGAAGGAGGAACCCGGCGACATCGTGATCACCGCCGTGGGGGACATGATCTTCAACGAGCAGCTCTCGACTCGCACGGAGCCCTGCTTCCGCCAGCTCTTCCGCATCTTCCGGGAGGCGGACGTGGCCTACGGGAACCTGGAGTTCTCCATGAACCGCCACCCGGAGGCGAAGCGCACCTTCTACGACTTCCGCACCGATCCTGAATTCGCCTGGGAGGTGGCGGCCCTCGGCATCAACCTCGTGGGCATGGCCAACAACCACGCCCTGGACTTCGGCCCCAAGGGGCTCACCGACTGCCTGGACGCCCTGGGTGGCGCGGGGGTCCACCACGCAGGGGCCGGCGCGACCCTGGAGGAGGCCCGGGAGCCGGCCACCGTGAAGATCCAGGGGCAGCAGGCCCGCGTGGGGCTCCTCTCCTACCTGCGCTTCTGGACCCCGCGCTTCCGTTCGCGGGACGCCTCTGCTCCGAGCCTGGCCACCATCGATCCGGCGGTGGTGCTGGTGGCGGACGGCAAGGGCGGCGTGCAGTCCGTGGAGGCCCTCCAGGAGGGGGACGTGCAGGCCATGGAGGAGGACCTCCTGCTGGCGCGGCGCCACCACGACCACGTGCTGGTGGCGCTCCACAACCACGACGTGAGCCATCACCGGGCTTTCGGCATCCAGGACCGCACGCCCGACAACGACGCCATCATGTTCCACCGGGCGGTGGATGCCGGCGCGGCCGCGGTGCTGGGGAGCGGGCCCCACGTCCTGCGCGGCGTGGAGGTCTACAAGGGGAAGCCCATCTTCTACAGCCTGTCGAACTTCATCTACCAGTACCGCACGCCTGGGCGCATCCCCGTGGACCTCGTGCACCAGCGGGACGGCGAGATGCCCAGGCCCGCCAATACGCCGGCCGCGGACCGCCGGGACCTGCCCGAGATCTTCGAGTGCGTGGTCGCGCGCATGACCTTCCGCAAGGATGTGCTGAAGCGGGTGGAGCTGATCCCCGTGAGCCTCGACCGGGAGGGACTCCTCTACGGGGCGCCGCGGCTGCCGGGTACGCAGCGCGGCCGGGAGATCCTGGACCGCCTGCGCCGCCTCTCCGAGCCCTACGGCACGCGCTTCGTCGACCGCGGGTGGTACCTGGAGCTGGCGTTGCCGAGGTGAACCGTCGCGGGGGGGAGCATGAGAAAGGGGCCGCGGTGCGGCCCCTTCCTTTTTTCCACGTCCCTCTCTTCCCTGTTCTCTTCCTCTCAGATCGGTCCCCAGTGGAAGAACAGCGTCGGCGGCACCAGCAGCAGCATGGCCATCACCACGAGGATGCACAGCAGGGGCAGGAACCACTTGGCCCAGCGCTCCCAGGGAATCTTCGCCGCGCCGAGCACGCCCATGGTCACCGCGCTGGTGGGGAGGATGGGCACGGCCAGCTCGCAGAGTTCGAAGGCGTACACCGTGGTCTGGCGCGTGATGCCCACCAGGTCCGCCAGGGGCGCCATGATCGGCATGGTGAGGGCCGCCTGGGCGGTGCCCGAGTGGATGAAGAAGTTGATGGCGCACTGGACCAGGAACATGACCTGGGCGGTGATGCCCTTGGGCAGCACGCTCACCACCCGGGAGCCCGCGTGGAGCAGCGTGTCCATGATCTGCGCCTCGTTGGCGATGACCAGCAGCGCCCGGGCGCAGGCCACGATCATCACCACGCCCACCATGTCCTTGGCGCCGGCCACGAAGGACTTTGCGATGGCGCTGGGGCCGAGGCCCCCCACGAAGCCGATGACGATGCCCATGGCCAGGAAGAGGGCCGCGATGTCGGCCATGAACCACTTGAACTTCAGCACGCCGAAGACCAGCAGCACCATGGTGGCGCCCAGCACCAGGAGGGCCAGCACGTGGCGCAGGTCCCAGCGCTCGTTCGCGGCGGGGTGGTGCTCCACGCGCTCCCGCTCCTGGTCCAGGTCGTACACCACGCTGGCCTCGGGGTTCCGCTTCACCTTGCGCGCGTAGACCATCACGAAGGCGATGACCACGGCGGTGACGACGGCCCAGGCGGAAATGCGGTACTTCAGTCCCGAGTAGACGGGCACGCCCGCGATGCCCTGGGCCACGCCCACGGTGAAGGGGTTGAAGAAGGCGCAGGCGAAGCCCGCGGCCGATCCCAGGAAGGGGATCGCCGTGCCCACGATCGAGTCGTAGCCCAGGGCCCTGGCCATGGGGATGAAGATCACGATGAAGGGGATCAGCTCCTCCGCCATGCCGAAGATCGCGCCCGCCAGGGAGAAGACGATCATCAGCACCGGGATCAGCATCCACTCGAGGGCGGCGCGGCTGGAGATGGTGCGCACGAGGCGCCGGATGCCGAACTCCACGGCTCCCGTCTCCTGCAGGATGTTGAAGCTGCCCCCGATGATCAGCAGGAAGGCGATGAGGGTCTTGCCCTCCTCGAAGCCCCGGATGGGGGCCATGAGGAGGTGCTTGAGGCCCAGGAAGCTCTTGGTGATGAGGTGGAAGCTGCCGGGCACGGGTACGCCGCCGCTCACGGCCTTGCCGTCCACCAGCTTCTCCACCCGCAGGAACTGGCCCGAGGGCACGAGCCAGGACAGCACCAGGACGAGGGCCACCAGGCCCCCCACGATCACGAGGGTGTGCGGCATCTTCAGGCCGCGGGCCCACTCCTTGAACGACTTCGACATGCGTGACTCCGGGAACGCGCGCTCCATGATGGCGTGCGCGGGCGGTTGGAAGCTATTCGAAGGTGCCGCGGGCCAGGAGCTCGCCGCCGCGCATCATCACGCGGCCCCGGGCCACCACGGTGTCCACCGCGAGGGTGTCCGGGCGCAGCAGCACCACATCGGCGTCCGCGCCGGGGGCCAGGTGGCCCTTCGCGCCGAGCTTCAGCAGGCGAGCAGGATTGCACGTCACCACCCGCAGGGCGGTCTCCAGGGGGAGGCCCTCCTGGAGCACGGCGTCCCGCACCTCGGCGAAGAGCGAGGTCACCCGCCCGATGGAGATCCCCTTCAGGCGGCCGTCCGGTCCGAAGTCCGGCAGGCTGCCCTGGCCGTCGCTGGTGAAGGTCACGTGGCTCGGGTCCACCCCCGCCTCCAGCAGGAGGCGGAGACCGCGGCTGCACTTCACCTCGCCCTCGTCCAGGAAGTGGGGCAGGGTGCTGGTGGTGAAGTCCACGAAGCCGCCGGCCTTCGCGTAGGCGAGGCCCTCCTCGAAGAGGCGCGGGTTGCGGTTGATGTGGGTGGGCAGGAACTGGGTCGGGGGCAGCTCCGTCTCCGCGAGCAGGCGCCGCAGCGGTTCCAGGCCCCCGTGGCCGTCGCCCAGGTGCAGGTTCACGAGGCCGGCCTTGCCCGACAGGATGCCGCCCCGGCGCGTCTCCCCCGCCAGGCGCGCCAGGTCCCGGAACGCGGGCTGGCTGCTGCGGTGGTCGGAGATGGCCACCTCCCCCAGGCCCAGCACCTTGTCGATGAGGATCAGGTCCTCCTCGATGCTGCCCGTGAAGGTGCGCACGGGCACGCCGTAGGAACCGCTGTAGAGGAAGGTGCTCAGGCCCTCCGCCTCCAGGGCCTTGGCCTTGGCCAGGAGGCCCGGCAGGCTGCGGGTGATGCCGTCGGTGCCCAGGCAGCCCACCACCGTGGTGATGCCGCCCCGGATCGCGTCGGAAAGGGGCAGTTCCGGCGTGCGCGTGGCGAAGCCGCCCTCGCCGCCGCCGCCCAGGATGTGCACGTGCCCGTCGATGAAGCCGGGCACGGCCAGGAGGCCCTCCCCGTCCACCACCTCGGCGTAGCGCTCGGGGATGTCGAGGCCAGCCTCCATGCGGAGGATGCGCCCGCCCCCCGCCAGCAGGTCCATGCGGCCCGCGGGCTGGGGGGTGTAGAGCTGGACGTTGCGGATCAGCAGCATGGACGCCTCAGGGCAGGGGCTTGCGGGTCTTGAAGTCGAAGCCCTGGCCGCGGGTCAGCAGGTGGACGCGCAGGTCCCGGAAGCCCTCGCCCACCAGGCGCATGGGCGCGTTGTCGAAGACCATCACCTTGCGCTCGCCCAGCACCCTGGCCGCACCGTTCTTCACCACCAAGGCCGTGGCCTCGTCGATGCCGAAGCCCAGGGTCCCGGGGTGGTCCATGGCCAGGCTCACGAGCCGGTTCTGGCGGTTCCGGCGCAGGAAGTGCTGGTCCACGATGCAGAAGGCGGGCAGGAATCCCATGCCCTCTCGGGTGCGGTAGGCGCCGCGCCCGGCCTCCTCCAGGCTCTCCTGGCCCCGGTGGTCGATGCCCGTGAGCATCGTCTTCGACATGATCGCCGCACCGGCGCTGGTGCCGCCGATCACGGCGCCCGCGCGGTAGCGCTCGAGGATCACCTGCTGCAGGGGCGTGCCCACGATCATGTCCCCCACGCGGTTCTGGTCGCCGCCGGAGAACCAGAAGGCCGTGCAGCCCTTGGCGGCTTCCAGGAGCTCGGGGCGCGAGGCGTCCTCCCGGCGCTGGACGTCCAGCAGGCGCAGGGCGATGCCCCGCTTGTCCAGGTCGGCCTTCCACTCCTCGTAGGCGCCCTTGGGGTCCGACGTGGAGGTGGGGATGAGGCCCATCACGGCCTTCGGCCCGCCCCCCGCCGCCAGGAAGGCGTCGAGGATCTCGTCGGGCATGCCGCCGCCGCCCACGATGACGAGGGTGCCCTTGGGGGCGGGCGCGGGGGTTGGCTTGGCCGCCGCGGCGGGCAGGGCGGCGAGCAGGTGGCAGAGCAGGGGCTTCAGCATGGAAAACATCCAGGTAGGGACGTCTCCCCGCGCAAGGGGGGGCCGCTGGGCTACCTGGCGGCCTCCTCGGGCATCCTGGCCGGCCAGACCCGCCTGCCCTTCTTCGTGCCGCCCGTCTACGACCTGCTCCAGCCCGACGGCTTCTTCAAGCAGGAGGAAGAGCAGATTTCCGCCCTGAACCGCCGCATCGCCGCGCTGGAGACCGACGAAGCCCTACACCGCGCGCAAGCCGCGCTCAACGACGTACACCGTCAGGCCGTCGAAGGCCTGGCCGGGATGCGGCGTCTGATGGAGGAAGCCC
>CAXYVC010000099.1:0-10422 GCA_964292295.1 uncultured bacterium
TGGCGCCGGCGGAGACGAGCTGCAGCTTGCGGAAGGCGATGTTGATCCGGTGCCCGGAGGCGTGCCGGCAGATCCACAGGATGAGGATGATGAGCGCCATGGCGATGGCCATGCCCACCAGGGGGGAGATGATGAGCGCCGCGCCCACCTCCTTGAGCTTCTCCGAATGCAGGGCGCCGCGGCCCACGTAGGCCACCACGGCACCGGCCAGGCCGCCCACCAGGGCGTGGCTGGAGCTCGATGGCAGGCCGAAGTACCAGGTGATGAGGTTCCACAGGATGGCCGCCAGCAGGGCCGCCATCACCACCTGGGGCACCACGACGTTGGCGTCGGCGATGCCCTTGGCGATGGTGGTGGCCACCTCGGTGCCGATGAGGGCCCCGCCGAAGTTCAGCATGGCCGCCATGATGATGGCGTTGCGGGTGGTGAGCACGCCGGTGGAGACCACCGTGGCGATGGCGTTGGCGGTGTCGTGGAAGCCGTTGATGTAGTCGAAGGCCAGCGCGAGGAAGATGATGAGGATCAGACCGAGCTCGGGCATGGCCGGCTCACGCGTTCCGCATCACGGTGGAGCCGATGACCTTGGCGACCAGCTCGATGCGGTCGGCGGCCTCCTCCACGAGGTCGAAGATCTCGCGCCACTTCATGAGTTCCACGGGATCCTTGGGATCCCGGTAGAGCTCGGCCAGGGCGGCGTGGAAGATGCTGTCGGTCTGGTTCTCCAGCACGTGGACGCGCTTGATGTGGAGGCGGATCTCGTGGGTGTCCGACATGCGGCGCAGGCTGCGAATGAGGTAGGCCAGCTCCGCGGCGCCCTCCACGGCCAGGCTGCTGATCTCGAGGGTCTGCGGACGGACCTCACGGATGCCGAAGAGCACGAAGCGCTCGCAGAGGGCGTCCAGCAGGTCCACCACGTCGTCCAGGGCGTGGGCCAGGGCCAGGATGTCCTCCCGCTCGATGGGCGTGACGAAGGTCTTGTCCAGGCGGTCGATGATGGCCTGGGTGATCTCGTCCCCCTTGTGCTCGAGCTCCTTCATCTCCCGCCGGAGCTCCGCCCAGCGGTCGGGCTCGCTGGAGCGGATCTCCCGGTCGAAGAGCTGGGTGGCGGCCTGGACGTTGCCCGCCGCGGCCTCCAGCAGCTCGAAGAAGGCGACTTCCCGAGGCTTCAGCCAGCGCATGAGGGCATTCAAGGACATTCCGGTTCTCCCGTTCGTTGTCACAGATCCAGTTTGACGGCTTCCCGCAGCCGTCGCTGCCAGCTCGGTCACAAGTGACCGCTTCAGAAGAAGGGGCTGATGAGCTTCAGCACGCCCGCGGCGATGGCCGCGCTCACGGGAATCGTGAGGACCCAGGCCACGAAGATGTTGCCCGCCACGCCCCAGCGCACCGCGCTGGCGTTCATGCTGGCGCCGACGCCCATGATCGCGCCGCTGATGGAGTGGGTGGTGGAGACGGGGATGGCCAGGTGCGCCGTGGTGAAGAGCACCGCGGCGGCGGCGGTCTCCGCGGCAAAGCCGTGGATGGGCCGCAGCTTCACGATGCGGTGGCCCAAGGTCTTGATGATGCGCCAGCCGCCGGAGGCGGTGCCCAGGGCCATCATGCTGGCGCAGCCGATCTTCACCCAGAGGGGCACCGCCACCGTGGGGACGTGCATCTCGAGCTTCTTGTAGATGATCAGGCCGAGACAGATGATGCCCATGGCCTTCTGGGCGTCGTTCTGCCCGTGGGCGAAGGACATGGCACCCGCCGAGACGAGCTGCAGCTTGCGGAAGGCCACGTTCACGCGGCTGGGCTGGAACCTTCGGACCACCCAGAGGATGGTCACGATCAGCGCCGCGCCCATGCTGAAGCCCAGGGCGGGGCTGATGAAGATGAAGGCGCCGATCTGCTCGAGCTTGCCCCACTGGAGGGCGCCGAGCCCCGCGTGGGCCGCGACGGCCCCGGCGAGGCCGCCCATGAGGGTGTGGCTGGTGCTGCTGGGGATGCCGAAGTACCAGGTGAGGAGGTCCCAGATGATGGCCGCGGCGAGGGCGGCGATGATCACCTGGGGCACCACGAACTGGCTGTCGGCGATGCCCTTGGCGATGGTGGTGGCCACGGCGGTGCCGTAGAGCGCCCCGCCGAAGTTGAGGCAGGCCGACATGAGGATCGCCGTGCGGGCGCTGAGCACCCCCGTGGAGACCACGGTGGCGATGGAGTTGGCGGTGTCGTGGAAGCCGTTGATGTAGTCGATGGACCAGGCCATCAGCACGATGACCACGAGGGCGATGGGCAGAAGCTCGAACACGCGACGTCCCTCAGGCGTCAGGCGTTGCGCATGACGGTGGAGCCCACCACCTTGGCCACCAGCTCGATGTGGTCCGTGGCCTCCTCGATGAGGTCGAAGATCTCGCGCCACTTCATGAGCTCCACCGGGTCCCCCGGGGCGTGGTACAGATCGGCCAGGGCGGCGTGGAAGATGCTGTCGGACTGGTTCTCCAGCACGTGCACCCGGCGGATGCGCTGGCGGATCTTCCGGGTGTCCGACATGTTCCTGAGGCTCTGGATGAGGGCGAGCATCTCCTCGGCGCCCTCCACGGCGAGGCTGCTGATCTCCCGGGCGGCGGGCTTGATGCTCCGGATGCCGAAGAGCACGAAGCGCTCACAGAGGGCGTCCAGGATGTCCACCACGTCGTCCAGGGCGTGGGCCAGGGCCAGGATGTCCTCCCGCTCGATGGGGGTGACGAAGGTCTTGTCCAGGCGGTCGATGATGGCGTGGGTGATCTCGTCGCCCTTGTGCTCGAACTCCTTCATCTTGCGCCGCAGCTCCGCCCAGCGGGCCGGATCGTCGGATGCGATCTCCCGGTCGAAGTGCCGGGTGGCTTCCAGGGCATTCTCGGCGGCCTGCTCGAGCAGGTCGAAGAAGACCCCTTCCCGGGGTTTCTGCCAGCGCATGAGGGCGTTCAGGGACATGGTCGCTCCTGTCGTCGCCCCCAGTGTGCATGAGGCCGGCGCGCGCCACGCACCGGCCCCATGGATGTTCCAGAAAAGTTACAGGCCTAGCCCTGGACGCTGCCCAGGCGGTAGCCCACGCCCACCACGGTCTCGATGAGCTCGGCGGCTTCCCCCAGCTTGGCCCGGACCCGGCGCACGTGGGCGTCGATGGTGCGGCTCTCCCCCAGGTATTCCAGGCCCCAGACCTGCTGGAGGATGCGCTCCCGGCTGAGCACCCGCCGGGGGTTGCGCAGGAAGTATTCCAGAAGCTCGAACTCCTTCCGGGTGAGCTCCACGGCCTGTCCCTCCACCAGGACGGCGCGGCGCTCCGTGTCCACCTGGATGGGGCCGAAGGCGAGGGCCTTCACGTCCTCCGCGTGCTCCAGGAAGGCGGCCCGGCGCAGGATGGCGCGGATGCGGGCGGTGAGTTCCCGGCTGCTGTAGGGCTTGGTGACGTAGTCGTCGGCCCCCAGCTCCAGGCCCAGCACCCGGTCGATCTCCTCGTTGCGGGCCGTCACCAGGATCACGGGCAGGGTGCGCAGGCGGGCGTCGTTGCGCACGGCGCGCAGCACGTCCAGGCCGTCCATGTCGGGGAGGGTGAGGTCCAGGAGCGCCACGTCCGGCTTGTGCACCTGGCCGGACCCGGCCTGGGAGATGAAGGCCAGCGCCTCCTGGCCCGTCCCGAAGCCGGCGATGCTGAAGCCCTCGCGCTTGAGGTGCTGTTCCAGCCCGGTGCGGATGTCGGTGTCGTCTTCGAGGAGGAGGAGGTGGGGCATGCCGGATTCCTCAGGCCCCTTCGGGGCGGTTCAGGTAGGGGTGCTTGGCGCTCACCCCCTCCAGGATAAACAGCACTTCCTCCGCGATGTTGGTCGCCTCGTCCGCAATCCGCTCCCAGTTCTTGATCACCAGGATCAGGTGCCCGGCCCGCTCGATGCACAGGGGGTTGGCCAGCATGAGGCGCAGCAGCTCGCCGAAAATCTGGAGATAAAGGGCATCCACGCGGTCGTCGTCCGCGATGACCGCCCGGGCGGCGGCGGCGTCCCCCTCCACGAAGGCGTCCACGGCCCGCTTCACCATGCCGTGGGTCTCGGCCCCCAGGCGCTCCAGGAGGTCGCCGTTGAGGATCGGCGGCTGGGCGTTCAGGAGCCGGGCGCGGCGGCAGATGTTGCAGCAGTGGTCCCCGATGCGCTCCAGCTCCGGCACGATCTTCAGGGCGCTGGCCACGATGCGGAGGTCCGTGGCGATGGGGGCGCGCAGGGCCAGCAGGTCGATGCAGGCCTGGTCCAGGCGGATCTCCATCTCGTCCACGCCCTGGTCGAGGGTGTGGACCTCCTCCACCTTGGCGTTGGAGCGCTCCAGCAGGGCCTGGCAGGTCAGCCCGATCATCTCCTCCACCTGGCCCGCCATGGCCAGGAGCCCGAATTTCAGGTCCCGCAGCTCGTTGTCGAAATGGCGGCCCATCAGCCGAACCTCCCGGAGATGTAGTCCTCGGTCATCCGCTCGCGCGGGGTGGTGAAGAGGCGCTCGGTGGGGCCTTCCTCCACCAGGCGCCCCATCCAGAAGAAGGCGGTGAAGTCGCTGGCCCGGGCCGCCTGCTGCATGTTGTGGGTCACGATCACGATGGTGAAGTCGCGCTTCAGGTCGAGGATCAGCTCCTCCACCCGGCCGGTGGCGAGGGGGTCCAGGGCCGAGCAGGGCTCGTCCATGAGGAGCACCTCGGGCTTCACGGCCAGGGCCCGGGCGATGCACAGGCGCTGCTGCTGGCCGCCCGAGAGCCCCTGGCCGCCCTCCTGCAGCCGGTCCTTCACCTCGTCCCAGAGCCCAGCGGCGATGAGGCTGCGCTCCACGGCCTCGTCCAGCACGGCGCGGTCCTTCACGCCCTGCACCCGTAGGCCGTAGGCGACGTTCTCGTAGATGCTCTTGGGAAAGGGGTTCGACTTCTGGAAGACCATGCCCATGCGGCGGCGCAGGCCGATGACGTCCACCCCCGGCGCGTAGAGGTCCTCCTGTCCGAGCCGCACCTTGCCCGCGATGCGCACGTTCGGGATGAGGTCGTTCATGCGGTTGAAGCAGCGCAGCAGGGTGCTCTTGCCGCAGCCCGAGGGGCCGATGAAGGCCGTCACGGCGTTCCGGCGGATCGCGAGGTCGATGCCGAAGAGGGCCTGCTTGTCGCCGTAGTTCAGGTCCAGCTGTTCTACCTCTAGCAAGGGGGGCGAGGTGAGGACGGCCGGGTCCGTGAGGGGAAGGGCGGCGGGACGGGGGGATGCCACCGCCGGGGGGGCGTGCAGGGCAAGGTCCATGGGAAGGACTCCGGAAAGCATCAGAAGGTGCTCCCGCCGGCCCGGGCGCGGAGGTGGTTCCGCAGGCGCAGGGCGGCCAGGTTGAGGGAGACGACCACGAGCAGCAGCAGCAGGGCGGTCATGAAGACCATGGGCTTGGCGGCCTCCGAGTTGGGGCTCTGGAAGCCCACGTCGTAGATGTGGAAGCCCAGGTGCATGAACTTCCGGTCCAGGTGCAGGAAGGGGAACTGGCCGTCCAGCGGCATGGAGGGCGCCAGCTTCACCACGCCCGTGAGCATGAGGGGCGCCACCTCGCCCGCGCCCCGGGCCATGGCCAGGATCAGGCCCGTGAGGATCCCCGGCGCGGCGCCGGGCAGCACCACCTTGCGCAGGGTCTGCCACTTGGTGGCGCCGAGGGCCAGGCTGGCCTCCCGCTGGGAGCGGGGCACCGCCGCCAGGGCCTCCTCCGTGGCCACGATCACCACGGGCACCGTGAGCAGGGCCAGGGTGAGGCTGGCCCAGAGGATGCCGCCCGTCCCGAAGGTGGGCGTGGGCAGGCGCTCCGCGAAGAAGAGGCGGTCGAGGCTGCCCCCCACGGCGTAGACGAAGAAGCCCAGGCCGAAGATGCCGAACACGATGGAGGGCACGCCCGCCAGGTTGTTCACGGCCACCCGCAGCAGGCGCACCATCCAGCCCTGGCGGGCGTACTCCCGCAGGTACAGGGCCGCCAGCACGCCCAAGGGCACCCCCGTCAGGCTCATGAGCAGCACCATCATCACGGTGCCGAAGAGGGCGGGGAAGATGCCGCCTTCGGTGTTGGATTCCCGCGGGTTTCCGGCCACGAACTCCCACAGGCGGGCGGCGTACACCCGCGCCTTGCCGATCACGCCGAGGCGGTTGGGCGCCACGAGGCGCACCAGCTCCGCGGCGGGAAGCTCCTTCAGCTGCCCCTCGGCGCTCTCCAGCACCAGGGTGCAGGCGGGATCGGGGGTCCGCGCCAGCAGCCGCTCCAGAGCCTCGGGGCCTGAGGCCAGGCACCGGCCGTCCCGGCGCAGCTCCCGCACGCGCCCCAGGAAGGCGCCGTATTCCTTCCGCTCCACCAGCACGGCGTCGGAGGGCCGCGTCTCGGCCTGGATGGCGGCAGCCTCGATCCAGCGGAAGTCCTGGCCGTAGAGGTCCCGGTTGCCCACCCGGAGCTGGACCTTGGCGGGGTTCTCCGCCGTGGCGGCCTCCCGGGCCTGGACCACGCCGAGGACCGGTCCCTCGGCCGTCTGCAGCTGCACGAGGGGGGAGGGCCAGAAGAAGCCCAGGCCCTTCCAGGCGATGAAGCCCACCAGGCCGCTGATCATGAGCAGGGCGAAGGCCAGGGTGCCTCCGGTCAGCCACACGAAGGCGCTTCCGCGCCGCCACCAGGTCAGGAATCCGCCCATCAGAGGCTCTCGTAGCGCTTGCGCAGGCGCTGGCGCACCAGCTCCGCGACGGTGTTGAGAAGGAAGGTCAGGGCGAAGAGCAGCAGTGCCGTGAGGAAGAGCACCCGGTAGAGCGTTCCGTGCACCGGGGCCTCGGGGGCCTCCACGGCGATGTTCGCCGCCAGGGTGCGCATGCCGTTGAAGGGGCTCCAGTCCAGGATGGGCGTGTTGCCCGTGGCCATGAGCACGATCATCGTCTCGCCGATGGCGCGGCCCAGGCCCACCATGGCGGCGCTGAAGATGCCCGGGCTCGCGGTGGGCAGCACCACCCGCCAGGCGGTCTGCCAGGGGCTCGCGCCGCAGGCCAGGCTGGCGCTCGTGAGGCTTCGCGGCACGGCGCTGAGGGCGTCCTCCGCGATGGTGAAGATGATGGGGATGACCGCAAATCCCATGGCGAAGCCCACCACGAGGCTGTTCCGCTGGTCGTAGACCACGCCGTGGGACGCGTGGAGCCAGTGGCGGAGGTCCCCGCCGAAGCAGAGGCGCTCCAGTCCGGGCGCCAGCGCAAGGCTCAGCCCCAGGCCCAGGAAGAGGACGGGCACGGCCCACAGCACCTCCCGGCCCTGGATCCAGCGCTCCTTCCAGGGGCCCGGCAGGCGCGAGGCCAGGGGCATGCACGCCAGGGCCGCCAGCAGGATGCAGACGGGCGCCAGGGCCACCTGCAGGGCCGCCCGCTCGAAGAGGGGGGCCAGCACGAGGCCGGCGAT
The DNA here is from genome assembly GCA_964292295.1 of uncultured bacterium. GTDB lineage: Bacteria > Acidobacteriota > Holophagae > Holophagales > Holophagaceae > CAXYVC01. The sequence goes on from CAXYVC010000099.1 coordinate 7,429, forward strand.
GAAGCCGAGCACCACCGAGGGCAGGGCGGCCATGACCTCCACCGCGGGCTTGATGAGGCCCTTCAGGCGCGGCGTGGCGAAATGGCTGGTGTAGAGGGCGCCCAGCACCGCCAGGGGCAGGGCGAAGAGCAGGGCGTAGAGGGTGCCCTTCAGGGTTCCGAAGAGCAGGGGCACGAGGCTCAGCTTGGCCTCCGCGTCGTCGCTGCCGCCCGTGCTCTGCCAGACCCATTCGGGGCGGGCGTAGCTCTCGTAGTGCACCCGGCCCAGGAGGGTGCCCGCGCTCACCTCCGCGTGGGGGGCCTCGAGGCGGAAACCCTGCATGCGGCCGGAGCCGTCCAGGGCCCACAGGGCATCGCCCCGAGCGGAGAGGGATGCCTGGCGGACATCCTGGGCCTTCCGGGAGAGCAGGCGCTTTTCGCTGGTGAGGTGGTCCACGGCAAGGCCATCGGCGCTCCAGCTCAGGAAGCGCTTGTCCCGCAGGGTGCCCATGAAGCCGAGCACCGCGCCCGCCTGGTTCTGGAAGCGGTGGAAGAGCTGGAGCCGCGGGCCCTGTTCCGTGGCGAGCACCTGGACGGCGGCGATGCGTCCCTTCGCGCCCCCCACCAGGAGGGAACCGTGCCCGAACGCAAAGCCCAGGGCGCTGACGGGCTCCCCGAAGGCCAGGCTGTGGAGGCAGTGCCCCTCGGATGTCACGTCCAGGAGGTGCAGGCGCCCCTCGCGCGTTCCGGCCAGAAGGAAGCGTCCATCGCCGCTCCAGCGCGCATCCGTGCAGGTCTCGCCCTCCGGAAGGGAAAGGGGGCGCCAGACGAGGGGCGGTGCCGGAGTGCCTTCGCGCTCCGCCCAGGCGAGGCTTCCCCGGACCCGTGCGGCGATGCGGAGGCCGCCCTCGGCGTCCAGGCCGGAGGCGGGCGTTTCCCGCAGATCCAGCAGGGCCTCCACCCCGGACCCCGCGGGAAGGGGGGACTGCCAGTCGGCCCTGGCCTCCCAACGCGCGGGATCCTGCTCTCCCTGGGGCTTGAGCCAGCCCAGATGCCCGACGTGCAGGGCGCCATCCGCCCCGAGAAGCGCCACGCGTCCGGCCGGATCCACGGGGGCCACGGCGCGCCAGGGCAGGGCGGGCCCGCCGGTGGGCACCTCCAGGGGGGCTCCGTCCGGCAGGCGCCGGGCCTGCACCCCCCGGACGGGATCCAGCGCCAGCAGGGCCCTGCCGTCCTCCTCCACCAGGAAGGCCCCCGTGGAGGCCGCGGGGACCGAACCGAATCCGGCGACGCGCGGCGAACGGAAGAGGGGGAAGGCCTCCCAGGCGATGAAGACCAGGATGCCGAGGACCGCGGCGAGGATGAGGAGGCCCCCGGAGGAGACCACCCAGGCCATGAGGCGGTCCGTGCGCTGCACGCGCCGGAGGTGCTTTCCCTGCGGGGACGTCATGGGGCGGCGCTCAGTGCAGCTTGGCGGCTTCGCCCTGCTGCAGCTTCGCGGTCAGGGGGTAGTAGCCGTCCTTGATGACGATCTCCTGGCCCTGGCGGCTCAGCACGAAGGCCAGGGACTCCCGGGTGAGGGGATCCAGGGGCTTCTTCGGGTTCCTGTTCACGTAGATGTAGAGGTAGCGGGCCAGCGGGTACTTGCCCGAGAGGCAGTTCTCGTAGGTGGCTTCGAAGGCCTGGCCGTTGTAGCGCCCCTCGTCGGCGACGGGCACGGCGCGCACGTTGGAGGTGCGGTAGCCGATGCCGCTGTAGCCGATGGCGAAGCGGTCCGTGGCCACGCTCTGCACCACGGAGGAGGAGCCGGGCTGCTCCTTCACGGTGTCCTTGAAGTCCCCCTTGAAGAGGGCGTGCTCCTTGAAGTAGCCGTAGGTGCCGCTGGCGCTGTTGCGGCCGTAGAGGCTGATGGGCCGGCCGGCCCAGGCGCCGTTCAGGCCCGCCTGGTCCCAGGTGCGGAGCTCCCTGCCGCCGCCCTTGCGGGTCTTGCTGAAGATGCCGTCCAGCTCCCGCAGGGTGAAGCTCTTCACGGGGTTGTCCCGGTGGACGAAGACGCCCAGGGAATCGATGGCCACCGCCACCTTGGTGGGCTTGTAGCCGTGGCGCTTCGCGAAGGCGTCGATCTCCTCGGCCTTCATCTCGCGGCTCATGGGCCCCAGCTGGCTGGTGCCGGAGATGAGCGCCGGGGGAGCCGTGCCGGATCCCTTGCCCTCCACCTGGATGCGCACGCCGGGGTACTGGCGGCCAAAGGCCTCCACCCAGAAGGTCATCAGGTTGTTCAGGCTGTCGCTCCCGACGCTGGTGAGGTTGCCGGAGATCCCGGCCGCCTTCCGGTAGGGGGCGATGCGGGCGTCCACCTTGAGGGCGGCCTGGGGGGCGGCGTCGAGGACCGCCGCGGCGGCCAGGAGAAGGGGAAGGGTGCGGTGCATGGAAGGCTCCTCTGCGACGGGATCAGCATCGCGACGGGACGTATCCCCCCTGAGACCGGCGCGTGAAATCCCCGTGACGCTTGCCCCTGTGCGCCCGGCCTGGGAGAATGAGCCCGTCCAGGTCCGGCAGGCCCGTTTCGCGCCGTCCTGGTTTCCGCACCACGGCGGTCCCCAGCCGGATCCCGTCTTTTTCCATCTCATTCCAAAATGCCCATACGGCCCCCCGGGGCCTGGCCCGAAGGCACCGACGCGTGGGTGAACGCGCGGCCTTCCCATCCAAGGAGTACGGATTTGGCCAAGAAAGTGATGCTCGTCAATGCCACGGACCCGGAGGAGATCCGCGTGGCGACCCTGGTGGACGGGGTGCTCCTCGATTTCGACATCGAGTTCGTCCACAACGAGAAGATCAAGGGGAACATCTACCGCGCCAAGGTGGTGCGGGTGGACACCAGCCTCCAGGCCGCCTTCGTGAACTACGGCGCCTCGAAGAACGGGTTCCTGCCCATCGGCGAGCTGCCCCGGGACCTGGTGTGCCCCGACGGCCGCCCCGGCCGCATCCAGGACCTGCTGGGCCGCGGACAGGGGAT
>CAXYVC010000100.1:0-10231 GCA_964292295.1 uncultured bacterium
AAGGGGGCCTTCAGGTCGCCCAGCAGGGCCTTGACGGCCGCGTCCCGGAAGAAGCGCTGGCCCAGCCAGCGCCGGGCTTCCAGGCGGGGGTGGCTCTTCCCGCAGCGGAAGTCGTCGTACAGCGAGAGGTCCGCGTCGTCCCCGAAGGGCAGGCGCGCCGTGATGCCGTAGGCCTCCGGGTGGGCGTGCATGGGGCTGTTCCGGGGCAGGTTCAGCAGGCTCACGTTCAGGTCGTGCAGGTGGGCGGCCTCTTCCTGCACGAAGGCAAGGCTCTCCTCGCGCTCCACGTCCGTCTCGGTGGGCAGGCCGAAGAGCAGGTACGCGTGGCTGCGGATGCCGGCGCCGGAGGCGGCGCGCAGCACGGCGCGGGCCTGCGCGCGGCCCACGCCCTTGTCCATGAGGCGCAGGAGGCGCTCCGAGGCGCTCTCCAGGCCCCACTGGAGCATGGCGCAGCCGCCTTCGGCCAGATGCGCCATGAAGGCCGGGTCGGCGAAGCGGGCCCCCATGCGCACGAAGCCGTGCCAGCGCGAGGGCAGGCGACCCCGGCGGACGACCGCCGCCACCCGGTCCAGCAGGGCCGGAGAGAGGGCGGAATCCGTGAGGTGCAGCATGGCGCCGCCGGGAAAGCGCGCGGCGACCCGGTGCAGCCAGGCCTCCAGGCCGTCGCCGCTGCAGGGGGCATAGCCCGGGTGCAGGTGGTCGGGGCAGAAGGCGCAGCGCCTCCAGTAGCAGCCCCGGCCCAGGGCCGCGGGCACCGTGGGCACGGGCACGAGGTACTGCTCCCAGGGCGTGGCGTCGAGCTCCGGCGCCAGGGGCTCGGCGGGACCTTCCGCGCGGCCGCCCCAGGCCCGGGCCAGGGCCTCCATGGCCCCCGGGGTGGCGGCGGGGAGCACGGCGTGGAATCGGGTGAAGGGCTCTGCGTCCAGGCGCGCGCCCACCGCCTCCCAGCAGGCGGCCAGGGGCCCGCCCAGGAGGCGCCGGACGGAAGGAAGCCGCTCCTCCAGCAGCGCGGCCAGCCGGAAGGCGGCGAAGGCCTGGTTCAGGAAGGTGAGCGAGAGGGCTACGTGGGTCACGCCTTCCGCCTCCAGGCGCGGGATCAGCTCCTCCCGGAAGTAGGCGTCGAAGGGGCCCTCCCGTCCCGCCAGAGCCTCCAGGTCTGCGGCGCGGTGGGGGCGAAGGCCTTCCGCCTCCACGTCGGCCACCCGCAGGCGGAAGCCGGGGTGGGGCACGGAGGCCAGGCGCAGGGCGTTCTCCAGGTGGCTGATGGCGGAGCTGTAGACCCGGCGCTGGGCATAGGTCTCGGACCTGCGCAGGGGATGGCGTTCCTCGGAGACATGCTTCAGGGAGAGCCGGAAGGCCTGGAGGCGCCCCGGGGCCAGGTGCTCCGTCTCCGCCTGGACCAGGGCCCGCGCCAGGCGCTCTCGCGCCAGGGCGTGGCGGTACCAGCCGAGGCTGGCGTCCACGGCGAAGGCGTCGACGCCCCGGGCGCGGAACCAGGCCGCCGCGGCCGCGGCGGAGAGGCCGGGCTCGCAGGGCTTGACGAGGGGCGGCGTGATGAAGGCGAGGCGCAGGGCTACTCCTGCTTGCCGCCCGCCAGCCCGGGGCGGGTGCCCTTGCGCTTGTGGCGCTCGGCCTCGGCGCGGTCCGTGGCGCTGGAGAGCACCACGATGCTGATGCGCCGGTTCTGTGCGTCCTTGGGATCCTTGCCTTCCAGGGGGACGGTGTCGGCGTAGCCCGTCACCCGGCGCACCTGGCCGGACCTCAGGCCGGAGCTCTCCAGCACCCGGCGGGCGGCGCTGGCGCGCTGGCCGCTGAGTTCCCAGTTGGTGTATTCCTGGCCGGCGTACTGCAGGCTGTCCGTGTGGCCGCCGATCACCACGTGGTTGGGCAGCTTGCCCAGCTCCGTGGCGATCTCCTTGAGGATGGAGAGGGTGTAGGGCTTCAGGCGCGCGCTGCCCGAATCGAAGAGCACCTGGGCGGCCTTGTCCTGGATCTGGATGCGCAGGCCCTCGTCCGTGAAGTCCATGCTGATCTGGTCCTGGAAGGCCTGGAGGAGCTGGTCTTCCCGGAAGGCCTTCTCGATGGCGGCGGCGGTGGCCTCCATGGCCTTCCGCTCCGCTTCGCCCTGCTCGGCGTCCTCGGGGCTCTCTCCGGACTGAGGACCCATCCCTTGGCCGCCGGTGAGGATGCCCTTGCCGTAGGCGTCCATGATGGCCTTGCCCTTCTCCGTTTCGAAGAAGCTCGCGCCCTCCTTGAAGTAGCCCGCGATGCCCGCCTTGGCGGCGGAACTGGAGTTGTTCAGCAGCCACATCAGCAGGAAGAAGGCCATGAGGGCCGTGACCAGGTCGGAGTAGGCGATCTTCCAGGCTCCGCCGTGGGCGGCCGCGTGACCCCCCTTCTTCTTGACGAACTTGATCTTGACCTCGGGCTGGGGCTCCGCCATCGCGCTACCTGGGCTTGATCTGGCGCACCACTTCCTCCAGTTCCTGGCTGCCGGGGCGCTCGGAGCTGGGGATGTTGCGGCGGGCGAACTCCACGGCGGTCACGGGGGCCGCGCCGTTGCCGAAGGCCACGAGGCCCGCGCGGAGCATCTGGAAGAAGTGGGATTCGATCTGGTTCACCTGGTCGATGTTCTTGGCCAGGGGCTCGAAGATGGCGTAGGACAGGAAGATGCCCATGAAGGTGCCCACCAGGGCGGCGGCCACCTTGGCGCCGATGACGTTGGGCGGCTGGTCCAGGAAGCCCATGGTGATCACCACGCCCATGACGCAGGCCACGATGCCGAAGGCGGGCAGGGAGCCCGCCAGGGTGTTCAGCGCCGCGCCGGGCGCGGCGGACTCCGCGTGGTGCACGTCCAGGTCCATGTCCATGATCTGGTCGATCTCGTCGATCTTGGCGCTGCCGTTCACCAGCAGCTTCATGGAGTCGCAGAAGAAGTCCAGGGCGTGGTGGTCGTGCAGGATGGTGTTGTACTTCTTGAAGATGTTGGAATTGTGCGGGTCGTTGATGTCCTGCTCCAGGGCCAGCAGGCCGCCCTTCTTGATGTTCACGTAGACCTCGTACTGCATCATCAGGGCCTCCATGTACACGGCCTTGGTGTACCTGGAGCCCTTCAGGGGCTTCGTGATGCCCCCGGCCACCTGCTTGATGACCGTCATGGGGTTGCCCGCCAGGAAGGCGCCGATGGCTGCACCCATGAGGATGAGGAGCTCGGGCCCCATGGGGTGCATCAGCACCTCCAGCTTGCCCTGTTCCATGAGGTAGCCGCCGAGCACACAGCCGAGCGCGACGATCAGACCGATGATGAAGAACATGAAAGGCTCCCCTCCTATGACTTCGGCTGCGGGGCTATGCCCTTTACTCTAGCCGGAATGCGGTAGACCAGCAGGCAGGCGCCGGCTCGCCCCGGGAGCGGGATGCGCCGCTCCGGGGAGGCCCCGGGCACCTCGAAGCTGTGGCTCACCAGCAGGCTTCCGGGCCGCATCTCGCCCAGCGCCTTGGTCCAGAGGCGCGCCATGGGCGCCGGGGACAGGAAGGCGAAGGCCAGGTCGAAGGGGGCCAGGTCCTGGGACCACAGGCTGCCCAGGCGCACCCGGCAGTTCCGGCGCAGGGGCCATCTGCGCAGCCAGGCCACCAGCCAGGGGAGGGGCGAAGCCTCCACGCCCAGGAAGCGCCCCTCCGGCCGGTGGCGGGCCAGATGCGCCAGGGGGCCGCCGAAGCCCGCGCCGAGGTCCACCACCCGGCAGTCCGCGCGCTCGGGCAGCAGTTCCAGGAGCTGGGCCCAGGCGGCGCGGTTGGAGTGGTACAGGGGCACCCGGGTGAGCAGGCCGCCGCCGTAGACCAGCAGGAGCAGGGCCAGGAGCAGGGGGTAGAGCCAGGCCGGTGCGGCGTGGCCCGCCTGCCAGGCCAGGGCCGGAGGCAGGCAGACCTGGAAGCTCAGCCAGCCGCCCCGCAGGCCCCAGAGGCGTCCGAGCAGGGCGGCCAGCAGGGCCTGGGCGGCGATCCAGAGCCCCGCGGGCAGGCGGAGTCGCCCCGCGAAGGCCAGGGCCAGGAGGGCCAGGAGCAGGAAGGCGGCGGCCTGGGCGGCGAGGGCGCGGAACAGGGGGTGGATCCGGGAGGACATGCCTCCATCCTGCCGGAAGGGGCGCCCGTCGCGTCAGCCCGCGCGGCGGGCCAGCTCCTTGGCGGCCTCCTGCACCTCCTCCAGTTCCGCGGGGCTCCAGGCGCCCGGGGCGCGCTTCTCGACGAGGGCGTCCTGGACCAGCTGGGCGCTTTGGCGCCGGGCCTCGGGCGTGCCCGGGTCGAGGTGGAGCAGGGCCCGCACGCAGCGCAGGCGGAGGGGCCAGGGATCCCGGTCCTGCCAGGCGGCCTTCAGGTGGCCGAGGATCCGCTTCTCCTGCCCCGCGAGGCCGGCGGGCGGTACGACCCCCAGGGCGTCCAGCGCGAGGGTGTACAGCAGGCCGCCCTTGAGTTCGGCGGCCTTGGCGCTGAGGCCGAGGGCCGCCTCCGGGCGTCCCAGGTCGCGCAGGGCCTCGGCCAGCCCCGCCTGCATGCGGGGGCCCTGCCCGCTGTGGAGCAGCTCCAGGAGGGCCGTCTCGACGCCTTCGGGACCGGAGGCGCCCAGGGCGCGCAGGGCGTCCAGGGCCAGCTCCTCCCGGGGGCTGGTGCGCGCCAGCTCCAGGAGCTCCGGGCCGAGGCCCGCCAGCCGGTGGAGGGTGGCCAGGTGCAGGGCCAGCTGCTGATCCTCCAGGCGCTCCCCGTGGAGCAGCTCCCGGGCCAGGTCCTCCAGGCCGGGCAGGCGTCCGAGGTCCTGCCGGGCGCGCAGGGCCACCTCCTCGATGGCGTCCCGGCAGGCCTGGAGGAGGATGGGGCGCAGGGCCTCCTCCCCGCGCTGGCCCAGGGCCTCCAGGGCGGCGGCGCGCATGGCGTTGTCCGGCGCGGCCAGGAGCTGCCCCCAGGCTGCGGCATCCTCCGCGGGGAGCAGGCTGGCGAGGGCGCGCGCCACGCCCTCCCGGCCGCTCTGGCAGACGAAGCAGGCCTGGAGCTGCGGCAGGAGGCGGGCGCGCAGGGCCTCGTCCCCTGCCGCGACCTCCGCCAGGCCCTCGGCGGCGGTGTCCACGGCGGTGGCGAGGCGCCGGGCCCGCAGGTGGAGGGCTTCGGCACTTGCGTTGAGGTGGGCCTGCAGGCGGGGGCCCTTGCCTTCCATGGCCAGATCCAGGGCCGCCTGGAGGGCCTGCTCCAGGTGCCCGGCCTCGGCGTGGGGGCCGTCCTCCGCCAGCTCCTCCAGCTGCTTCATGGCCTCCTCCCGGGCCGCGGCGGGGGGCAGGGGGCGCAGGGCGGCGAGGGCCTCCTTGAGGCGGCGGTCGTCCAGCACCTCCAGGTGGGATTCCGCCAGGAAGCCTTCGAGGTAGGTGGTGGCCTCGGGGCTCCGGAGGGCGCAGATCAGGCGGAGGGCGTGGCGGAAGACCAGCAGGTCCGGATGCAGGACGGCCTTCTTCAGGGGCTCCAGGCTGGCGGCGTCCAGCAGGGGAAGCATGCGCTGGGCGGCGTCGTTGGCGGCGCCCGGGTTGCTGCTTCCCAGCAGCAGATGCTTCAGGTGGTAGCGGAAGGCTTCGGTCGGGTCGCTCTGGGCCAGGGCTTCGGCCAGGATCTCCTGGAAGGCCGGCTCGTGGCGCAGCCCGTTCAGCTCCTTGAGGGCGGCGAGGGCGGCGCCGTTCCCGATGCGGGTCAGCGCCTGCACACAGGTGGCGAAGATGCCCGGGTCCGTCTCGTGGCGCAGAAAGCGGGCCAGGGGGGAGACCCATTCGGGCCAGGGATGGTAGTAGCTGGCCTCCGCGGCGAGCAGGCGCAGTCCCTGGGAGGCGGTGACCCGGAAGGCCCGGGGTGCCAGCTCCCCGACCACCTCGGAGCCCGTGCCGTCCAGCAACCGGAAGAAGTGGAGCTGGTCCGCGCGCTCGGTCTCGTCCATGTGGTCGAGGAAGGCCCGGAACTGGTCGAGGGGGAGGGCGGACATGGGGACTCCGGCGCTTCTCATCGGCCCGGGAGGGGCCGCCGCTGACTCCCGTCCAGGGGCTCCGGGGGCGCGTGGCGCCGGGTCATTCCAGCTCCAGGTGCTGGAGGACGTGCCCGTGGATGAGCATCTGGACGAAGGGGGTGACGGCGGTGAACTCCACGCCCGCCAGGGCATAGCCTGCGGTCTTGCCGGGGATCTTGCCCAGCAGCCGCACCACGCTGCCTTCCAGGGGCACCAGGGGCAGGTCGGGGTGGTCGAGGCGCAGGCCCTGGAGGAGACTCCCCACGTCGAGGGTCCGCGCCAGGGCCATGGGCAGCTCCAGGCCGCAGCCTCCGGCGCTGAGGTTGGCCAGGCGCACCTCCACCGCGTCCCCTCCCGCCTCGAAACTCGCGCGATAGGGCGCTCCCAGGGTGCTCAGGCGGGGGAACCTCCGGCGTTCGGCGGGCGCGTCCATGGGAGTGGCTCCTCAGGCCGCAGGGCGGACAACCCTGGGCCGGTTCTGCAGCGGGAAGGGTGCGCCCAGGGGGCGAAGCGGCGTGATGCGGGGGAGCAGGGTGGCGAGATCCGAGCGGGCGTCCAGGGCCCGCAGGAGGCCCAGGGCCGTTTCCACGCCCTTCCCGTAGAAGTCGGCGGAGATGCGGCGGTAGGTGTCCCGGGAGGTGTGATAGTCCGGGTGGTCGATGTCGCAGAGGAAGAGGAAGGGAATGCCCTGAAGATGGAAAGGGTACTGGTCCGAGTAGGGCGTCAGGTCCTCCGGGCTGCCGTCGTAGCCGAAGGTGAGGGGGAGGCCCAGGGGCTGGGCCGCCGCCTCCACGAAGGGCTTCAGGGCCGGGCTCCACCGGGTGCCCAGCACGCCTAAGGATCCGAAATCGCTGCGTCCCATCATGTCGAGGTTCAGCACCAGGCGGATGCGCGCGAGGGCCACGGGCGGATCGGCGACGAAGGCCTCCGAGCCCAGCAGGCCTTCCTCCTCACCGTCGAAGAGGGCGAAGAGCACGGTGTGGGCCGGGGGGTGCGCCTTGAGATACTGGGCGAGGCGCAGGAGGGCCGCGGCGCCGGAGCCGTTGTCATCCGCGCCGGGGCTCGCGGCGATGTGGTCGTAGTGGGCGCTGACGAGGATCACCTCGTCGGGGATGGAGCTTCCCGTGATCTGGGCGCACACGTTGGTGCCCAGATAGCCCTGGCGGGTCCAGGGGGCTTCGGTCACGGCATAGCCGAAGGCCTGGAGGCGGGCCGCAAGCATCGCCCGCGCCCGGGCGCCCCCCGGCGTGCCCGCCACGCGCCCTCCCAGGGCGGGACTGCTGAGCTGGCGCAGGTCTTCCAGGAGGGCCTGGTGGTCGACCTGGTGGGCGGGGAAGGCCCCCGAGACCTGCAGGCTCAGGCTGCGGCTGGCGCTGCCGTCGGCGTTGGCGGCGCGCAGGGTGTAGGAGGCCGAGGCCTGCGGCACGACGAAGACGCCGTCGTTCACCGTGAGGTCCAGGTCTCCCGGCTCGAGGCTCAGGCGCTCCGCGCCGGTGACGTTCCAGGTGAGGAGGCAGGCTTCCCCCGCCACGAGGGTGCCCTTCGAGGCCTGGAAGGCCTCGATGGTGGGGGGCTGCGGAGGCGCCGTCCGGCTCCCCCCGCCCCCTCCGCCGCCACAGGCGAGCAGCCCCAGGAGGGCGAGGGGGAGAAACCGGGCGCATCGGGGGGACATGGCCCTTAGGATACGGCCTTCGCCGCGGGACCGTATCCTGCTTCCCATGGCGTTCTGTGGTCGTTTCGCCCCCTCCCCCACGGGGGCCCTGCACCTGGGGAATCTGCGCACGGCCCTGGCGTCCTGGCTCTCGGCCCGCAGCCGGAGCGGGCGCTGGGTGCTGCGCGTGGAGGACGTGGACCGGGCCCGCTGCCGCCCGGCCTGGGCCGAGGCCCAGCTCCGGGATCTGGACGCCCTCGGCCTGGAGGCCGACGGTTCCGTGATGGTCCAGTCGGAGCGGGAGGACGCCTACCGCGAGGCCCTGGCGCGCCTGGGGGCGGAAGGGCTGCTGTATCCCTGCGCCTGCACCCGGCGCGACCTGGCCCTGCTGGCCGCGGCGCCCCACGCCTCGGACGGCCTGCGCCCCTATCCCGGCCTCTGCCGGGGGCGGGCCCTGGAGGGCCATCGGGGGGAAGCCCTGCGCTTCCGGCTGCCGGAGGGAACCGTCGCCTGGGAGGACCGCGTGCGGGGCCCCCAACGGGAGGATCCCGGGCAGCTCACGGGGGATCCGCTCCTGTTCCGGCGGGACGGCTGTTTCGCCTACCACCTGGCCGTGGTGGTGGATGACGGCGCCCAGGGGGTGACGGAGGTGGTGCGGGGCGACGACCTGAGATCCGTCACCGCCACCCAGATCCGCCTGCAGGAGGCCCTGGGCCTGCCCCGCCCGGCCTACGTCCACCTGGATCTCGTGGCGCTGCCCGGCGGTGCGCGCCTGGGCAAGCGGGAAGGCGCCCTGGGGCTGGAGGCCCTCGGTGCCCTGGGCGTGGGCCCCGAGGCGGTGATGGGCTGGCTGGGCTACAGCCTGGGCTGCCTGGAAGGGCCCGAACCCTGCCGGGCCGAGGCCCTGCTTCCGGCCTTCGCCTGGGACCGGCTGCCCGAGGCCACGGGGGAGGCCGCCCCCCCGGAGGCCCCCGGCGCCGGGGCCGCGGGGCTCCAGGGGGGTTTCCCCCCGCAGCGGGAGTGGTGGTGCGTGTTGGGGCCCTCCACGGGCACGCCGATGTAGGCGGCCTGCCGCTCCGTGAGGGAGGTCAGGCGGGCGTTCAGGGTGCGGAGCTGGAGCCGCGCCACCCTCTCGTCCAGGTGCTTGGGCAAGGTGTAGACGCCCACGGGGTAGCTGCCGCTGTCGCGCCTGGTCCAGAGCTCGATCTGGGCCAGGGTCTGGTTGGCGAAGCTGCTGCTCATCACGTAGCTGGGGTGCCCCGTGGCGCAGCCCAGGTTCACCAGGCGGCCCCTGGCCAGCAGGAGGATGCGCTTGCCGTCGGGGAAAAGGACGTGGTCCACCTGGGGTTTGATTTCCTCGAAGCGGCAGTGCTGCTCGAGGCTCGCCACGTCGATCTCGCTGTCGAAGTGTCCGATGTTGCACACGATGGCCTGGTCCTTCATGGCCTGCATGTGCGCGAAGGTGATCACGCCGCAGTTGCCCGTGGCCGTCACGAAGACGCCCGCCAGGGGGGCGGCCTCCTCCATGGTGACCACGCGGTAGCCCTCCATGGCGGCCTGGAGGGCGCAGATGGGATCGATCTCCGTCACCCACACCTGGGCCCGGAGGGCCGCGAGCGCCTGGGCGCAGCCCTTGCCCACGTCGCCGTAGCCGCACACCACGGCGATCTTGCCGGCGACCATCACGTCCGTCGCGCGCTTGATGCCGTCCACCAGGGACTCCCGGCACCCGTACAGGTTGTCGAACTTGCTCTTGGTCACGCTGTCGTTGACGTTGATGGCCGGCACCGCCAGTTCGCCCTTGCGGGCCATCTCGTAGAGGCGGTGCACGCCGGTGGTGGTCTCCTCGGTGATGCCCCGGATGCCCTTCAGCTGGCGGGAGTACCAGGTCGGATCCTCCGCCAGGCGCCTGCGGATGGCGGCGAAGAGGACCCGGGCCTCCTCGCTGTCGGGGGCGTCCAGCACGTGGAGGTCGCGTTCGGCCCTGGCGCCCAGGTGCAGCAGCAGCGTGGCGTCGCCGCCGTCGTCCAGGATCATGTTGGCGCCGCCTTCGAAGTCGAAGATGCGGTGGGTGAAGTCCCAGTACTCGTCCAGGCTCTCGCCCTTGAAGGCGAAGACGGGGGTGCCGCCCGCGGCGATGGCGGCGGCGGCGTGGTCCTGGGTGCTGTAGATGTTGCAGCTGGCCCAGCGCACCTCGGCGCCGAGCGCCTTCAGCGTCTCGATGAGCACGGCCGTCTGGATGGTCATGTGCAGGCTGCCGGCGATGCGGGCGCCCTGGAGGGGCTGCTGCGCGGCGTAATCCTGGCGGATGGCCATGAGCGCCGGCATCTCGGATTCGGCGATGGCGATCTCCTTGCGGCCCCAGGCCGCCAGGGAGAGGTCCGCAACGCGGTGGTCGGGGGAGGGCGTGGGGCTCATGCGTCACCTCGGCGGAAGCGGGAGGGGTGCCTTGCCCGCCCGGAGGCCCATGATAGCCCTCCGGCACGGGGCGGGCACGGGGCGGGCACGGGGCCGTGGTAGCGTCGGAGGGCCATCCCGGAGCCGCC
>CAXYVC010000101.1:0-10143 GCA_964292295.1 uncultured bacterium
GAGGGCGGCCCCGAGGCGGCCCCGGCGGATCCGGACCGCACCCTCGCGGCGCCCATGGGGGCTTCCGCCCCGGAGCGCACCGTCCAGGCCGCCGTGCGTCCGCGCCGGCGCTGGCTGCCCTGGGCAGGGCTCGCGGCGGCATGTCTGGTGCTCGGGGCAGCGGGCGCGGTGCTGCTGCTTCGTCCCGACCTGCTGGGTCTGGGCCAGGCCGCGGCCCCCGTCCCGGCGCCGGAGGAGGCGGTTCCCCAGGCTCCCGCCGAGGAGACACCCAACGTTGCGCGGGAAGTGCCGCCCGCCCTGCGTCCCTACCTGGAGCGCGCCGGGCGCGGGGACGCCAAGGCGATGTACCTCCTGGCGGTCTTCTACACCCAGGGCGTGAACGTGCCCCAGGATCCGTCCGAGGGGCGGCGCTGGCTGCGCAAGGCGGCCGAGGCCGGCCACGCGGGCGCCCAGAAGGAACTCAGGAGCCTCGAGGGCGTGGATCGCAAATCTTCACCTCCCGTTCGCTGAAATCACGAACAGGGGCATGTCCCCTCGCGCGGCACGGGTAACAAATAATTGTTTAGATGGCCCCGGGGATGGCCTGCTAGCGCGGACGCCAGTCTTCCCATGTCCAGAAGAGGATCCTATGGCATCCATCGATGCGTCTCCTGTTCTTGTACCCACCCAGAGGCTGTCGAGCTCCGATCCCGACTTCATCATGGGATCCAACACCCTGAAGATCCTCGGCATAAATCGGGAGGTGGAGCAGAAGCTCACGGGCGCCACCACCACGGGCGGAGGCTACAAGGTCAAGGAGGGGGTTTTCGGGGACGTCAAGCTGCAGTCCGCTGGCCCCACGCACACCAGCTACCACTACAGCACCACGTCCTCCTTCGTCATCAAGGCGGAGGATGTCGTGACCAGCACCATCCACATCATCAAGGTCCAGATGCAGGGCCGATCCGACGTCGTCCTGGACAAGGACGATCTGATCGAGGTCCACTCGGTCATCGGCGGGGCCGGGGTGCGTGGCACCCGGCCCTTCGTGGGAGCCCAGGAATGGACCCCGGCGCACCTGGTGGAGGTGGAGGGGCGCCAGGTGCTGCTGAGCCTGGATCCCACCCCACCCTCCTTCCTCCTCCCCACCCCCTGGCCGGCCATCCTGGGCGCGCTGGCGGGCTTCGTGGGGGGCTTCTTCGCGCTGGCCTTCGTCAAGGCGCTCGGCTTCCTGCGCATGGCCTCGGGTTGCCTCGGCTGCGTGGCGCTCATGGCTTTCCTCGTGGGAGGCACCGTGGCCGGCGTGATGATCGTGAAGGCCCTCGTCTCCCAGCAGAGGAAAAAGGCCTTCCTCGCCTGGAAGGAGGCCCACTTCACCTCGTGGCTGGCCGAGCAGGACCGCCTTCACGCATGAACTGTCCCAACTGCGGGGCTCCCCTGTGCCTCGACCGCTTCTGCCCGTATTGCAGGTCCCACGTTCTTCCCCCCGGCGCGGATCCTGCGAAGTTCCTGGAGGAGCTGGTTCTGGACCTTCCGGCGGGTGCGCCGCTCCCCGCTTTCGTCGTGGAGCAGCTTGCACGGCTCCCGGCCCGGACCCGACGGCGCATCCGCTACCTGCTCGTGCAGAAGGGCTTCACCACCTCCTGAACGCTCCGCTCCCAGACGTGTCCACAAGGAGACCCGCCATGCCCAAGCATCTCCACGCGATCGCTGCCCTTTCCCTCCTTGTTGCCTGCGGGGGTGGGGGCGGGGGAACGAAAGGGCCGCGCGTGGGCGCCGCCACCCTGGGACAACCCACGGTTGCGGACGTGACCCAGACCGGAGCCCAAGTGGCCGCCAGCGTCACGGCGGATGGCGGCGGGACCGTGAGTGCCCGGGGCGTGGTGTGGGGTCCGAATGCCAACCCGACCGTGGCGGATGGGAGCGTCCAGTCGGGCAGCGGGACGGGGAGCTTCACGGCCAGCCTCGCCGGTCTGAGCGCGGGAACGAGTTACCACATCCGGGCCTACGCCACCAATCCGGCGGGCACGGCCTACAGCGCCGACGTGAGCTTCAAGACCCTTCCTCCCGACAGCGCCCCCGTCATCACGTCTGCGCCAGCCTCGGTTACGGTGGCGCCGGGTGCCACCGCCACCTTCCACGTGGCGGCCACCGGGAATCCTTCGCCCACCTTCCGCTGGGAGGCCTGCCACAGCGCTGACGTCTGGGAGGCGATCGCCGGAGCCACATCGGACACCTACATCACGCCCGTCCTCGCCCTGGGGGATGACGGGATGAAGGTCCGTGCCCGCGCCGAGAACCGCGCCGGTTCTGCGACCAGCGATCCGGCCATCCTGCGGGTGGTCACCCAAGTTCCTCCATCCATCACCCTCCAGCCCGCGGATCAGGTGGCGACGCTGGGCAGTCCCGTCCGCTTCACGGCCGCCGCGGCGGGCAGCCCGGCTCCCAGCTGCCAGTGGCAGCGATCCGACGATGCGGGGAACACCTGGACGGAGCTTCAGGGAGCCACTGCGTTTGCCCTGGATCTGACGCCGGGCCTGTCCGACGACGGTGCCCTGTTCCGCGCCGTAGCGACCAATGCGCATGGGGTGGCCCC
This sequence comes from uncultured bacterium, assembly GCA_964292295.1. GTDB lineage: Bacteria > Acidobacteriota > Holophagae > Holophagales > Holophagaceae > CAXYVC01. The sequence continues at coordinate 2,576 of CAXYVC010000101.1, forward strand.
GTCCCAGGCGGCCCGTCTCGCTGTCCGGAATGCGGATGGCACGCCGGTGCTGGACGCCGGTCATCTCGCGGCCACAGTGGAGGCCCTCAAGCTGACCATCCCCTCCTTCACCTCCCCGGGCGTGCGTTCCGTCACGCCTGCCCAGTATCTGGCCGAGCGTCCCGCCGCCAGCCTGCCCTTCGAGGCCGGCTTCGTGGACGCGAACGGCGCCGTGGTGGTGACCGATCCCGCAGAGCCCGCCCAGCGGGCCGTGTTCCGCAACGCCCAGCAGGTTGCGGATTTCTGCCTCGCCCAGGCCATGCTGCGCCAGTGGTATGCGACGGACCGCATCCCCCTCTGGCTCTCCACGGGATTCGCGTCATACATCGCGCGCATCCGCCCCGACACGGCGCGCCTGCGCGCCGAGGTGGCAGGCCTGGGCCGCAAGCCCACCCTGGCGGAGCTGGAGGACCCCGCCTTCTACATGGCCCATCAGGGGCTCGACTTCTCCGCGACCTTCGGGGAGTGGATCCACGTGTTCTACGGCAGCATGGTGCTCCGCTGGGATCTCCGGGCCAATGCCGACGGCACCCTCACCCTGAACATCGGCCAGAACGTTCGGACCCGGGATGACCTCACCCGGGTGTGGCATCTGCTTCTGGACGGCTTCCACCTCGACACCACGAACCAGCGCATTGCCCTGCGGGAAGCCTCGGCGCAGGTGGACTACTGGTATGCGGACGCGGATGCCGACCTGATCCCCGAATACCGCCGCACCCTGGAGGCCACCCTGACCACCTACCTCGCCCGGATGGAGGTGACGCCGAAGGCGCGGTTCTCGTTCCTGCTGATGCCCAATCGCCCCATGCACTCCGAGTGGGCCGGGTGGACCTATGATCCCAGCGGCTACTCCGTGGGCGGCGGCGGCGTGGCGGGCTCCCGCATGGTGTCCCCCCACGCGACGCCGATGGGGGACAACGGGGTCGGCCTCATGAAACACGAGTTCGCCCACACCATCCAGATGCAGGTGTATGCCGAATTCATGCCGGCCTGGCTCAGCGAGGGCTTCCCGGACGCCCTCGAAAACGCGCCCTTCTCTACTGCCGCCATCGCCCAGCGCAAGGCCCAGGTGCAGACGGCCATGACCAAGGCCACGGCTTTCTATGGCCACAGGCCCACCTATGATGAAATGGGCGCCTATACCAACGTCGCGACCGAATACAACTACTACGACCTGGGCCCGACGATGGTGGATTTCATGGTGCGCACCTGGGGCTGGAAGGGCGTGAAGGATCTCATCGCCACGCGCGGCCAGGATCCGACCGTTCTCGGGGTGGTCGACAAGGCGGACTTCATGACGCGCTACTACGCCGACTACGACCAGATCTGGAATCAGTGAATCCCGGTCGGTGGGCTGACCTGCCCGCCGGCCGTTCTCCAGGCCAGCACCTTCGCCGCGGCGGCCCTGCCCGCCGCGGCTTCGAGCTCGGCCTCCGAGGCCTCGCGCACCCGGGTGGCGCTGCCGAAGGCCTGAAGCAGCTTCTTTGCCGTGGCGGGGCCCACGCCGGGGATGGCGGTGAGCTCGGTCTGGAGGGTGCGCTTCTCCCGCAGCTTGCGGTGGTAGGTGATCGCGAAGCGGTGGGCCTCGTCCCGGATGCGCTGGAGCAGCTGCAGGACCGGGCTGTTCCGCGGGATGCGCAGGGGCGTTTCGCTGCCCGGACGGAAGACCAGCTCCTCCTTCTTGGCCAGGGCGGCCCGCTCCTGCGCCTCCAGTCCCAGCTCGCGCAGGGCGGCCTCGGCGGCGTGGAGCTGGCCCAGCCCTCCGTCGATGAGCAGCAGCTCCGGTGCCTCGCGGCCCTCGTCCCGGAGGCGCCGGAAGTGGCGGGTGACGGCCTCGCGCATGTTGGCGAAGTCGTCGTTCTGCTCGTTCGTCATCTTGAAGCGGCGGTACTGGGCCTTGTCGGGCAGGCCGTCCCCGAAGACCACGCAGCTCGCCACCACCTCCCGGCCCTGGCCGTGGCTGATGTCGAAGCAGGCGATGCGCCGGGGCAGGTGCGGCAGGCCCAGGAAGGCCTGGAGGCCCTCCAGCACCGCCTGGTTCAGCTTCGCGGGCTCGAACTTGCGCTCCAGCGCCAGGCGGGCGTTCTCCTGGGCCATCTCCAGCAGCTCCACCTTCTCGCCCCGCTGGGGCACCTGGAGCTGCACCCGGGCGCCCCGCAGCCCTTCCAGCCAGGTCGTCAGCAGTTCCGCGTCCTCGGGCGCCAGCTCCACCAGGACGCGCCCCGGCACCTCGTGCTCCGCGTAGACCCGCTGCAGCACCTCGGCCACGAAGGCGCCGTCCAGGTGCTCCACGTCCTCGATCAGATACTCGTTGCGGCCCACGATGCGGCCCTCCCGCACCACGAGGCGGTGCACGCAGGCGCGGCCGTCCAGCAGGGCGCTGCCCAGCAGGTCCAGGTCCTCCTGGGAGGCCTTGGCCGCCTTCTGGTGCGTGAACCAGGCGTCGAGCTGCTGGAGGGCGTCCCGGTGCTGGGCCGCCTGCTCGAAGGCGTGCAGCTCCGCGGCCTTCCACATGGCCTCCTCCAGGCGGCGCTTCAGCTCCTCGCGCCTGCCCTCCAGGAAGAGGCGCGCGCCCTTGGCCTGCTCCCGGTAGGCCTCCTGCGTGACGGCGCCGATGCATGGGCCCGTGCAGCGGTGGAGCTGGTACTTCAGGCAGGCGCGGGCCCGCTGGCCGTCGATGGCCAGGTCGCAGTCCCGGAGCTGGAAGAAGCGGTATGCCAGCTCAGCGGTGCGGTAGGCGGTGCTGGCGGGGAAGAAGGGGCCGAAGTAGAGGGAGCCGTCCTTCACGACCTTGCGGGTCACGTAGACCTTCGGGAAGGCCTCCCTCCAGGTGAGCTTCACGTAGGGGTAGGACTTGTCGTCCCGCAGCAGGATGTTGAAGGGCGGCAGGTTCGCCTTGATGAGGTTGTTCTCGAGGACGAGGGCCTCCAGCTCCGTCTCGCAGACGATGAACTCCAGGTCCCAGATGCGCGCCACGAGCCGGCGCGTCTTGGCGTCCTGGGGACGCCCCCGGAAGTAGCTCTTCACCCGGTTGCGCAGCACCTTCGCCTTGCCGATGTAGAGCAGCGCGCCCTCCCGGTCCCGGTAGAGGTACACGCCGGGGCGCGTGGGCAGGTCCGCCAGCTTGCGGGCCAGGGCGGGGGAGCGGTCCAGGTTGCTGCGGGGCGCGGCCATCCGCCCTCCGGGTCAGGCCTCGGGCTGCTCGACGGCGCGGCGCTGCTTGATCAGCACCAGGGTGCTGCCCTCGGAGTGGCGCTCCATGGCGACCGAGTCCATCACCTGCTTCATGAAGTAGACGCCGCGCCCGCCGGGCTTCAGCAGGTTCTCGGGCAGGTTGGGGTTCGGGATGCTGGCCAGGTCCACGCCGCCGCCCTGGTCCTCGATGCGCACCTCCATGTGCGTGGGCTCGGGGATGAAGGTGACCTTCACCTGCTTGGCCTTGTCGAGCTTGTTGCCGTGGCGCATCGCGTTGGCGATGCCCTCCTGGATGGCCAGCCACAGGCGCTCGCCGTCCTCGTGGGAGAAGCTCATGTGCTTGAGGAGCTCGCTCCCCACCACCTGGATCAGGTCGATGAAGCGGAGGTCCGTGTTGCAGGTGAGCGTGACGGGAAGCAGCGGCGCGGGATTGGCCATGTCCAAATACCTTCGGCGGGGCGGGCCCTGATGAACCACGGTACTGGGATTTCGCCCGGAAGGGGCAGGGAATTTCCGAAGCCGGGGCCGCTGCGGGATCATGGGAGGGCGATCTGGCATGGGGAGGACACCGGATGAAGGTGATCGTGGCGAGGACGGCGGGCTTCTGCTGGGGCGTGCGGCGCGCCATGGACGCGGTGCTGGAGGTCTCGGCCCGCCGGGGCGGTCGCGTGCAGACCCTGGGGCCCCTCATCCACAACCCCCAGGCCCTGGACCTCATCGCCCGCCGGGGCGTGTCCGTGGCCAAGGAGCCCGGGGAGGTGACGGGCGGCACGGTGGTGGTCCGCGCCCACGGCATCCCCGTGCAGGAGCTGCGCGGCCTGCGGGCGCGGGAGGCCCGGGGCGAACTGCGCGTGCGCAACGCCACCTGCCCCGAGGTGGCCAAGGTGCACGGCAAGATCCTGAAGTGGAGCCCGAAGGGCTACTTCACGGTGATCCTGGGCACGAAGGGGCACGCCGAGAGCGTGCCCCACGAGAGCTTCGCCGCCAGCGGCGCGGCCATCGTGCAGAACCTGGAGGAGGCCCGGGCCCTTCCCGACGCCTGCCTGCGCAAGGTGCTCGTGGTGGCCCAGACGACCTTCACGGTGGCGGATTTCCACGCGATCGTGGAGGAACTCCAGCGCCGCGCCGGGGAGATGGTGGTGGAGAACACCATCTGCCGGGACACCTGGACCCGCCAGGAGGAGGCCCATCGCATCGCCGCCTCCGTGGACGCGGTGGTGGTGGTGGGCGGCCGGAACTCCGCCAACACCCGCCACCTGGTGGAGCTCTCCCGCGGCTACGGCAAGCCCGTGCAGTACGTGGAGACCGCCGCGGAGCTGGACCTGGCCGGCTTCCGGGGCACGGAGACCGTGGGCGTGCTGGCGGGCGCCTCCACCCCCACCTGGCTGGTGGAGGAGGTGGTGGACGCCCTGGAGAACCTGGCCCGGGGCCGCGAACGCCTCGCGCGCTTCGTGAAGGGCACCCTCGCGGCGCCCCTCGGGCTGGGCCTGGGAGTGGGCCTCATGACCGCCGGCGTGCACGCCTGGGCGGGCCTGCCCGTCGGCCTCTCCTATCCGGTGGTGGCGGGACTCTACATGCTGGGCATGTACCTGCTTGCGCCCTACCTGGACCCCGCGGGCCTGGAGGCGAAGGGGCCCGCCCGGGGACGGGCCCTCCGGCGCGGGCGGGGCATCCTCGTGGGCCTGGGCAGCCTGGCCCTGGCCGGCTGCCTGGCCCTGGCCGCGCGCCTGGGCTGGGGCTCCTTCCTGGCGGTGCTGGGGGCCTCCGTCGCGGGGCTCTTCTACCGGCGCAGCCTGCACCTGGGCCGCCGGCGCTACAGCCTCCAGGCCATCCCCGGCTCCAAGGACGTCCTCGTCTCCCTGGCCCTGGCGGCGGTGGCGGTGGCGGTGCCCCTGTGGCACGACGGCCGGGCCTGGGACGGCCGGGCCTGGACGGGGGTGGCCCTGGTGGCCGCCCTGGCCTTCGCCCGCACCTCCATCCACGCCATCCGGGACATGCAGAACGACCGCATCCTGGGGCGGGAGACGCTGCCCATCGCCCTGGGGCGGGATGTCGCGCGCCGCCTGATCCTGAGCGTGCTGGCCGCGGTGCTGCTCGCGGCCCTGGCGTGGACGCCCTGGGGCGACCTCGCGCGGCCCTGGGTTCCCGCGTGCGTGCTTCCCCTCTCCCTGGCCTACCCGCTCATCCACCTCTGGCTCTTCCACGAGCGCTTCTCCGTGGGGCGCGAGCTGCCGGAGCCGCCCCTGGAGCTGGCCTTCTACCTGCCGGCCCTGCTCCTGCTGGCCTGAACCCAGGTGTTGCAATGGGGGATGCCCCGTCCCTGCCGGGCGCTGTGCATCCGAGCGCTTCCGGCGCGCGATCCGGGCCAGCTCCGTCCCCGGGACGGTCTGGCCCGGACACGCTCCACGCCTCCCTCTACCGAGGGAGGTTGGCCGGAACCGCATCATCCGGGCTGAAGCCATCCGAGGTCGGCGCGGGCACAATGGGGGCATGCCTGCCCCTGATGCCTGCCAGACCCCTCGCGAGGCGCGAAGCTCCGTCCGCTTGGCCCTGCTGCTGGGCTGGGCGCTCCTGTGGAACCTGGTCCAGACGGTGCTGGAACGCCGCGGCGCCGGGCCCGGCGCCCAGGTCCTGGCCCTGGCGCTGGGGCACCTGGCGCTGCTCGGGGGGCTGCTGCTGAGGGCGCGGGTGCGCACCCTCGCCCTGCTCACCGCGCCCTCCTTCGCCGCCCTGCAGGCCTTCCTCCTGGCCCTGGCCGTGATGCTCGGCAGTCTCGTGCTCCAGGGGCTGGGCTCCCCCGCGACCTATGCCCGGGCCTACGCAGAGAGCCCGGCCCCCCTGCGCTGGACCGTGCTGCTGCTCGTGCGCGTGGCCCACGGGGCGGACCTCTACCACAGCCTGGGCTTCCAGGCCCTGGCGGCCCTCTTCTGCGCCTGCGCCCTGGCCGTGGCCTGGCAGCGGCGCCCCTACCGCCTGCCCCGGGTCGGCTTCCTGCTGGTGCACCTGGCGCCGGCGGTGATCCTCTGCGGCGCCCTCCTGGGGCGCTTTGCGGGGGGGCGCGCCTACGGGGAACTGCGCAAGGGACAGCCGACGGACCGTCTCCAGCGCCTGAAGGACGGGAGTCCCGTGCGCCTGCCCTTCCAGCTGCGCCTGGACGCCTTCCGCGTGGAGCAGGGCGATCCGGAATACCGCCTCTACGCCTACGTGCAGCCGGATGGCCGGGGCGGCTTCGAGCGCAGCCCCAAGAGCTACCGTCCCCGCCAGGGGCTGGCGGGCAGGCTGCCCCTGACGGACCTGCGCTTCGAGGTGGAGCGCCTCCTGCCCAACGGGGTGGACCGCGGGCACTTCGTGGAGGACCCCGCCGCGCCGGAGGATCCCGCCGTGGCGGTGCTGCTGGGCACGGGCCGGCCGGACCCCCTGCAGGGCCCCCTCTTCGCCCGGCGGGACCCGGGCTGGCGCCGGGATGAGCCCGAGGGGCGCTTTGCCGTGGCCTACCGGGAGCGCTTCGAGCCTTCCGAACTCGCTCAGCTGAGCCCGCGGGCCCCGAAGGCGGAGCGGCTGGTGCTCGAGATGGGCGGGCATCGCTTCGAACACCCCGCCGAGGTGGGCGGGACCTGGGAGACGCCGGGCTTCCGCCTGAAGGTGCTGGCGCTGTACCCGGATTTCACCGTGCAGCACGGGCCCGATGGCGCGCCCAGGGCCGCCACCCTCAGCCGTGCGCCCAAGGAACCCTGGCTGGAGCTGGAGATCACCCTGCGGGGCGAGCCTTCGCCGCGCCGCCTGCTCCTGAGCGCCCGGAACCCGGAGGTGACGGACCGCCTGAACGCCCCGCACCTGCCCGAAGGCGTGGGCCTGCGCTACGTGCGGGTGGGCGAGGAGCGCCAGCGCCGCTTCGTGCTGCTGACCCGCGCCGACCGCCGTGCGCGCCTCGTGGAGGAGGGCCGGGTGCTGCGCGAGGAGCCCCTGGAGGTGGGGCGTCCCTTCCTTGTGGGCCAGGGGCTGAGCGTCACGGTGCTCGCCTTCCTGGACCATCCGGCCTACGTGCCGGACTACGAGGCGCCGAAGGACGCCGCCCTCGCCGTCCAGGAGCGCAATCCGGTGCTGAAGGTGCGCCTCACGGATGCCGCAGGCCGCAGCGAATCCGCCTGGCTGGCGGGCGCCGAGGCCGGTTCGGCCCTCTTCTTCGGCGGGCGCGTGGGCCTGGTCTACCGGCCCAAGGCCTCGGAACCCAGGGACTTCCGCAGCACCCTGGCCCTGCTGGACGGCACGGGCGGCCTGGTGGGGGGGAGGGCCACGGCGCGGGGAGGGCCCGTCTGCCGCGGGGGCCGGGGGTG
>CAXYVC010000102.1:0-10097 GCA_964292295.1 uncultured bacterium
TCGGATAGCCGAACCAGGTCTGGCCAGCAGCAGCGGCCAGGGCGTAGTCCAGCCCCAGCATCGCAGGCGTGGGGCCTTCGCCGGGCAAGGCAGTCAGGGGGCCGGGTTTGTGAATGTCGGCCGGCAGGGGGCGGGGTGCTCCAAGCGCAGGATGCGGGCTCAGCCCTTGGCTTCGATCTTGGCCCAGGAGTCCTTGAGGCTCACGGTACGGTTGAAGACGGGGGCGCCGGGGCGGGCGTCGAGGTCCACGGCGAAGTAGCCCATGCGCTCGAACTGGAAGCGCTCGCCCGCCTCGGCCTGGGCGAGGCTCGGCTCGAGCATGGCCTTCACCACCCGGAGGCTCTCCGGGTTCATGCCCTCGTGCCAGTCGCGGCCCTCGGGCACGTCCATGGGATCCTCCGCCGGGAAGAGCTGGTCGTAGAGGCGTACCTCCGCCTCCACGGCCGTGGCGGCGCTCACCCAGTGCAGGGTGCCCTTCACCTTGCGCCCGTCGGGGGCGTTGCCGCCCTTCGAGGCGGGATCCCAGGTGCAGCGCAGCTCCACCACCTTCCCGGCGGCGTCCTTCACCACCTCCTCGCAGCGCACGAGCGCGGCGCCCCGCAGGCGCACCTCTGCGCCCGGCGCGAGGCGGAACCACTTCTTGGGAGCCTCCTCCCGGAAGTCGTCCTGTTCGATCCAGAGGGTGTTGGAGAAGGGCACCCTGCGGCTGCCCAGCTCGGGATGGTCCGGATGGTTGGCCAGCTCCACCTCGAAGGCGTCGCCCGCGGCCATGTTGGTGAGGGTGAGCTTCAGGGGGTGGATCACCGCCATGCGGCGGGGCGCGTTGGCCTCCAGGTCCTCGCGGATGCAGCTCTCCAGCAGGCCCACCTCGGCCACCATGTCGCGCTTGGCCACGCCCACCCGCTCGGCGAAGGCGCGCACGGCCTCGGGCGTGTAGCCCCGGCGGCGCAGGCCGCAGATGGTGGGCATGCGGGGGTCGTCCCAGCCCGCCACGATGCCCTCCTGCACGAGCTGGAGCAGGCGCCGCTTGCTCATCACCGTGTGGGTCAGGTTCAGGCGGGCGAACTCGATCTGGCGGGGCAGGGGGCGCTTGAAGAACTTCCCGTCCACGTCCTGCTCCAGGAACCAGTCGTAGAGCGGCCGGTGGTCCTCGAACTCCAGGGTGCAGATGCTGTGGGTGATCTGCTCGATGGCGTCGCACACGCCGTGGGCGTAGTCGTACATCGGGTAGATGCACCAGGCGTCGCCCGTGCGGTGGTGGTGCGCGCGGCGGATGCGGTACATCAGCGGGTCGCGCAGGTTCATGTTCGGGTGCTGAACGTCGATCTTCGCGCGCAGCACCTTCGAGCCGTCCGGGAACGCGCCGGCGCGCATGCGGCGGAAGAGGTCGAGGCTCTCCTCGGGGGAGCGGTCGCGGTAGGGGCTGGGGCGCCCGGGCGTGTGGAAGTTCCCGCGGTACTCACGGATCTCGGCCTCGTTCAGGTCGCAGACGTAGGCCTTGCCCTGCTGGATCAGGTACTCGGCGTAGTCGTAGAGGAAGGGGAAGTAGTCCGAGGCGTAGAACTCGCCCGCCCAGTCGAAGCCCAGCCAGTGCACGTCCTCCCGGATGGAGTCGACGTACTCCACGTCCTCCTTCACGGGGTTCGTGTCGTCGAAGCGCAGGTTCGTCTTCCCGCCGTACTTCTTCGCCAGACCGAAGTTGATGCAGATGCTCTTGGCGTGGCCGATGTGCAGGTAGCCGTTGGGCTCCGGGGGGAAGCGCGTCTGGATGCGGCCCGCGTGCTTCATGGAGGCGAGGTCCGCCTCCATGATCTCTTCGATGAAGTTGAGGCTCTTGGGTTCGGGGGCTTCGTGCGTCATGGGGGATCCCTGGAGTGGGGCGGAAGGGGAAGGCTAGAACGCAGCCGAGCGCGGGGTGCGGGGGTAGAGGATCACGTCGCGGATGTTGCCCATGCCCGTCACGAACTGCACGGTGCGCTCGAAGCCCAGGCCGAAGCCGCTGTGGGGCACGCTGCCGAAGCGGCGGGTGTCGAGGTACCACCAGTAGACGTCCCGGTCGAGGCCCATCTCGGCCATGCGGGCCTCCAGCACGTCCAGCCTCTCCTCGCGCTGGCTGCCGCCGATGATCTCGCCCAGGCGCGGCACCAGCACGTCCATGCCGCGCACGGTGCGGCCGTCGTCGTTCATGCGCATGTAGAAGGCCTTGATGTCCTTCGGGTAGTCCGTGACGATCACGGGCCGCTTCATGCGCTTCTCGGCCAGGTAGCGCTCGTGCTCGGTCTGGATGTCCATGCCCCACGTCACGGGGAAGTCGAAGGCCTCGCCGCTGGTCTCGAGGATGCGGATGGCCTCGGTGTAGGTGACGCGCTCGAAGGGGCTGGAGACGATGTGCTCCAGGGTCTCCACGGCGCTCTTCTCCACGAACTGGGCGAAGAAGGCCATGTCCTCGGCGCACTCGTCCAGCACGGTGCCGAAGAGGTGCTTCAGGAAGGCCTCGGCCAGGTCCATGTTGTCCTGGAGCTCGCAGAAGGCCATCTCGGGCTCCACCATCCAGAACTCGGCGAGGTGGCGCGTGGTGTTGCTGTTCTCGGCGCGGAAGGTGGGGCCGAAGGTGTAGATGTTGCTGAGGGCCGTGGCCATGGTCTCGCCGGCGAGCTGGCCCGAGACGGTGAGATAGGCCTGCTTGGCGAAGAAATCCTGGCTGTAGTCCACGGTGCCTTCGGGGGTGCGGGGCGGCTTCTCCAGGTCCAGCGTGGTGACCCGGAACATCTGGCCCGCGCCCTCGCAGTCGGAGGCGGTGATGATGGGCGTGTGGGCCCAGACGAAGCCCCTCGACTGGAAGAAGTCGTGGATGGCCCGCGCCAGCACGTTGCGCACCCGGAACACGGCGCCGAAGGTGCGCGTGCGCGGGCGCAGGTGGGCGATCTCCTCCCGCAGGAATTCCATGCTGTGGCGCTTCTTCTGCAGGGGGTACGTGGCGGGATCCGCCTCGCCGTACACCTGGACCTCCGCCGCGATGACCTCGTACTTCTGGCCGGAGCCCGCCGAGGGCACCAGCTCGCCCATGACGCGCAGGGCCGCGCCCTGGCTGAGCTTCGAGAGGCGCTCGAAGTCGGAATGTTCGGGGTGCACCACCACCTGGAAGTCCGCCAGGCAGGAGCCGTCGTTGACCTGGATGAAGAGCACCTGCTTCTGGGGACGCACCGCGCGGGCCCAGCCGCACAGGGTCACGTTTCCCCCGGCCGCTTCGCGCGCCAGGATGGCCTTGATGGTGTCTCGCTGCATGGCGTCCTCCGCCCTTTCGCCCCGGAACGGCCTCCGGAGCCCGTGCCTGTAAACCTCCAGGCTACCGGCATCCGCCGCATTCCTCCAGACGACGGGCGCGCCGGCCGAATGCGTCGCTGGGCATGCGGATAGCGGCAGCCATCCACCCTGCGTCAGCTAAGCTCGGGGCCATCGGCCACACGGTTTTGGGGCGTCAGCCCCAGCATCCAGGGCGCGGGTACACTGCTTGCGATGCGGCAGTGTCCTCCTTCGCGTTTCCGGTACGCCTGGTCACCAGGGCAACAGGCCTGCATTCACGGCGGCATTCTGCCACTTTCAAACCAGAGATTCTTTCCGGGTGACATCTTCGATGAACACTCCACTCGATTCCCCGCCTCGAACTCGAAAAGGGGGGCTGTGATGTCTCTCGCCAGTCCTAGGAATCCCGCAAAGGGATGCCATGCGTCTTTTAAACGGCATGCATCACGGGAACGTCCTGCAATCCCCGCCTGGTTGAAAGGCCTTGGACAGAGCGGCTCGAGGTTGGAGGTGTTCCACGAAGGATCCTGGGGATGACGCCATGAGCTCGCCTGTTTCCACATCGCAAGCCATTCATCACCGCCTTCTGCTGATGTCTCCCCTCGCCTTGGGAGATTTTCTCTACCTCAATCCTTTCCTCAAGGCCCTGAAGGAGGCCCACCCCCAGTGGGTCATCGACCTTTGGTTCGACGATGGACGGGGAAGCACCGAGACGTGGCGGCTCGCCCGAAGTCGACTCCTCACCCAGTGGATGGAAACGGAATCCACCTACGGGAAACTCTTTGGCTGCACAGCCTCCAGGAGAGAGCTTCGAGAGGCCATCCAGGAGGCCTCTCGCGAAGCCTATGATCAGATCCTCGTCCTCAACCAGTCCAAGGTCTTTCACTACCTTCAGGTTGCTCGGGCGATCCAGCCGAAGGCCAGGGTCACTTGCGCCATGTCCCGCATCCCTTGGTGGATGCCCCTTCTGCGGAAATTCCTCGGGAAGCCAGAGGTTCTGTACCGTCCCCGCCCTCTCCCGAAGGACCATCACATTTCCAACCGCTATCACGCACTCGTGGAAGATCTCTTCGGGATAACCCTGCCCCCCGAAGAGCGGATGCCAACACTCGTCGTACCGGAGCCTCACCTGCAGCAAGCTCGAGAACGACTTGCTGCGGCCTTCCCACGCCAGGAAGGCCGTCTGATTCTCCTGAATGCCCGCTCCACCAATCCCCGTCGGGATTGGCGTCCCGATCAAGTCACCGATTTGGTGTCCCGCATCGCCTCAGAGGAGGCGGCTCACTTCATTCTCACCGCAGCACCGGAGCACCTTGCTGAACTTGAGGCTCTCCTCGAGTCCTGGCCTCGCAGCCTGCGCGACCGGGCTTTGCCGTTTTCCGCGCAATCCCACTTTTTCGAACTCCCGGCGTTGATGTCCCACGCGGACCTCGTCATCAGCGTGGAAACCGCCCCTCTGCATTTTGCGTTCGCGCTTCAAAAGCCGCTGATTGCGCTGATGCGCCAGAAAAAACCTTACTGGGCACCTCCTCGGAATGGACGCTCCTGGGTGCTCCAGGCACCCGCAGCCCATGGTCAGGTGGGTGATATCTCGGTGGACGCCGTCTTCGAGGCCTATCGCGAGCAGCGATCCCGTCTCCGGGATTCCCTGCCACAAACGTTTTGTTCGTCCTGAAGGAAACCATTTGAACTGCCTGAATGCTCAACCTCCTCCCATGGCCAAGGTCCACGCCGTTCCCCTCCCGCAGGATTCGCGCATCTTGAAGGGCTTCGGGGAGGCCCACTACCAGGACGCCTACGCCCGCCTGCTGCCCGCCGGACACTTCCCCGATGCCCGCGCGGCGGCACGGGCGGTCTTCCGGGGCGCGGCCTGGATGGATGCCCTGATGGCCCTGCGCGACCTGCTGGTGAGGCCCTTCGGTCTCCGTCCCAGCGCGGGCGCGAAGGGGCGCGAGCTGCCCTTCACGGTGCTGCACGAGGACGCCCGCGAGGTGGTGATGGGCGAGGCGGACAGCCACCTGGTCTTCCGGGCCTCCGTTCACCTGGAGGAAGGCCCCGAGGGGCAGCGCCTCACCGTGGCCACCCTGGTGCACTTCCACAACCGCCTGGGAAGGATGTACTTCGTGCCGGTGAAGCCCTTCCACCGGCGCATCGTCATGTCCTCGCTGCGCCGCGCGTAGCCGCTACAGCCAGCGCGCGAGCCGCGCCTGGACCTCCGCGGGGCCCAGCAGGAAGAGGGTGTCGTAGATGGGAGGGCTCACGGGCTTGCCGCAGAGGGCCACGCGCAGGGCCTGGGCGAGGTCCTTCAGCTTCAGGGCGTGGCGCTCCAGGATGTCGGTGAAGGCCTGCTCGAGGGCCTCGTGACGGTGCTCTTCCTGAGCACCGCCCTTCGGGCCGTCCGCTTCGCGGCCGGTCCCATTCGCCAATCCTGGTGAATGGTGGGCGTAGTCGCCGAGGGCGGCCACCTCGCGCAGGGCGGGCTTCACGGTCTCCGTCATGAACTTCGCGACGGCCTTCTCGTCGAAGTCCTGAGGGGCGGCCCAGCAGAAGGCCAGCGCCTCGGCCATCTCCTTCACGCTCTTGCCCTTCTGGGTGGCCTCGATGGCCACCCGCTTCCAGGCGTCGGGCTTCGCGGCGTAGCCTTCGGGCATGAAGGGCGCCAGGTGCGGGTCCAGCTCCTGCCAGGTGGCGCGCTGCACGAGCTTCTGGTTCATCCAGGAGAGCTTGTCCATGTCGAAGCGCGCCGGGCTCTTCTGGATGTCCTTCAGGTCGAAGAGCGCGATCATCTGCGCGTCCGTCAGCAGCTCCTCCTCGGCGCTCTCGGGGGCCTGCCCGTCGATCTTGGGCGTCCAGGAGAGGCGCGCCAGGGCGAGGCGGATGGCGGAGGGCAGGAAGCCCATCTGCTGGTATTCGGTGATGCTGGTGGCGCCGTGGCGCTTGCTGAGCTTGGCGCCGTCCTTGCCCAGGATCATGGGCACGTGCCCGAAGGCGGGCAGCTCGAAGCCCATGGCGTGGTACAGGGCGATCTGCTTGGGCGTGTTGGACACGTGGTCGTCGCCCCGCAGCACGTGGCTCACCTCCATGCCCGTGTCGTCCACCACCACGCAGAAGTTGTAGGTGGGCACGCCGATCTCCGAGCCGCTGCCGGTGCGGGCGATGATCCAGTCGTCCAGGGTCTCGGCGGGGAAGGCGAGGGGGCCCTTGATGAGGTCGGTCCACGCGATGGCGCCGTCCTCCAGCCAGGGCTCGCTCCCGTCCGGCATCTTCAGGCGCACGGCGTAGGGCTGGCTGGCGTCGTGGTGCTTGTCCCGGCAGCCCTTCCCGGCGTCCACGCCGCGGTTGTACTGGAAGGGGTGGCCCGCGGCCTCGGCGGCGGCGCGGCGCGCGTCCAGGTCCTCCTTCGTGCAGCGGCAGCGGTAGGCCTTGCCCTCCGCGAGGAGCTTCTCCACCGCGGGCTTGTAGTGGCTCTCCATCCGCTGCATCTGGCGGTAGGGGCCGTGGGGGCCGACCCACTTCGCCGGGTCGCCCGGAACGGGGCCCTCGTCCCAGTCGAGGCCGCACCAGGCCATGCCCTCCTCGATGATGCGGATGTTGTCGTCGGTGCTGCGGTCGAGGTCCGTGTCCTCGATGCGCAGGATGAAGCGGCCCCCGTGCTTGCGGGCGAAGAGCCAGCAGAAGAGCGCCGTGCGCACGCCACCGATGTGCAGCATGCCGGTGGGGCTGGGAGCGAAACGGGTGACGACGGGACGGGACATGGGCGGAACCTCGGGGGACCTGAACCCTCTAGTCTGCCCGATCCGTTCCCGCGCGCCCAGGCCGGCTACTTGAGGTAGAGCTTCAGCTTGATCTCCACGGGGGCGTTGCCCGTGAAGAGGCTGCGGTCCAGCACCACGGGCACCTCCACCACGCTGGCGTGCACGGGCAGGGCCTGGGTCTCCTGCACGCCGGGTGCCTGGGGCTCCGTGGTCGGCAGCTCGTCCAGTTCGTCCAGCAGCTCGCCGGCGCCGAGCTCCTCCACCTCCAGGGGCTTGCGCTCCTCCTCCCTGGGTGCCGGGGGTGGGGCAGGGGGAAGCACGTCCGCGGCCTCCACCAGGCCGCCGCCGTACTTGTCCGCGAGGTGCTTCAGCACGCAGCGGGCGATGCCGGCGAGGGTCTCGCGCACGCCCTGGCCGTTCACGGCGCTGCCCTCGAAGGTGGGGGCCTGGAAGCGGTTGATCTCGCGCTCCAGCGTTTTCACGGGCAGGGCGTTGGGCGTGTCCCGCTTGTTCCACTGGATGACGTGGGGCAGCTTCTCCAGGTCCGCGCCCTGCTCCTTGAGGTTCTCGATGAGGTTCTGGAAGCTCTCCTTGTTGCTCTCCAGGGCCGGTGCCTGGGAGTCCGCCACGAAGACCACGCCGTCGGCCCCGCGCAGCACCAGCTTGCGGGTGGCGTCGTAGAAGACCTGGCCCGGCACCGTGTAGAGCTGGATGCGGGTCTTCATGCCCCGGATGGTGCCCAGCTCGATGGGGAGGAAATCGAAGAAGAGGGTGCGGTCCGTCTGGGTGGCCAGACTGAGCATCTTCCCCCGCCCGTCCTGGGGCAGGGAATCGTAGATGAACTGCAGGTTGGTGGTCTTTCCGCAGAGCCCGGGACCGTAGTACACGATCTTGGCGGTCAGCTCCTTGGTCGCGGCATTGAAGAGGACCATGGCACGGCCTCCAGGACGGTTTCTTGCCAGCTTGGCCCAATCCGCGGCACGGGGTCAAGGCGAGGCTGATTGCGCGGGCCGATGGCCCCTTCTACACTTGCAGCTACCTACAACCGGGAAGCATGCGAGGGGCGTCATGGCCAAGTTGCTCGTGCAGGAAAGCTCAGGCGCGCGGGAGTTCGAGCTCGTGGACAGCGAGGTCCATATCGGGCGGGAGCTGGACAACGCCCTGCGCCTTGCGGACCCGAGCATCTCCCGCCACCACTGCGTGGTGCGCCGCACGGCCTCGGGCTACGAGGTGCAGGACCTCCAGAGCAGCAACGGCGTGCTGGTGAACGGCGAGCGCGTGCAGGGGGCGGTGTCCCTCGCGGACGGCGACCACCTGACGCTGGGCCAGATCCAGCTCACCTTCATGGACCCCTCCGAGGCCGCGCCCAGCCCCCTGGGCACGGTGCGCATGGATCCTTCCGAGATGGCGAAGATCCAGGGCATCTCAGCCCCGCCACCCGTGGCGCCCCCCGTGCAGGTGCCGCCGGAGTCCCAGGTCACCTCCATCGCTCCCCCGAGGCATGTCGATCCCCTTGCTTTGTCCGGAGCGCCGGAGCTGAACCCCGCACCGGCCTTCCTGCAGCCCTGGCTTCCGGCCGTGCCCGATGCGGCGCAGCCCCTGGCGGGCCCGGACGGGGAACCCCTGCGCGGCGAATTCCTGCCGCGCCTCCTGGCGGGGCTCATCGACTATGCGCCGATGCTGCTGCTCGCCCTCCTCTCCATCGCCGTGAACGTGCTGGCGGCCTCCACGAGCCTCGGGGGCCCGCGGGCCGTGGGCTTCGGCGCCGCCGCGGGCATCGGGTGCCTCTTCGCCGCGCTGCAGCTCCTGATGGGGGTCGCCTACCTGCTCTTCATTCCCTGGTGCTGGATGAAGTTCGGCGCCACGCCGGGCAAGAAGATGATGAAGCTCCGGGTGGTGCCCGAGGCCTCCCCCGCGGGGCGCCTCGATCTGGGCGGCGCGGTGCTGCGCATGGTGGGCTACCTGGTGAACGGCGTGATCGGCGTGATCCTCAGCCTGATCCTGAACGGCATCTTGGGCCTGGCGCTCGGGTTCTCCGGGGCCTTCGCGCTGGCCATGGTCATCACGCCGGTGGTGGGCTTCCTCTGTGCGCTGGTGCCCTACGGCCTGCTGCTCCTGCCCGAGCGGAAGGGCCTGCACGACATGATCGCCAAGAGCCTCGTGATCCGCGTGGACCGCTGAGGGCGTCTGGGGTGCACGCGAAAGGGCCCGCCGGATGGCGGGCCCTTTCGCATTCCCGGTCGTGCCTGCGTCAGAAGGGGATGTCGTCGTCCGAGAAGGAGCCGGAGGCGGGGCTCGGCGGCGGGGGCAGGGGGTCGTCGTCGTAGCTACCCGTGGCGCGCGCGCCGGCGCCGTCATCCCTGCGGCCGAGCATCACGAAGTTGTCGCAGCGGATGTCCGTGGCGTAGCGCTTGGTGCCGTCCTGGGCGGTGTACTCCCGGTACTGGATGCGCCCCTCCACCATGACCTGCTGGCCCTTGCGCAGGTATTTCTCGGCGGTCTCCGCCTGCTTGCCCCAGACCACGATGGTGTGCCACTCGGTCTTGCTCTGGCGCTCGCCCTGCTGGTTCTTCCAGTTCTCGGTCGTGGCGAGGCTGAAGCGGCAGAGGGCCTGGCCGCTGGGCGTCATCTTCAGCTCGGGGTCCTTCCCCAGGTTGCCGATCAGGATGACCTTGTTGAGCGATCCGGACATGTCGCGACCTCCCCGGCGGAGCCCTCCGCCGCACTGCTCCCCGGCCCCCATGGCAGGTGATAGGGTGTCCATCATGACCTGGGGGAGGGGCGTGTCAAGCATCCTGGTGGCGTGCGGGGACAGGGCCGGCGCGGAAGCGCACTACCTGCCTCCCCTGCGTGCCGCGGGCTGGGCGGGAGGCCTGGAGCTTGTGGGGCCAGGCGGGCCGCTTCCCGCCCTGGAGGGCGTCGCGGGTCTGCTCCTCTGCGGGGGGGACGACATCCATCCCCGGAACTGGGACCCCCTTGAGCCCCTGCACCCGGAGGCGGAGCCGGACGAGGCGCGGGACGCCTTCGAGCTGCCCCTGC